>JANWKP010000146.1 GCA_025451315.1 Nitrososphaerales archaeon | reverse complement strand
TTATCCAAAGAGTCAATCCAATCTCAATGTTTACATTGGATTTTACAGGTAAATTAGCAGTTGAAGAGAGTGTATAATAATATCATTATATCCTCCAATCATATTTTACTCTCATAATTAACTAATAAAATTTTAAATACTTTTTACACAAAAATTTTATAAGTTAAAAATAAAGTGATAACAACCACAATTTTTTATTATTTAGATTCATTTACAAGGTCAATATCTAGTTTACGTTGAAAAAATTTCCATTCCCCAGTATTATTTTTCTTTAATATATCGCTATATGTGCCTGAGGCTACTACTTGTGGACTCTTATACGCTTCAATTACGGTTAGATATGAGTTTGCACTGGCCATATTATTTTGTGTGTCTTCAATTATAATATTAGTAGAAAAATGTCTTTTTCCACTAGCGAATTCGTTTGTAATTTGGTTAATCATATTTTTTAGTTCTGATTTACCTTTTGCTTCGCCAAAAGTTGTAGTCCATATTCCATCATCTGTCCAAGTGTTAATCCATTCATCTAATCTTTTATTATCTATGGCAAGATTATATTTAGTAATTAATTCTTGAATGGTTATTTTGTCTTCAAGATTTAACATATAAAAACTATTTAGAAATACTAGTATTTAATTTGAATATATTATTATCATTCTAGAAAATAAAAATTTAAATTTATAGAATCAAATATACCAAATGCAAGTTACATATACTAATAATCGCCAGAAATAGAATAATACAGAATAATTCTATACATGAGATACGTTGAATTATGGATTGAAAATTAGGCTAATTTAATATTTAATTGTATAGTTAATTTTTAAAAATTAGAAAATAAAAATTTAAATTTTACTTGAAAATATAGTCAGCATATGTGATTAACTTTTTATTATTACGAGTATTATTATCATATTTTGGTCTTCTTATAAACATAGAAATTGCAGTTAATATATTACTGGTATTAATAGGGTATTGAATTCAGAATTCAATATGCAAATCTGTAAACATAATATAATTAGGAATATAAAAAAGATATGACAATATTGATTCTCTCTTCATTTTTATTTAAAAGTATTTATTAAAAATAATTATTCAAAGTAAAAATATATAGAAATTATTAAAAGAATATATAATATTGATTATCATCTAAATCTAATCTTTGTTCCTGTATTTCTCAATTTATAATCTATTAAAAGTGAACTCTATCAATTATCTTATATTTGTATTCTTCTAATGAGCTCCCATAATTATCGCGAATGAAAATGAGTATCCAGAGACAGATTCCGAATAATGTAAAAAAGGAAATTCATTATAATCATATTCGAGAATGAGAACTTGATGAATAAATAAATACTAAATTTATTTACTTATTATGAAATCTTACAAAATTCAAACCATTGGCAAAGTCTGTCATAGTCTAAGCATCCCTACCTATGTGCTATACTTAGGGATCATACGATTTAGGCTATGACAATTAGTTAAATTAAACCGTCTCCGTACATTTACTATTATAAATATATCTTTTTTAGTTCTGAATTTTACGTTTTCAAATCGTCTTGCATAATAAATTAATTATACTTTACTATCCAAAATTTATTCCATGTCAATATAGTCAATTGATTTTTAAAATAATTTAAACTATAAAATATAAAAATTAACTATTTTATTATTTTATCACAAACAAATCACTTAAATTCGTTGAGATAAAAGAAGGTTATGACTTGCAAATTATTGAATGTACAGCATAAGAAAAGTAGTAAATTGTGAAAATTATATTTGAACCAATTAAAATAATTATGGATGTTGATCCAATAATAATAGTCTATGGTAGATACAACAATAATGACACTGAATTAAGTAGAACGTAATCTAGTTATAAATTAGTTCTAAATCAATGTCTATAATGAGAGGCAAATGTATTTATTTCTTGGGAACTTAAATCATTAAGAAACTGATTTCTATGTAATTTACCGTATATTACAATATCTCGAGCTAACATTTGCATTCTTCGTAATACTGCTTCGTTTCTAATATCTCCATTTGTTTTAAAGTCTTTTTCTCCATTTATAGAGATACCATAAGGCATACTCCATCCATAACATTGTCTCACAGCAGTGCGCATTTGATCCATTACTGTCAAACCTTTTTCATGAGATGAGCATATATACCCAAAAAGTTTTCCAGCGAATTCAGACCAAAAGTAGTCTAGAAAATTTTTCATTGAACCAGCCATAGAACCATGATAATCAGGTGTGGAAAGAATAAAAGCATCAGCCCACTTTACCTTTTTTTCAGCTATCGAGATTTCGGCTTTTTTATTGTGTTCTTGATAATACAAAAATGGTAGTATCGTTTGTTTTAAATCTAAAACTTGGATTTCTGCATCATAATTTGTCTTAACTATATCAAGTGTTAATTTTAAAGCTCTAGTGCTAGTGGATTCTTTTCGCATACTAGAAGCAATTCCCAGAACATTCATTTTATCATTTGTTATCACATTAATTATTTAACTTCAATATTTTATAATTCTAAAGGTTTACAAATTCTACAAATACAACAAAATAAGATAAAAAAATTATGAAGACAAAAATATTTTACTAGTTTAAATTTGTATGTTCATGTTATACAATTGATGATAAGATGTAAATCAACCATATTGGGCCAATTTTTTAATATCTTCTATCATTTTATTTCTGTTTACTATTATAACTTTTATTGTCTGATATCTAGATTTACTCGTATTTTAAGTTAGTATTAGTATTATTATAGTGAAACAAGTAATTATTTTATATCTAATGGAACTTAAAGATGGATTGCTATAAAAAATTATATCTTTCTTTTTAAATTACTGACATTTTACCAATCTCAAAAAGAACTTATATAAATACCATGTTAATCAATATATTATGGCAAATGACTTAACAGACTACAATCCCGGAGATATTATTAAAAAAGAGGCAAGAGGTTTAGGTGATGCTGACCTTGGTGAAATTCAAGAAATTTCAGGCGAATACATAATAACTCAAAAAGGTAAGGTAGATAAAGACAAATTCTATATCCCGAAAAATTTGCTAGAGCGTTTCGATGGCCATACTGTCTATTTAAGAGTAACAGAAGAAGAATCTAAACAATACAAAAAAGAATAATATCTTTCAAATTAATCTTTTAGTTTAAGAATTACATTTTTGTATATTACTTAGGTAAAATTTTTGCTTATTTGTTTAAATATATTCTTTTACTTCGGAGGAATTCTAACAAATCCACCCCAAACAATATTAGGGAAGACTATGATAAAAATTATCTTCTAAAATGGACTCAGATTTAAGGATAAAGTAGGTTTATTCTATTTTTCTTGTATATTTAGACCTATTTTAGTATATTTTTCTTAAATTATCAATAAATTTTTTAACTTCTAGGTGATAAAATATCATACAAACTATGAAGTTGTGTATTCCAGTAAATTCTATAATAAAATTTATTTGTTTAAAATTTCGTGGTAGCTGGATATCTAGGTTATCCTATGAAATTGCTTAAATAAGCACTAAAGATAGTGATATTAGAAAAATGATAACAGGGTAAATTTTAGTATTTTCTCCATAAAATAAACCCCTCTTTTTGAGTTATGGTATTTATAGAATGAGATAAAAACTTATTTTTCATAAGTGTGTTTCTATCTCCAACCACTATTGTTTTTCTCTTACTTCTAGAAAAAGCAACACATGATCGTGGAATATTAATAAATCCTATAGATTCATGATAGTTTGTTTGATTGTTCGATCTAACCATTGATATTATTGTAACTTCTGCTTCTTGACCTTGAAATTCATCAATTGTTCCAATTCTTATTCCATTGTGTAGATAAAAATTACATAATCTTTCTTGTTGTTTATATGGTGTTGTAACAATAATATCCGTAATTCCAATACTGATACATCCATCAACGATCTCTTTGATAATTGAGACTTCCCCTTTATTAGTAAAATGCTTTTCTTCTTTACATTTTCCATTAGTATCAACAAATACAACATTTTTGTCATGTTTAAGTACTCTATATAAGTTATCATTGATTCCATCATATTCTTTACTTGTAATATCTGCTGTAGATATATTCATAACGGAAGAATCAGCTTCAAGTTTGTATTCATAATAAGGATTAATCAAATCTAAAATATCTTTATTAAACCTATATTCTCTTTTAAGTAAAGTAGTTTGAAAATGTTCCAAAATAGAACTAAATATGCTTTCAGTTACATAATCATGGGACACTGGTGGTAGTTGTTTATCATCCCCAATGGCTATAATTTTACCATTATCCTCTCTTAATGAGGAAAATAACATTCCCATTCTGTCAAGCCCTACTAAACCTGCCTCATCTACTATGACTGCTCCAACTTTAATTATATTGCCAAGATCTTTAGCACTATAATCTGTACTTAATATTATTTTGGCGCTCTGAAATAAATTTTTGGCTATTGTGATCTTATTAGAGAAATTGCTAATGACACAGTTAGAATAACCTGAACAATAATAATCATCTACAATATTGTCAAATGCATACTTGATAAGATGATTGTATGTTCTACTTAAATTTGCAATGTTACCATATCTAATAACGAATCCACTAGGTAGTTGAATATTTTCTCGATGTAAAAGAGAATCTATTTTTGATAAAATGCTATCAATCATCACATTAGTGGGAGCAGTAACTAATATTGGAAAATATCCGTCATTTAAAAGATCAAAACAACAATGTGAGATAACTGTTGATTTTCCAGTACCAGGAGGTCCGGTGACAGGAACTGTTTTTTCTGAATTTATTCTATATCTTGCCATCTTTTGTTCAAAATTTTCAATTTCATCAAATGATGGAAATTTTAGACCAGCACTCAATTTTTTAATATCAGACCACTCATATCAAATAACTAATTTCTTTACATACAAACAATATTCTGCTCATTTAGCCTAACCTTTCTATTCTTTAATACTATTTCATCAGCATGGGAAGACAGTCTAAAGAAACTATCAAGAAATTTCATTGATATTAATCCACTGCTAAAATTAAATCTGTCAATAGTAAGAGGTGATTTATCTCTGTTATCATACAAAAGATAATACAAATCATCTCTGTAAAATTCAAGTGTAATTGATTTTCTTTCGATATCAATTTCTCTTATAACTGCATTAGGATTACTTCCTAAATTTGGAGAACTATCAGAAATAGTCACATGTTCACCTACGCTAAAATCTAAGAATTGACCAAAATATTCATCACCTATTAAAGTAATTTTTTGTTTCTCGTAATCAACTGAAGAAGTATCAATATACAAATTTGTAATAGCAGATCCTTCTCTTTGTCTTTTCTCTGCCGACTGTAAAACTACATATGCCTTCCAGCGATCATCAAGGGAAACCTCTTCTCTTATTCTTTTTGAAAGACGAAATTCTAAGTTCCTTTTTATTCTTTTATCTTCTGTTAGTGAATTGTTACTAACAAATGCCCAATTTAAGCATCCTCCTCGCAATGGGCATTTAGGACAAAAACCAGTAATTTGTGGAGAAACCTCAGATTTCCAAATTTGTATATATTTATTTATTACTTTGTATACTTTTGCAAAATCAAATTTTTTTCTGTTACCATCTTTATCAGCAAATTGCCATGTATATTTAGGAGGTTCTTTAAGATTCAATGTCTGCATAAGTAGAAGTGCTTCAGCATCGGCTTGAAGATTCCAAACTGCAGTTCTTGGTCGATAATTGCCTGTTTTTATTTGTACTATTTCTACAGATTCTTTTTCTAAATTAACTAAATCTTCTGCAGTCACATATGAATTTAAATAATGAATTCCATTATAGCAATTTTTCCATTTTCCTCTTTCTTTGTTTGAAAGCTTAATTTTAATTAAATCAATTCGGCCTTCTAGTGGAATTTTGATATTACGAATTGTAAATTCCGGTCTAAAAATAATTTGCCTGTTCTCTTCCTCTTCTTCTTTTACAAATATCTGATGAACTAATCTAACAGCTCTGATTTCCAAATCATCCAGGATGGAAGGCAGGGGATTTTCTATATTTGAAAGCATAAAATGTTTCCAATTGATTTTGATATCTCTTTCCGCATTTTTTATAAAAATTTCTTTAGCTTTAGATTTTTTAGTGCTAATATTTGTAGAAGAATTGATGGCATTATTACTATCATTTTTTAGTGACTCTATAATCTCTATCATTGATCTTAAAGTGATTCTATGAATTGCATTACCTATTACTCCTTCAGCAGTAAAATTATTATCCGATTCCATACCAAAGAAAGAGATATTATAAGCTGCACGTTCACAGAGACCAATATTGGCTATAGCACTTATCCTAGGAATTACTACTGGATTTATTTTTCTTATAACATCTTTGGAAGTTAAAGTATAATCATTATTAATATCTTTATGAAAGATATTTCCATTGGAAATATTTGTCTTTGTAGAATTAAAATCGAGAACATCACAACAGGAATCAACATTCCTGATATTATTAGGGTTAGGTATATCAATATGGTTCAAACGCCAATTTGACTGATTATCGATCAATCGTTCATGCCCCTGAGAATTTTTTCATTATTGTTAATTTTTAATGAATTGTCACAAATTGGAAGTTTTGAATCTGTGACCTGATCTATTTCTTGGGTAATAAAATCTTCAAGTTTGATATATGATGCTCTTGGTTGTTTGATTTTATTTAGTTGTTTTATGATATTGATAGTTTCTTCAATAAACCACTTTATTATGACAAAATTTTCGTAGTTGATATTTGCTTTGCAACTGATAATTCCTTGATCATTAATGCTAATCTTTGGTACTGACTTTCTTAATTTGATTCCTGTAATACCGATTGGCGGTTTTAGTGTAATATTTTCTATATGGTCACCATTGATAATACGGTTTTTTATTTCCTCATTAACTTCTTCTAACCTTAAATCGTATTTTCCTCGTCCTGAATAATTGGCTGATATTGTTTTGCCTCCTATTTTTATTGACGTTGTCTGGCTTTCGTTTGTAGGCCAATAATCGTAAAGTGATAGAAGTAATTGTTGCATAATAAAATCTGACTCATCATATACAAAATTCCAAGTATCGTTACTTTCCTTAAATCCTATTGTTTTTAAATAGTCAGAAAGAAAGTCACGAGCTTGATCTACGGTTTTAACTTTACAAACTAAAATTATTTTACTATTTGCAAAGGTACTAGCATCAATAATATACTTTAACTTTTGAGCTTTAATGGTTGTGGTTTGTTTAATTACTTCGCCTATGTTTTCTTTATCAGTTACATTCTGAATTATATTTCCATCAATTATTTCATAATAGGGAATTACCACAACTTTGAGATTTAAAATAGAAGGAATAGCATAACCTGACTGATAATTATTAGGTTCAAAGTGAAAAGGTACTTTTAAAAGATGTTCTGTTAAGATTTTAATTGAAGAGTCAAAATTAGAATTATTATAAGTAGATGTGTTCTCTTTATTAATATGTTTAATATGACTAGAACTAGAAGTAGAGATATGACCAATCCTAAATGGGAAAATAGATGAAAATTCTATTTCATCTTTTTGATTATTAATATTCTGCAATTCTTATACATCTCCAATACCTTGATCAATATTCGCCATTTCTTTGATATCTGAATCTTTTCTTGTCTCTATTTCTGCTAAACCCAAATCTATCAGTTCTAAAGCACATCTAATAGGTTTTTGTAAAGTATAATATACCCTAAGCCCTATGCGGTCTTGCTGAATTACATTCTCATTTATTAAATCTTTGAAGTGATAAGCAAGGGTAGATCTTGCCATATTTGAGAATTTAGATATAATTTTTTTTCGCTCTGCTCTTTCCCCATCAATATAATACTGTCTTAGAATTTCAACTAGAATCTTATATTTAGTGCCATCTAAATTTAAGTTTCGATCTACTATTTTTTTGGCTAAAGTGAATCCCTCAATATCTGCTACCCTTTGAATTAGTCTTTTTTCTATTTTGTTAATATTGGTTTGATAGGAAGCCTTTAAGCATGATATAATAAATAAACTTGTTAACCCTGGTAATCCAAACGAGTGATTAACTATATAATCCAAGGAATAATCATCAAAGAGCGTTAATTGTTTGATATCTGATTTTGATGTATTTTTTGTAGATTCTAAAACAATTTTTTTTATCTCTCCTTCTTCCCTTACTCCAAGCCAAAATACATCCCCAAATATCTTGCTTAGTCTTTCATTGTTTATCACATAAGAATATGTTACATTTGTAATACAGTATATAAAAGTAGGTACTCTTAATCCATCTAATTTTATTGCATTACAATACTGTACTGCATGTGAAATGAAGGAATCAGCGTCATCAACAAGAATTATTCTACTATTTTGAAAATCTACTTCTTTTACCCATTGTTGAAAATTATCAATTCTATCAAAATGATCATCATTTCCATCTTCCGCTGTTGTAAATCCAGACCATCTATCTTGTGCATTAACATATAGAGAGAAATTCATATCAAAACCTTTATTTAGAAAATTTTCGATTATTTTTAGGATAGTTGATCTACCAGAGCATTCAGGACCTACTAAAATAAGATGTCTTTCATTTTTATGACAAGCACCTATTCTTTCAGCTAATTTATTTATGATTACCTTTGTACTTTTAGCAATCAGTTTTTGATTTGTTATTAAAAAACTTGGATCAAAGGGGTTGCCAAGAAAGTCAAAAAATTCGAAAAAGTTTGACTGGGATGGTCCTCTTATTACACCACGATTAAAGGATTCTTTGACGGATAGGTATAGATTTTCTTCATTTTCGATTGAGTTAGACAATTTGACTTTTTCGACTCTCTTGACTTTATAGAACTAGATGAATATAAAAATTTCTATAATATGCTCTGCTTTATGAATCAATTTAATATTTTGAGAAGGATAATAAATTTGGTTATTACAACTGATGTATTATCTAATCAATTATACCTGAATAGAATTCAAAATTGGCTTTTTCGTTTTTGATAGTCATAACCATTTTCAGATCAATGCCATGAAATGAAGTTATTACAAAAGATTTGATATATCATGATAGAAATTAAACTAAAATAGAAAAAACATATACTACTGCAATTTTTAGAATTTTCGCAATTACAAAGACTCTTATTTTTTAATTAATAAAAAAGGATATTGCATTTTTCAAAACGTACTGGAAAATATCTAATTATTATAGGACTAATAATGATTATAGCTGGGATAGTATTTACAATGCAAAGTAAGTCAATTGTTGGACCCTCTTCTTCTTTCATGTATAAAAATCCAGAATGGACAGTCAATGGTTATGCTATAATAATAGTAGGTACCCTCATTGGCGCATCCGGTATAATACTATGGCAAATTAGAATAAAAAAGTCAATCAATAGCTGACTAATAGATTAGAATTAAATTACTTTTCAATTATTTATTATCTAAAAATTATATTCATGTTGTTGCAAAATATCATGATCTATTCAGAACTTTTATACTACAATAGTGGTTTTGGATATTGTTAAGAGATTAAGAAAATGTTACAAGTTATATGTTGTTTTATAAGAAATTCTTGGATTTTTATGAATGAATATTGAAGATGATGACAGTAATTATATAATATCCTTTCATATTCCTTTTAATTTATCCATATATTTCATAGTGAACCAGTTCATTAATGGGTAAGCGGTTTTTTCTTTTACCAGTCAAGTTCTTTTTCGCTGGATATCCAAAACCTACTACCAGAGTAATATCCATCTCCTCAGGAATATTGAAGTCTTTTCTAAGGTTTTGTTCTTTTATACCTGTAAATAACCCTGAGCCAACTCCAAAATTCCATGCTGCCAATTGCATACTCTGCAATACTCGTCCTGCATCAATCTTATGATACTTATACTTTGGATTAGTAAGAACTATTATTGCAAATTTTGCCCCTGCCACCCATTTTCCACTTGTACTATCTTCTGCAAGTTGATTGAGATTATTTCTATCTTCTACAACTATAAATCGCCAGTGCTGAGTATTAAGACCTGTACCTGTTAGCCTAGCTGCTTCAAGGATCTTGTCTATTATTTCGATATCTATTTTTTGTTTACTATACTCTCTTATGTCAAGCTTAGTGGCTATACAATCGAAAGTATCCATGTTTCTAATACTAACATTATTCATGACAAACGACTTAAATGTTTAAGAAACTAATCAGAAGATATACTAAATTAGTAAATAAATTATAATCCATTTGGAGGAAAAACCCATACAATAAATAAAATTTAGATATTCATTTCAGTATTTTGATTTTTCAAATAAAGATAATAATTACTTATTGAGGTAAAATATATGCTTAGGCTATTGTTGTGAGAAGATGAGAAGCTATATTACCACTCTAGTGATCTTAACACCATATATAGAACAGTTATTAGAAATATAGTGGATATTTAATTGTGAGTAAACAAAATAAAGATAAACTAAATGATCCACGTATTCGAAAACTTTTCGAAGATAAGAATTTTGTTTTTTTGTCTTCGTTAATGAAAGATGGCTCTCCTCAAGTAACACCTACTTGGACAGATATTGAGAATGGTTATATTCTTATTAATACTGCAATCGGTAGAATTAAACAACAAAATATGTCACGAGATCCTAGAGTCGCATTAGCAATAGCTGATCAGAATAACCTGTATGATATGGTTACGATAAGAGGAAAAGTACTAGAACAAATTAGTGGGGATGTAGCCGAAGAACATATAGACAAATTGGCAAAAAAGTATATTGGTAAAGATAAATATCCTGGGAGATCACCAGGAGAAAAAAGGGTGCTTTTCAAAATAAAACCTGAAAAGATATTTCATATGAAACAATGATCTCAATTACTCTATAAGTATATTATAGTAATCTCCTTTGTCTATGGTTACTACTTTATTTATTAGGTTATAAATATACTTTAAAAATAAAGATATTGTATTTTAAATATACTAAGCTAAATTGATCTTTTCTATTTAATCTCGAGATATTTTCTTTTTATCATACTCTCGTTTTTTTGTCCAACCTAACCTTTTATTATTCAACATTTCAAAATTCTCATAAATATGTGGTCTCTTTTTTCTCATTCCTTCTACTGTAGATATTGCCTTATTCCAAAATGGAGTAGGATTGAACATATCAAAGTAGATGTCAGGATCTATCATTCTATGGCTTACAATAACACCTGATAACTCAAAAAATCCACAAACAGCAATAAAATAAGATCTTTGGATTGATGACCCTCCATACTTTTGTATGTATTCATCGTAACTATCAACATCTAGTTCTTCTAAAAACCAAAGTATCGCATCTCTATGGCTATCATAAATATTGTATAATTTTATTAGTATATCAGAGGTTACCACATCTTTCAAAACCATCATAAATAATATATATAAAAGTTAATAAAAGATTCATTGACTAGAGATTTATCATACTCCAATTATAATCTGTAGAAAAGGTTTCAAATTACTCAATGATAGGCTGTGTTAAGTTAACGATCTAGATTTAGCTATGAACATTCTATTTCTAATCTAGTATGCAAATTCGATTTGAGAGAAATATAACATCCACAATTGTAGTAATGTATTCTTTGTATTTGTACTTCCTTGGTTTGAGTTTAAGAAATACATCCAAGGCATTAGTCATCTTCAAGGACAATAAAGAAGTCATGTTTCTGTATGGAACTGGATTCAAAGGTTTGCAGAATATCCAATTTACAAACGTAAAAGAATACCTGCATTCATAATAGATGAAACTGTTATTCAAATTGGTAGTCAACATTTCTGGGTATGGTTCTGTATAGAACCAATAGATAGTTCTGTGCTGGGAATTTACATATCCGAAGAGAGAAATATGCTTGTTGCTGAAAAATTTATTAGATCATTAGTGGAAAAGTATGGAAGACATCCTGTTTATACTGATGGTGGTACATGGTATTATGAAGCATGTAATATACTGAAATTGAAACACTATTTACATTCATCATTAGAAAAAAGTCTGATGGAAAGGGTCAATCAATATTTCAAAGACAGGATCGAGAGTTTTGATGACTACTATCCATGTGTCAAAAATGAATGCAATCTATTTCATGTACATAACCGGATACATTTCTTTGTATCTATGTATAATGATAAAACATTTGAGAATTATCTCATTAACGAATTGAATGACAGAGGTAAATTATCTTAAGTTAACAGAGCCCAATGATAATAGGGTCAAAAATACTATAATATCAACTAGATTCCAAACTTTAAAGATATTTACGGCCGATCTTGGTCCATCCATGATAAAACTTGCAAATAAAAGATAGCAAAAATTCATCTTATATTTAACAAAAATAGATGATACAGAAAAAATTTTAAAGAAAATAGCCTTTAGGAATTTTTAGAAAATAAAGCTAACTTTTTTTCTTAAGTAATGCAGGTTATTACCTATCTATTTATACTGATTGTAATTAATCATTGCTAAATTTTAATTCTATATCTTTATGAGGACACGCTGCTATTATCTCTTCTGCTAACTTGTAGTAACTTTCTTTCTTTATATCTTCATTTTTAGGAAATTTAAAAATTGTTTTTGTATTTGGTAAATAAATTCTCTTCAAATTCAAATCACCATCTCCTTCTTCTCCTTTTCTAAAAACATAACGTTCTCCTCGTTTGGTTATAGGATTCCAACTTCTTAACAATATTCCTTGTTTCTCTATATTCTCGTTTGATATTTTATTATAAACAATTGTATGCATAAAGAGATGAAAAAAGGTCTTATTTGGATTGTAGAAATATCTTAAGGTATAGTAATTTTTAGGATGATTATGAGAACGGTTTGTTTTTATTTCTTCTGCTTTTGAATCAAAACACAATTCAAAACAGGAATTACTAGTATTTTCAACTTTCATATAATATTAATACGCAATACGAGAATTTAAATTTGTTGTAAAGAGAAGTGCGTTATAATATAGAAACTAAATTAATTATAAGAATAATACTTATAAAATTAGAAATGGAAACATCTCTAACAGACAATCTATATCAAAAGAATTTCGCAAATGGTATATAAATCGTATATAAATCACCATTACTGTAAGCAGATAGCCGAGATAAAGGAATTATGTCAAAAGACTAACAAATACAGAAGATGAAACGTATAAGTAAAGTTAGTAATTTACGAAAAAATCAGTTGGTAATTAGCAGATTATAGATAGATTGTATAGGCCGTCTTGATTTTAATCAAAGCATTATGGATAATCAAATGAGAAGATACATTATGACTAAATTACAGAAATTAAAAAAGAATTCATAAACATCTCTTTTAGTTTATTTTATTAATCCAATCCACATTAAAAAACGATGTGAATTTTAAATATTCCGTTTTCTGTTAACACCCATTTATACGTTACAAACAGCACAGATAGGTATATCGTTTCAAGTCTTCATAATCCCACAATGCCCTACTTGTTCTTCAGATTTATCCTCAATATCGGGGTTTACAATCATGATTCAGATATTCTTTTGCGTAGCAGTATTGATATGAATTCACAAATAGTTATCCACATCATAGATAAATTTATGATAAGAAAAAAAGAAAAGGGAGGAGTAAGATAAAACATACACCCATGAATAACAAAAACCAGATATCTGGGTTACATCATATTACTGCCATTTGTAGTAATCCACAACAAAATATTGATTTTTACACGAAATTATTAGGACTTAGGCTGGTAAAAGTAACTGTAAACTTTGATGATCCTACTACATATCATCTATATTATGGAGACGAAATGGGACATCCTGGAACTATTCTGACTTTTTTTCCATGGATCGATGCTCCAAAAGGTCATAGAGGTACTGGTCAAGCTATAACAACATCTTTTCTAGTACCTGAAAAATCTATTGATTACTGGAAGACTCGTCTCAAAAATAACAATGTTTGTTTTGGAGGTCCTAAGAAACGTTTTGAAGATGACCAAGTAATAACCCTATATGATCCTGATGGCCTTGAATTAGAACTTATTGCCCATTCATCGGCTAAAGAGAATGATGAAAGATTTTGGAAAGACGGTCCAATATCCTACGAAAACGGTATCAGAGGATTTTATTCTGTAAGTCTTTCTGAAGAAGGATATGAGAGGACTTCAGAAATTTTAAATGAATTAGGATACAAAATGATAGAAAATGAAGGTAACCGTTTTAGATTTCAACTAGAAAATTCACAATCTACTGCCGGCGCAAAAATATTAGATGTTCTTTGTTTACCATATACCCCTCATGGAATGATTGGACTAGGAACAGTTCATCATATAGCATTTCGAACGCCATCAGATGAAAATCAAAAATCAATTAGAGAAAATATTATAAACATAGGACTAAATCCTACACCAGTAATTGATAGAACCTATTTTCATTCAGTATATTTTAGGGAACCTGGAGGAGTTTTATTTGAAATTGCTACAGATCCACCAGGATTTACTCTAGACCAAAAAGTAGAAGATCTCGGAGAAAGACTGATGTTACCAAAATGGCTTGAACCAGTAAGAGAAAGACTAGAAAAGGTATTGCCAAAGATAGATCTTCCCAAATATAATAAAGATAATTCGAAATAAGGAGAATAAACAATAGCAGTAAAATGATTAAATCAAACGATTTTGGATTTCATCATATCTTTGTTCATTCTTCTTATTCTTATACAAATAGTTCCAACAACAAAAAAGAATATGATGATTCAAATAAGAAATTAACACTTGTACTATTACATGGTACTGGTGGAAATGAAGAAGATCTTATTTTACTTGGAAAAAAAATTGAACCTAATGCATCGATATTGAGTCCCAGAGGAAAAGTTTTGGAAAATGGCATGCCTCGTTTCTTTAGAAGGCTATCTGAGGGAGTTTTTGATTTAGAAGATCTTAGAATTAGATCTCACGAGCTTGCAGATTTTATCCAAAAATGTTCCGTACATTATAAATTTAATTTAGAAAGGACAATTGCAATTGGATTTTCAAATGGAGCAAATATAGCTGTTAGTATATTCTTTCTTCGTCCCGAATTATTTCAAGGTGCAATTCTTTTCAGAGCAATGGTTCCTTTTATTCCAAATTCTCTACCCAATCTTTTAAACAAAAGAATACTAATATCTGCAGGATTAAAAGATCCCATAGTTTCAAAAACTGAGACAGAAAATCTATATAGGTTGTTTCAGAAGACTAATGCAAACACAACATTGAAGTGGCAACCTTCAGGTCACAATCTAATTCAAGAGGATATACTAGTTGCAAAGCCATGGATGCTAAATAATTTTCCATATTAAATAATATTAGAAGATGTTATTCTATTCGTCAAGTATCTATTTTTTAATCTAATTATTCTGGCATATGTTTTAACATTGGTCTGAATTTTCTACAAGGTAAAATAAAAGATTGTTATCTTTAGACTGATAATTTTTTTATATTCATTATTCTCTAAACAGTTCATAGTAACGAGGTGTCTATCAGTATATATGTTTTTGAGAATTACCAGAATTATTATCTATTCACTCTTTAACTATTTCCTTTGCTATTTTCAAAAAATTCTTCGGATATTTTTGAAATCTGTTTTTATAAAGCTTCCTTAAATCTACCTTATTGGATTTAATGTATTCTGAATTAATATCTGCAATGAATCGTAATATAATAATATAAAATCTAATTTATTCTTATTATCATTAGCAAGATTGAGCGGTTAAAAATACCTATATGGAACAATATCTGATAATAATTTAAAAATATGAGTTCTATTGATGATAGCAACGGAAAAAAAAGCGTCCTCAGCGAACCGGTCATAAAAATAATAAAAGATAAAAATTTTGCTTTTCTGGGAACAATAATGAGAGATGGTAGACCCCAGGTATCTCCTATATGGATAGATATCGATGACAATAATAATATAATATTAATTAATACAGCTCACGGAAGAATAAAACAAAAAAATATTACTAGAGATCCTAGAGTATCTCTATCTCTTGTTGATAAAAATAACCCGTATAGCATGATAACAATTCAAGGAACTGTCATTGAACAGACAACCATAGGTGCTGATGAGCATATAGACAAACTTGCAAAAAAATATCTTAATATTGATAGATATCCAAGTCATTCACCTTCAATCCAACGGGTAATATGTAAAATTAAACCAGAGAAAATATATTATTTACCTCCGAGATATACAGAATTTCTTGGAAAGTCTTAGGTCTATTTTATTAGTAGAACTTTTAAAAATCATACAATAGACATTGGGATAAAATATTAATTTAATTATGTCCGTTTAACATAGATATTTTAATAATTAAGAATATTGATTAAATAACCTTGAATATGATTCAATTGAACCATAATAACATTCCCAACCATAGATTACGTAAACGTCTGACCACACTCCTAGAAATAATTAGTAGAACTTGCAGTACTATATATCATTATAGGATCGTATGTGATCCGAAGGTATGGTGTCACAAGGAAGTAAAGCAATGACTACAAACTCATGGCCAGCATTGCCATTAGAAGAATGGAAAGATACGTATGCCACATTGCATATGTGGACACAAATAGTCGGAAAGATCCGACTTGCACTCACTCCTCCCAGAAATCACTGGTGGAATACTACTCTGTATGTTACACCTCGTGGACTCACAACGTCCCCTATGCCCTACAATGATAAATTACTCCAAATAGACTTTGATTTTATAGATCACTTGTTGGTCATTGAAACAAATGAAGGTACTACCAAGAAAATCTCTCTCAGATCGCAATCAGTAGCTGAGTTTTATAAAGAAACAATGACAGCGTTGGGATCATTGAAGATGCCTGTGACTATCTGGACAACACCAGTTGAAGTACAGGACCGAACCCCATTTGAAAATGACTTCAAACATACAACCTATGATTCTGAATATGCACAACGGGTATGGCGAATTCTGGCACAAGGAAGTCGTATACTCTCTGAGTTTAGT
Source organism: Nitrososphaerales archaeon (assembly GCA_025451315.1). GTDB lineage: Archaea > Thermoproteota > Nitrososphaeria > Nitrososphaerales > Nitrososphaeraceae > TH1177. Next base: position 3,989 of record JANWKP010000146.1, on the reverse strand, counting down.
TCTAGGTTTATAGGCAAAATTAGCCCAGTACATTTTTTCTGGGGAGCTTTTGATCTGGCAGTCACTCGATTTTCTGGACGAACAGCCCCTTTGCATCCAGGTGCACCTAATATGGCCCGTTATGTGGCAATAGAAGCATATTCCCATGAAGTGAGTAGCTGTGGTTTCTGGCCAGGTGGAGGTCCAATCGATGAACCAGTGTTTTATGCTTATGCCTATCCAGAACCTCAAGGATTTAAGGACTATCCAATTCAGCCACCAGAGGCGTTCTACCATCCAGAAATGGGAGAATTCCTTCTACCATATGATGTTGTAAGGACCGCCAATTCACCTGATAAGGTATTGTTGTCTTTCTTGCAGAGCAGTTATGAAGCAGAGGCAATATGTGCCAAGTGGGATCGTCATACATTGGAACGTCAATAATAATAAATCAATTTCTTATGTTTTTGACAATTCATGTTTCAGGTTTCATGGATGTCTCACTCTTTAAAATATGTGTATAAGAAATAAAAGTAAAATGTAAGCCAGAGTTTGTAAATTAAACAGGGTCACTTCTTTTCTGTAACTAAAATTTAAGCCGGATTGATAATGTTATATTATAACTTATCAGTAAAAAACCGGTCGAACATAAAAACTAAAATATAATATATCATAATTTTTATGAGATTTATAATTAATTAATATTTTTAGCAAAGTTATTATAAAATACTATATTTTTTATATGCTGTTAATTTTACTTTCAAGCTCAACGATACAAATGTTTATTATTTTTTGTTAAAGATAAGAGAAGACTATGAGGTAGAGGATCAAAAACAACTTTCAACATTTTGGAATATTGTCTATTGGTTTCTAGGATACTCAGTATACAAAAAAGATTAATACCATGTCCATCTATTTGTAAGGATAAAGTAATTTTTTTCTCTTAAATAATAATTAATTTTGATATAAAAGTTAAAAATTAGATAGAGAAATGATAGTACGTTGGCTAAGATAGCTATTATAGTTGGATCAGTAAGACAGAATCGTCAAGGTATTAAAGTTGCTCGTTGGATGGAGGAAAAATTGAAAAATCGTGATCATGTTGTCTATTTTATAGACCCACTTGAAATTAATTTACCGCTTTTAGATAAAATGTATAAGGAAATTATAAACCCGTCAGAAAACTTAAAACAATTGAGAAATCAAATTGTCGAAGCAGATGGTTACATGCCTATAACTCCAGAATATAATCATAGTATATCTGCAGCAATGAAAAACACACTTGATTATTTTCTTGAGGAATATTATTTTAAACCTTCTGCTATTGTATCATATTCTGTTGGTAGATTCGGAGGAATTAATGCTGTACAGCATCTTAGAGTGATATTTGCAGAATTAGGAGCACCATCAATTTCATCTTCGTTTTCAATATCTAAAGTTCAAGATATATTTGATGATGATGGTAGATTACTAGACCAATCTTATGAAAAAAGAGTAGGACGATTTATTGAAGAATTTGAATGGTACATAGAAGCATTCAAAAATCAAAGACTCAAAGGAACTCCATATTGAGAAAGATCTATACTATGCAATTTTAATAGAGTAGAACTTTTTTAAAAACGAAATAGGTCCAAACCCAAAAAAACCAATATACATATGCTATTAAAGACAGGATGATGAATAGTTAAAAACACTCTTTTACATAAGAGCAACTTACAGATTAGTTATGAATTGAAGGTGAAAGTGTTGGATCATCAATGTTGGTAGATCCTACATCAAACACTTGCAGCATGAAAAATGTTAGGCGGCACTGTATGGTGTGGAGAACATAGTTATAACTAATAATCAGCTACTTTTGATAATTGTAACATTGGTGACCATTTAGGGAACTTAATGTCAGATATATTTGTTAATAGATAATTTATTTTTTGCCAGGCAACTGTTGATAAATCATAAATAGCAATATCTATCTAGATAGATCCATAAATTCAAGATCTACATAACCATAAAGTAAAAAGCAATTTTAATAGTATAGAAAAGAAACTCTATAATTTTAAATAAGACTTGATAAATGTAGTTTTATAATATGCCTTTGGATTTCGGAGACCGCAAAGAGGATAAAGAAAAAGAAAATGAAGATTCAAAAAAATCCATTCTTGATGAAGGGGACTTGGAAGACGTTGATAAAATAGCTGACATGTTAAATTCAGATGAAAAAGTATTACTTGTTGCAAGACAATCAAAAATAAAACCAGGAGGCTCCTATTTAACACCAAATACCATTTATGCAACAGACAGAAGAATTATCATTAGAGATCCATATATGCTTGGGATCAAAGCGAATGTAGTTGATATTCCATACGATATAATTACCAGTTTAAAGCTCGAAAAAGGGTTATTATCTTCTACAATAAGATTTAAAGCTGTTGGATTAATGAGTTCGACCAAATTAGGAATGATGGATAGTATAATCGAAGGTGAAGATGATCAAACTGGGATAATTGAGGCAATTCCAAAGGATAAAGCAGAAGATTTAGTGGAAATCATTCGTTCGGGAATGCAGGCCCGCAAATCAGCTCCTTCAGAAAAGGACAAATCACATGAATTAGTTAATCAGAAAGACGATATCAGTGACCCAGCTCATGAATCAATATCCGTAGCAGATGAATTACGTAAACTTGCAAAACTGAAAGAGGAAGGAACACTAACTGAACAAGAGTTTAATCAAATGAAACAAGATTTAATTAAAAAAAATTAATATCTAATAAAATTTTTTATCATAGTGTATACCCGATAGAAAGACTGATATACAATACTTTAACTTCTAATATCTGATTAAATAGATAGTAATCTTGATATTATACCTAGATATTGACTGAACGAATAAAATTGTGGTTATGATTTGGTAGGGTTAGATTGTTGTTATATCTATGAAAAAATAAATGTAATATTATAATATTATAAATAAATACGTTGGAACGTTAATTGTGATATCAAAAGATCATCATCGTACATGCTATTCCTTCCAATTCAATATTTTTGATATTGTACTTTATGTTTTTCCAAGTGACAATGGTCGGAACAGTAGTAATCGTTGCACATATAACAGAAAATAGGATAATCTTGGGTCTTCCTACCACAAGTGGCACAACAACAAGTCATGTCCATACATAATTATATACTATCAAATATGTAAATTTTGCCTGACTATTGAGCATCAATGTAAGAATAATTTGCTGATTTATTAGGTATTCCTAAGTACCTAAAATACAATTGTATTAGATTATTCATTTATTCATATTGACAAAATATCAAAAATCAAAATTGAAGAATTAATAAATCTATGAAAAAGTTGAGCAAGTTAAAAAAAGTATTTTATAACACTAATATTTTTATATATTTTAGTATTTCTATTTATCTAATAGTACTAATACAAGAAATGACTAAAGTCGAAACTCGAATTTCTTTTACAAACAACTTTGACATGAAAACTAGGAATTATAAACGATAATAGACTCCTAATATAGTTCCAATATGTTATATACTAAATTATAAGGACAGTATTTTGTTTAGAATTACTTGTATCAATAATTAAAAAAAAGGTCCAACCAGCACTCAGATTTACCTGTGTGTAGCGATAAAATTATTGCTTTTTATTTTGTTATTAATGCTGGTCCTGCAGAAATTACCAGTAATATATCAACATATTTTAGTACCTTTTTAAACATATTTTATCTCTTTTACTAATCAATTATATTAACCAAATTCCTATGATCATTATTTTATAGATGTACATTAATTTAGAAGAAGAAGGATTTAAAATTAGATACGATGAATACGGGAAAGATAAACAAAAGCATATCCTATTTATTCATGGTCTTGGTTCATCTCCTATTGTATGGAGGGATATCCCACAAGCGTTATCAGAACATTTCCATACTATAGCTGTTGATTTAATAGGATTTGGTGAAAGCGATAAACCTGAATTAAATTATACAATAAGCTATTTT
>JANWKP010000145.1 GCA_025451315.1 Nitrososphaerales archaeon | reverse complement strand
GTTGTTAATTATTATGCGTAATGAAGAAGAATGATGGTGGAATAGAATTCCATACAAATTAGAATGTAAAGAAGTAGAAAATTATGATAAAGTTATGAGTACTGATTATCTAATTATATTCTATAATCTTGTTTTAGGGTATAAACAAAGGCTAAAGAAGATTATATCAACAATTAAAGTGAAATCATAAAGAGATATCAACAACAATAGAATAATATTTATCATTTTATAATGAGGAATTTTGCCTGCTCATTAATATCACTAGAAAAATAGAATTATAACATTATAAAATTTTATATATATAATTCAATTATTAATATTTTTTTTATTCTAATTATACTATTCAGATGGATAGATAGATAAAAAATGTTAAAGCGAAGTAGATGAACCCGAGAAAACTATGGGCCCGTCGGGGCCCGCAGGTTTCTAGGGCCAACTACATTTGATAATAATAAATTAACTAGTCTATTGACAAGTTAGCTATTCATCATTTCTTATCATTATCCATAATTCATTAAATTTGACAATCTCATAGGAGAAAAGACTGGAATACTACAGTCTTTAATCTTTGTGATTGCTTGTATCAGTTGAGGATATAACCAGTGTTTGTCTTGTTTTGTAATTTGTGAATCTGAAAGGAAAAAGTCACCTGTTATAACAACTAATTTTGATTTGTATTTTTCTAAATCCTTTTCCAATTCTTTTATCAAAAAGTGTACCAATTGATGTATTGTGAAAACTCTTCTTACTATTACATTTTTTAATGCCCCTATCTAATATTCTATATTTTTTATCAGCTATTTCAGTGAAGTTATAAAAGTCAAATTTGTTATCAGTTACCAATACATATACTGTAGGAGATTCAAGACCATTATGATGTTTTGGTAATATGCCTCCTACAATAGTATCGCAAACATAATCTGAATGAGGTTTAACAAAACAAACTATGTCACCTAAGTTTAGTTCAACTATTCTTTTTCTTGTTTTCTTGTTATTTTTATATTTATATCAAAATTCAAGAATGAATTTATCTGCTAAGAGTTTTTGAGCTGATATAAATTTCGGTACTGCAACTGTTTCATTATCTAATAATATCAACTACAATTATCAAGATATCATTCTATTTATTGTAGCAAGTTGGTTGGAGAAAAGGAGGGAGAGTGAAAGGCTATATTTGTAAGGACACATTCATTTAGTTTTATCAATCTTAATAAACGAGATTATAAAAATAATAAGCAAAAAGTAAGATTTGTAACATTTTTCAGTATTATTTCGATAATATAATTGATTAATAAGAAATTTAATTGTCATTCCCTAGTCGGACATTGGGAAGCATTTACTTATTGCTTTGACAATCCACCAATCAATATCCCTTTACTTTATTTTTTTATTTTTTTATAGATTTATTAATTAATTAATAACTCTATTACTTTACTACTATTGCTTTTTATTTAACGAAACCCATGTGGAAATCCTCATGGTTTCCACCGAACTATAGTTTCCTCCACAACATCTAAAAGTCGACCACCTTTTCGGTAGAAATCCAAGCCAAGCCACGTAGCTTCTAAATAGTTTGTTTGTGATTATTTATTGGCAATATATGGCTAAGCGACAAATATTAAAACAAGAAACACCTGTTTCTCAAGTTCTAAATAGATATAAAAATGAATTAACAAAGAACATCGAACGACAAATCCCCATTCCCAATTTTAGCCTTATTAGTGAAGAGTCAAAACAAGAAGCATCCATTTCTCAAATAATACGGACGTATGGAAAATATTTTAAGCAGATTAGACAGCGATATACCGACGGAGTTGGCGGAAGATGTGTTATGGGTCTCATCATGTCTTATTATGGTTGGGATGGCAAATGTATTACTAATGCTGAAAGAAAATTATATGCTGCATTAGTAGCATTGCGACGAGCCGGTATAAGTAAAGAATTACTGATAGAGTTGAATGATTCTGGTGCGACATTCGACGATATAGCTGATTACCTGGACAAAAATTTGGGATTGGCAAGTAGCAACAGGTAATCGTCGAACTCATTAAATGGCGGACTTGGTTTAGTGTGAAATTCAGGTATGATTCTCCCAAATCCTAAATTCTAGATAAAGCTAAATATATCTTCGATTACAACATACAATATGACAGTTTCAATCGTCTGTCGAACCTAGCGTGCAAATTCCACCCAGTCCACCACCTGCTAATCGAAAGGTTTTGATATCTTTTTAGAAGAAAAACATTATTTGTTGACAATTTTTTTGTTTCAAAGTTAAAATAAAATCAATGATGACAACAATTTTGTCAACAATAATATGCTGACATTGCAGAGAAGTGACTTTCAGGTATTACATACAATCTTCATAGGATGCTAAATTTAATTATTATTAAATGGTTTCTACAGCCAGTAAAAAGTTATTATTTAAATATAAGACTTTACAGGAAACGAATTTCTATGGACAAATCAGCCTCTAATAAAATTTAAAAAATGAGTAAAAAGATGAAGATATATACCTCCCAAGTTTGAAGGTAAATTGTTTTGTAAAAAAATAAATTTTTTTCTGACTACATTATTTTGTAATATTTGTGTCAGAGGTTTTTACACACATCGGGTCTTTTGTAGGTGGTAAACAACATGGTGGTGCATGAGGATTTATTCCACAATTTATCGAAAATAAAGATTCAAAACTCTTGGCTGCACTTTCTAATGAAAGGAGATCTCTTTGAGAATTACTGTACCAGGATAATGAGTATCTGTCATTGTTACTATCTACAATTGTTAGATTATGAGAGGTAGACCCAATTGGATAGCCTTTAATTGAACTCATGAAATCAAACCCTAATAGATCATTTTCTATGATAGTATCTTTGATTAGTTGTGCTTGTCTTTCACCTAATATCATACTTTGTTTTTCCTCTGGTCCAATGGAAGGAATACTATATACCGATATTGTTAAATTCCTTGTATTTGAATCATAAAGGTACTCTTTATGATCTGAAATAAAACTCTCGGTTGCAGTATGATATAACAATTTGAAGTTATCTAATGTCATTTTAGCATTTGGTTGCTCTCCTTGTGCAGTAACATATTGTACAACAGTACATAGCATTACTATCGTACCTATGATAAATAGCCTATTAGACATTATTTTTTGGAATTTATTTAATGTATTTATACTTTTTTGTCTATGTTTAACCAAAATAATATAAACGGATAGAACTATTTTATAAAGATGATTTTATTATATCTCTCTCCCTATCACGAGAGCCTATCTGAAAAGTAGTTTATAGAGTTTAAATTTATTGAATAATAGATTTATTCGAGAAAGGTAAGTGTAACGATTACACTATATCGCAAGATTAGTTTGATTTTAGAAATTTCTGGAATAGATTCAACTTATGAAATACCAGATGAGTTATGGAATCAAATTTCCTATCTTGTATACAACCAAATAAGAAAGGAAAGGAGGAAGACAGGTCGTCCAGGAAGGGATAATAGAAAGAATACGACTGGTATCTTTTTCATAGTACTTACTGAATGTCAGTGGTGGAAAACAGTACCAAAAAGTATTATTTTTTGCGAAATTGCAATAAATCTATTTCTATTCATTTCATTTAATCATTTTGTTCAGATATCTACATATTTGTCTCTAAATTCTATCATTTATTTTATTAATATTATTTTTATACATTAGCCTTGAGAATTTCATTGGATTTAAAATTAAGGTATCATGTTAGATAAAAAATAGTAAATAATCATATACAATAGAAATTATTACATATACTTTCGATATATTATATAATAGATATTTCTTAACCATTTTATCTTATCTATGACAATTTGAATCTATTTTCATAGTTTTTAGGCGCCGAAAAATTCATTTTTCCTTTAACAGTAATTTTCCTAAATGTAAACAAAACTCATAGAAATAGAAGTCAAATCCTAATAAATTTACTTTATACAAAGAATAGCAAATATTTTTAACTTTATTGTTATATATTTTCAATAGTTATTGATTATTTTTACTAGGTTTGTATCTATGGTATTATGGTATCAAAGACTTTTTTAGCGCCAAAAAAAGATTGATATTACCTATAATTTTAATTAGAAGACAAAGTAAAAAAATGGATTAGAATAATGAGTCTTTCCATAGTAACAATATTGTAACAACTTCCAGTACAATAAGTTTAATTATTATATATTTAATTTGAAATCATGGTTTCAATAGTAAAAAAAAGTAAATATAAAGACGTAGATATATCTCTCACATATACATCAGATCCAGCTCCACATCATCCTCCTCATCATGATCTTGGTCATGAAGACATTACAACTATGGCAGATGAACAAGAAATAATGAGTGATATAAAGAAAATACCATCATTCTTTTTTCCACCAAAGATGGTCATTAAATTTAAAGATGAAGAGATCAACATAAATGAAAAATTTCATGCAATCAAAACATTTGAAGGAAATTACTTTACCCATTATCTTCCATATCGCTTTTTTGAATCACCATGGGATTTGTCACAGGCAATTGTTGATTCTCTTATAGTGGAAGATGAAATAAGACAGATAAAAATTAAAGAAGGCGAATCTATTGAGTAATATTGAAAGACAAGAAATACGTTCTTTACAGCCTGGACAAAAAACAACACTTTTTCGTGCAATAAATCAACTCAAGCAAAATGGTATATATGAGAAATTTGTAAATTGGCACGGAATTGCAATGATGACTAAAGCAGGCACTGAATTATTTGGTAGTATTAGAAATTTAGCACATTATTCACCTGTTTTCCTTCCCTGGCATAGAGAATATCTTATAAGATTTGAAAATGCCCTTAGAGAAATTGATACTTCTATTTCATTACCTTATTGGGATTGGACTATTGATGCAGAATTCCAGGATCCCCCTACATCGATAATATGGACAGAGGATTTTTTAGGTGGTCGCAATCCAACACAAAATGGATTAGTAACAGATGGACCTTTTAAAAACTGGAAATTTTCACTTAATATTCCTGGTAATCCAAGAGAAGCTTACCTTCGCAGAGATTTTGATAATGCTATACAACTCCCATTCAGACGTGATGTTGAACTTGTTATTAAAAATAATTTATTAGAGTATGACAAGCCTCCATGGGATGGAAATCAAGACTATAATTCATTTAGAATAAGTTTAGAACGTCCTATTCACAATCCTGTTCATAATTGGGTTGGAGGTACTATGGAAGAGGCATACTCACCAGGGGATCCCGTTTTCTTTCTGCATCACTGTAACATCGATCGAATATGGGCAAATTGGCAAAGGAAACATAATTATCTAGATAGATATCCAGCAAATGATAAAATTAGAGATAGAAGGGGCAGAATAATTCCTTTTACAAATAGAAATCATAAGATGTTTCCATGGAATGATATAAACGACAATACACATAAAAGAGTACAACAAGTTCTAGATTTTACTCAATACTATGAATATAGAGAATACTATGTACCCTAATATCTTTTCTTTTTTGAAAACAATTTTTTATAGCATATCAACATTTAAAATTTTTCCAAATTTGTAAACCTAATAGAAAAGATTTATCTTTGATTACACGTAAGGGAAGAGATTTATTAACAGGTTGCATATCATTTATACCTGCTTATGAATGATATTAGTTCCCTTTTCTATACTAATAATTTCAATAAGAATAACTGCCATGAAGGAATGACATATAGAAACTCATATATTTTTCAAGCTTCTCTTTATCTTTCTCTAGTTTGATAGTCTCCTTCTCCATATCTTTGTTTTGTTCCTCTAAAAAAGATAAAGATTGTTTAATAGTTTTATACTTTTCAATATCCTGAATTAAAGATTGCTTATCGAAGTTGTCTTTGGTAAAATAATCTGATCCTCTCCCCTTAGATAAAATCGCATTGATATCCATAATGTCTTGTTCGGTAACATTTTTATTCAATAAGTTTTGTAAAATTGGTCCTAAAAATGTATGGGCAGAAAGATTTGCTCTGGCAATTGCAATTTGTTCGTTAAGATAGTTGCTCTCTTGGACATTCTTTTCCAATAATTTCCTAAATCCAATTGTCTTTTCATATTCTGTAAGGTCACTAAAGAATTGCTTTATGAGCTTATCGTTTTCAAGGTCATTCTCTAATGCTATCTCCTTTAACGTAGAGTCTAAAATCTTTAATTCTTGTAAACCAAACCCTATCTTTTCTAATTGTCCTATCTTATCCAACTTTAAGCTGTTTTTATTTATCTCATTTTCTAAAAGAGATAATCTGTATTGAAGGTCTTGCAATTCTATTCCTCCATTTTCTTTGGATATTTCTAGAGCCTTAACTATCTTGTTTAATTCGTTATAGTCTGAGTATTGAAGTACCACTTCGCGAGGATCATAATTATTCTTTTTTATTCCTTTGACACATTGAACAAATAGCTTTAATTCATCAACAGATATTCCTTCTTTTTCAAGTTCTTGTTTTATGTTATCTTGCCATTCAATTGTTTCACGTGATATTTTTTCTCTATCTAAAAGATTATCAAGGCGATTCTGTGCCTGTGTTACTTCTTTATCGACTTCAACCAATTCCTGCCTTTTTTGTATCGATTGATTCTCAATTGCTTCAATATCCTTTCTTTTATTCTCAAGAAATTGTGGAATCTTTGAAGGAATAACAAGATGCGACAACAGGACGATTTCCTGTATATAAATTCCAATTTCCTCAGGAGATATATTCAGTAGCTGACATCTGTTATAAATCTCATTTATAAAATTGTTAAACGACTCTTCCGTAACCCCTATTTTTTGCATCATCATTGCTACTCTAAATCCTGCAGCGGATTTTTCAGGTGTCAATTTGAAATTTTTTAGAGATAAACTTAGGGCTCTAAGAGCATCTAGGTCATAATTAGCTAGATCGGTACGCCATTCTTCTATTATATTGGAAACTGTACCAGTGCTTATCTTGTTTCTTGAGGAAATCTCCTCTCTCGATCTTCCTTCTAACCAATCGTGGAGAACTATCTTTTTTATGGTTTCAGATATCGCCGCTGGCATATTTCATATCTTATGTAGGACATTATAAATGTAGTCAAATACGTCAAATAGATGGTCAAATTGATAAATAAATAGGTCAAAATTAAATAATCTCAAATTATATATAAAAAATAAAAATTTATTAAAAATGTTGTTCAATTTTTTTATTGTTATTTATTTAGATCCTTAGTAAATTCATAAATGTGAGATCTTTGTTATCTGTCATTTATACTGATTAAGTATATAACACCGTTCGAATTTCAAATTGCCATCATGTTTTTGTTTTTTTGAAATTCCAATTGCCTCAAGACTCGAATCAAATTTACAAACAAAAATATTTGATCCATTATTTTGGTCCCATACTGTATGTTCTTATTTTTATACACATTTTGAATTTAATCTAATCATTTAAAATATCCTAAACTATCTTAATTTTCCAATATTATCCGCCAGATATCTCTTCTTTATCTATAAATACATAGTAACCCAATCTGTCGTGAAGATTAAGTTAAAGATCATTTGCAACACTGCTTGACTCACTTTTGCTATAGGAAATAAGAGTCCACAGGTGTTGACTACTAAAATACATGAATAATGTAATGAAAGATATAAAGTTTTTGCCACAGACATAGGAATAAAAAATCATAAGTTTATTTTGAGACTTTTTACATCTTATCCACAACTATTTATTCTTCTTTAGATGATTATAAGAGACGCTACATTATATTATTTTTCTAATTAATTTTATAAAGAAATTGAAATTGAAATTGAAGATTTTGTAAACTAGATAAAAAGTAAATATTCTCAAGAACATACTACAAAATGTTATCTTCGTTATTTCGAAAGATATGCGCACTTATTTTTTGGTTTAAATCTAGCAATGTTAAACATCAAGATAACTACCAATTTAATAAATTACAAAGAAATAATATTGTAAATAGGTCATTTTGCTAGATCTACAAAATTTATTCTTGAAATGAAATATGATCGACCCATTCTTGAGAGATAATAGTCCAACAATCATCTGCAAGACGTTGTTTGAAATAATCATAAGGAATCCATCCATAGCCTTTTTCTCCCCAATCTGTTCCCCATGAATTACGAATCAGAAACGCTCCTACTGTCGCTTTATTATTTAGTTGATTTACAATTTTTTTATCATCATCATACCCAACTATAACTATTGCATGTCCTCCAATAATACGTTCAGATTTTGATGGAAAAGGTATCAATCCTCCATTTGCATTGGATTGTCCTAATGATTGGAAACAAGTGAAACCGAACATGGATGGAAGTTCTCTTTTAATGTAGTCTTTCAATATGTTAACAAGTTGTTCTGAAGTTACTTCAGGTTGATCCAATCGAACATACTTTATTGATTGATAACTCTGACCAAATGCATAACAAAACGCACTAGGTTCTATGTCGAAATCTGGATTCTGTTCTTCGGATGCTCCATTATATTCCCAGTATTCTTCTGGTGGTGCACCAAATAGAGCAATACTTCCCATAACGGTCCTAAGATAAGCTCCAGTATCGCCAGTTAATTTTAAAAGATTTCGTGTCGTCTTGTATGTGAACCTTGTTGATATGGGTGTATATGTATTATATGCTTTTTTTTCAAAATATTCTACCAATCCAGAGGCAGAAAATGCAGTACATGAACCCAATTGTCCTTGATCTCGTATTGGAGAGAATTCAGATCTTAGATCAACAGTGTTAGTTTTTGTTGCTTTTACTTTTGTAAGAACCCTTTCAAGTTTTGGAATCTTTGCATATATTTTTGAAACATTTTCATTTTGTGGAGAATAGTCTCTATGAGAATTAAGACTTCTTAAATAGCCTAATCCTTTTATTTTATATGTGTCTGTCATGCTTCCTTATTTAAACATAATCATTTAAACTTTTTGGTATTGTATAATTAAGATTCAAATATAGACAGAAACAAGAATTATAAAAGTTATAAGCATAGAATTAATTATTACTTTATGATATTTTTATCCGAAAAAGTTTTTGATTAACAGGTATGTCTTCCCACCCTCGTTGATATATCATTTTTAAATGAAATTCTCCTTTTTCCAATCCTTTAAAAATAAATTTATGAATCGAAGCAGATCCAGGTCTTAATTTGTTTGTATCATATTCTTCTGATACTAATTCCAAATATTTGTTATCAAATATTGCCTTCCAATTATATCCAGTAGAAGGTTTTTCCGTAAGACTTAATGTGAATTCCTCTCCAATAACTGCCGCTATTGTCTGAGCAGGATCAGATTCCATTATAGCTTCTGCCTCTACCTTTACATTCTTTACATTTAAAGATGATGGAATTCTTCAATAGATTCAACAATTTTTATAACTATTATTCAAATTAAATCCTCACAAAAAGGGTAAATTATTTACAATCAGTAAAATGAATTGGGGATTTTATTTTTTCAAATATAACAATTGAAAAGAAGTAATGCAATTAATAAGACAAATAATAATTGAAAGATATGGTCTAAACAAAAATCTTTCATGATATGAAAGACAAGATCTACCTTATTAGTTCTAATTTTATCAAAGAAAGGGTAAAAAAAGATTTTTGACATGCATTAAGATATTGGTTTTATAGCTATATTCTGATAATTGTCTGCTCTAAGAGTAGCAAAGTTTTTCTAATATACTATAATATTGAGATCTTTCATTAACTATTTTATCTTCTCTATAAGAAGTTTGACTCT
>JANWKP010000144.1 GCA_025451315.1 Nitrososphaerales archaeon | reverse complement strand
GGAAAACAAACTATAGCTAAACAATTGATTGAAAATGGGTTATTCAACTAGTTAGTTTTCATTTAGGATAATTTTCTTTTATTAACAAACTGTATATTATTCTTTTCCTAGAAAAGGAAACTAACAGTAACCACGATTTTGAAGTGGTTCAGTGGGATCAAGTCCAATATACGATGCGGGTTCAGTCGAAAGACTCACAGATCTGTGAGTATTCTATTCTAAATATTAAGATGGATGGCGATTATTATTATAATGCAGAAACTGAAGTAAGCTTAAGTTTTGGTATCATCTATCAATATTTCCATCACATATTCACAAACTGATTGAATATTATCGTATTTTCCAAAGGGTTTCTTTTATATCAATTCTTAAATATCTTGGTAGACCTTATCACAAAGCGGATGCTCTATCAATGGCGTATAGTATTGTTCTTGAACAGAAGTATTGATCATCATATGTTTTTACCCATGGAATAAAATCTAACAGATTAGCGTAAGGATCTAGAATATTTTTTTAGTCCTTATCTAAAATTTGGAGGTTTTAAAAATTAAGTTAATTACAAAGTACGAAGAACATCTCAAAGTATTGACCTTTAATCTCGGATGCAGAGAATAATGGTAATAAACAAATATTGTACGAAAAAAATTCTGGTTTTTATTTCAAAAGATCTAAGAAATAACGACCAATTCTTGTATGATTTTCTCCATTTTAATGACTTGGTCATCCTTGTACTTCGAAAATATCCTTTCTATGTTACCACTTTCACTAGTTAATTTTTCAATTCCTAATTCTTTTGCACCCACGTATAGAAATTCAAACAAGTTCCTATCGATTCTTATCATTGAAAGCATTTCCAATGCCGTTTTTCCTATATAGATTTTATCCGGATAAGATGCGTCACCTTTTTCATGAAATATATGATCTTTTGGAATCCGAAAATTTTCATTGAGAGGAATAATCTGTCCTTTTACGCCTGGTTCCATATGCATAAAGTTATCCAGCTTGTTTTTAGCATCTTCAAAAGTTTTAAACTGATGTAATATTATGAGTACAGTAATTAATGAAGGAATCGAATCCTTTGTTACTTTGAAAAATTGATGGTATACAGATCCCAGTGTATACCACAATATTATTGTTGTTACTTCATGATGCGTCTTATAGGATTTAAATCTCTTTGAGAAATTAAGCAAGTTAAAAATTTTCTTTATTTTCCTTGGATTATTTTTACATCCTATTACAATTAGTTTTTCCTCCTCAGGTGATAGTGGTGACTTTAAAACTTCTAAATATTTTTTTAGATCTATTTCCTCCTTGGAAGGTAACGAAATTTTGAGTTGAAAAATTTTGTCAATGTGATCTCTACCTTCGCCTGAAGTTGATAATTTATTGTATCTAAGTTCCCACGCTCGTTCGAGTTTTTGAATGTCTGCTGCTAATACGACTATCACATTTTTGGAATTAAGGAAAATTTTCAGAGCCTCTAGCATTTCAAGTGTTTTTTCTACAATACATCTATCCAGGTCATCTATAAAAATAATCAATTTACCCTTTTTTATTGTTTCCTGTAAATCGTCTTTTATACTAGTAATGCCTTTAACAGAATCCCTGAAATAGGTTTCTAAATCGTTTAGGTCCATGTTAGTATGGGCTCTAATTGCCATATCAAATAACATTCTTCCAACGCTTATTGCTGTTTTTTTGAGTTTGTCACCACCATCCTTATACAGTTCTTGAATCAAGTACAATAAGGCTGCAACAGGATCTAATCTTTCATATTCCCAAGCATTAAACCATAGAACTTTGAATTCATCTGTTTTTGTGATATCTTCTTTAATATCCAGACTAACTTTGTTACAAACAGACTTCAAGAGACTACTCTTACCTTCTCCCCACTCTCCATCAATACAAATTGCGAAGGGGGTGGGCAAATCACTATCTAAAATAACTTCTTTTATCGTTGAGGATAAGGCATCATTTTTGAACAAATTAGAGTTTTCTGTTGGTTCATCATCGAAGTATTGAGTCTTCTTTTCGTTGAGGTTCATTTATCTATTCGAGTTGTCCGATTATTAAAATAATTTTATTAAAACTGTCGAAGTCTATGACCCTTATTATGTAGTTTTTTCTTATCATTATCTAATAAACTTCTTCTATGTGATTTCAGGATGATTATTTGGTGAGTTACGAGAAACAATACACAGAAAATCCACCTGCATTTTGTGATTACCATTAAACTTGATTAAATTTCAATGATTTCTCATGTTGATTATCAATGAATGAATCTAGAAAAAGCCAATTAATACTTAATTTAATAAAAAGTTGTGAAAATTAGAATCTAACTGAGAAGCATTCCATAGAACAATAAATAAGATATTTGATAAAGACATCTCTAGAAGTTATTATAACTACAAAAAGAAACTAAATGACAAAGATATAATCGTTGATTCTAGAAATATATTTATACAATTAATAGCGGTTCATTTCATATTATGTTTTACTTCAAAATAGAACAAGAAGGATTAGATACCTCAGTTAGAATGAGAAATAATATTAGAAACTATGTCAATTTTATGTTTCCGGAAAAAAGTATCAAAGAAAAAGAAAAACCAATTTTGTATTTAATTAAAAGTTGTGAGAATTACGATCTTAACGAAAGAGAATCGATTGACTCTATCAACAAGATATTAGGAGACAAGAGCATATCCAGAAGAACATATTACAACTATAAGAAAAAATTGTATGACAACCAGATTTTTGATTTACTAAAAAATAGTTGCTATAATACATATGGTGTAACGTTGTCCATGCTAGATAGTATTTTGGATGACGGGAAACGTACTGAGAAAGCAGACAAACTAATAGGTCAACAATTTCCAAAACGAAAACAAGTTCTTGAAGATGAAGAAAAACAAAAAGAGGAATTAAACAGAGTTATGAATGAAGCTCAATATGATATAAACAAATTAAAAGAAATAGAAACTAGACGATCACGTATAGCTACTACATTATCTCCAAATCACACAATAAGAGAAGAGTTTGTCAAATGTGGTAAAGAATTCTGTTTGCACTGTCCACATGGACCATATTACTATGCATATTGGAGAGACAATAAAACTAATAAATTAAAGAAAAAATATTTAGGTATTATAGATCCTAGACACTGAATAATTTATTTGATTTAGTCCTTTTGCTAGTTCAATTGAATTAGTCACAATATTTAATCTAGATATTTGATTTTGCACTTTTTAAAATCCTCGTTAACTGTAAATAATCTAACTAAATATCTTGAAGCATCCGGCAGATTAGACATCTTTTCCTTGTTGATATTGTCATCTTCGCGTCTTCATCGAAACTACTAATACTCATCTTAGTTTATCCTCCCTTCCATATTCATTTCATCCATATCAAGTAACTGATGGAGCAATCAATGTGAAAAATAATCCATGATGAATCTATCCAAATACGTTTGTTGACGGATGATCGATCTTACTCTGTGCTGCTTGAGTTGCGAAGTAATCTATAGATGCTAACTCTGAAGCTGTAAATCCATCTTCACCTGTTGCTTTAATCTTCGCTAACAATGTATCTTGAACATCATGAAGATAAGCCCAAGTTCCTCCACCCATGACAGATATTTGACCTTTATAATATGCAACCTTATATATCAAATCTTCTACTTTGTTAGTTTTATACAAATTTGTGCTGTTGATCTCAGTCTTTAAAGCCTCCCCATCATTTTTCAAATCATTAATCATCGCATCCATACCACCTTGCGCTTCCACTTGTGAGGCACCTGCTGTCATTAAAGATACACTTAGTATAGCTAAAATTCCTAACATTGCTATCTTTTGCATTATAATTCCAAATAGCTATTAACTTAAAAATTTTTATGGAAGATTATTCTGCTTCTATTCTTTATGATATTTCAATATTACCAAACTATCAAGAATCCATCCCTTGACCTTCCTAAAGGTTATCAACCGACTTCTAAGCGTATGGGAATAGTCATAGGTATAATGATAGGCACAGTTATTGCAATAATATTCATCTTTATAATTATAATGATCATTTCATCCAATAATTATAATATAGCTAAGAAAGAACAACAACATCAGAAGAAGTATTCACAATAATAATCTATTTTTTTAGAGTACTTAATATCACTATCAGTTGTCGAAAATAGTTGGTAAATATAGAGCTCATTATCATTTGTTAAATTTATAGAAGTTGAAAGAAGATAAATGAATAGGTAATCTGGATAATGAGACTAGACATATTTTTTATTTTTTGCACTTTTCAAAATATCTTATGTAATGGAACTATCAATATCTAATACACAAAGAAGTTTATAGTAGCATTATTTTTGATTATTGTTTTTGAATCATTAGTTGTTTTTAATGTTTAATTTATCAAAAATTAGGAGTCTAATGTCGACACATCATATCCTATAACCTGCAAAACTTCTCTTACATTATCAATCAATATATCCTCATATTTTTTCAGGTTTATTTCTTTAGATGATATAGATACTCCATCCCTATTGTCTGATTTAAAATGATAGATCAAATCATTTGCTTTTGCATTTAGTAAAATACCAATCTTCTTTTGGATATTATTTGATTTATATTCCTCAGGATTTTTTGATAATTTGGTATATATTTTAAGGGTTTCCGGATCAATTCTATTTTCTCTTAGCTTTTGTAATTCTTCCTTTATATGAATAAGCGGATTATTTCCATGAATTAAAATATCTTTTAGCATAGATCCGAACACTGTATTAATCCATTGGGGGCGATCGCTCTTGTTTCCTTCCATACTTTTGATAATCATTTCACCATTTTCTGTTATTCCTATGTAATGTTTCTTCTTTAGTATTATGGCTTTTGTAAAAGTTTTTTCATGTTCTACATCTATTTTCAGAATATCCTTACATTCTCTTTTGAAATCCTCTAATTTGATCTTGTCCTGTGTTTTGTCGAAGTTACTGTGAAGAAACAGAGAATCGGTGTCGCCTGCGACGACTTCAAATCCTTGTGATATTGCTATTTCTTGCATTTTATCTAAGTTATGTCTTCCAAATGCTGTGATAAGTTCTGAAACCCTTAAATCACGATATTTAAAATAATCATTTCCAAATACTCCATAGCCTCCATTAATTAGAATCTTTAAAGCAAGTTGTTTTACCTTGTTTCCAGCCTTTTTTTGGTTTATACGTTCCTGTTTAAACACTTTTAACTTTTTAGGGAATGCTCCCACTTTTAGCCTACAAATCCAGTATTCTTTTTCTATTAAGCAGTCTTTGG
>JANWKP010000143.1 GCA_025451315.1 Nitrososphaerales archaeon | reverse complement strand
GTCGCTGCATGGGTTGGCCATCGCTTTTTCTAGTAGTGGTAAACTGGCCAATCCTGCTACAAAAATTATGGATATGGCGATTGATGACATTACAATTGCAGTTTTTGTTAGTCTATTTGTTTTGTTTAAAAACTTATTTATCAATGTACTAGTAGATTGTTATTATAATTTATATGAAGAAAGATTAATATACATATTATTTAAGAAGGGTAAATTAGTCTGTAACTATATATTAGAATAAAATAATATAATATCCGACCAGTATTCTCTTTTCAATGAGTGGCATTGAGTGAGAAACAATTCAAATGAGGGACAAATCCGTTAATTTTTATAATTTGAAGCGTCATGAAATAGATGTTAGTTTCGCATTTTTTGTATGTATCACATTGGGGCACGACGTAGTAGTTACAAGTCTTACAAATATCAAATGGCATCATCGAAGGTTTGTATTGCCTATGTCATCGTCATAGTTGATAAATGAATGGATAATGCACCTAATATTTTGGTCAAATTTGTTACTAGTCCCCTTGGGCCCATGTCGATAATTATTGTCTATTGTCTTTTCGATATTTCCATCCATATCGTATAGAAATTTGGTTGTGGTTTCATCAGCATAGATAATTTCCACACGCCTGTCTAGTGAATCGTACTTTTGTATTGTCTTGCGTCCAAGAGCATCGCACATGCATATTAAATTGTCATTGAGATCATACTCAAATTTATTTTGTATAGGCTCGAGATTATTACCCTTACCTAATCCATTGTCAGTTTGTTCATTAGTTTCTGTAATTAACCTACCATAAATGTCAAAATCTAATTTTGTTGAATTCCCCAAAACATCCACAAAAAGCACTAGTTTCCCATTACTATCATATCTGTATTGACTGTGATTGCCAAGGCTGTCCGTGGTAGATATCCCGCGGTCTAATTCATCATATGCGACAGCACGAGAAAATTCGCTCACCCAACCTTACACTAGAGGTAGGATCAAGTACAATGTGACGAAGATCTCTACGTACAAGGTTACTGTGAGAGTCATATTTGTTAATTGACTCGTTACCAAGGGATTCGATTTCCTTCGCAATACGATATAATGTATCGTATTCTACATTATATTCTCTAGACAAATGATCTAGTAGTTTTATAGACCTTCTCATTGTGTCAGGAAATATTCTGCTATTCAACAGTTCACCTGGGCCGGGTGATTCAACAAAATCCTCCTCTATATTAGATACATTCAAGTGAACATCCAATTTATTTATTCCTGTATGAGTAAGTCTTCCCAATTCATCGTATCCAAATTCGTTACGCGATGTGACCAAACGTATCATAGGAAAACAATGTAGCATTTCCCTTTGCGCTTACTGTCTGAGATATACGTCCATCATCATCATAATCCACACTAGTTTTTGAGGAACTATCGCTATTGAATCCAATTATCTGAGCTATAGGCATCATCAATTCGTTATAGACGTTCTTAATTTGATTTCCACCAGGTAGGGTTGTCATAATTTTGTTACCAGCGCAATCATATCGGAATAATGTTTTTAGATGGGAACTTAGTTGAACCCCTCCCACAGTTGATTTAATCAATCTGGACTCAGTGTCATACTGATAAGTTCGTACTTGTGGAGAATCATCCATATCGAGACCATTCTCATCCTTTATGTCTCGTTCGACTCGTTCCAAGTTTCCGTGCCTGTCATAAAAAGACCGAATTCTGAAATTAAATGGACTCGGCGATGTTGTTTCGATTATCTGGTCATGGTTATTATAACTAATTGTAGTGATGAATTGCCCTGCAGGGGCTTGAGTCGCTTGGGGTGATTTGATACTAATTAGACGGCCGAAGTCATCATAACCATATTCAGTGGCTATGGCCAGACCATTGGGATCTACTACAATTCTTTTCGGATAACGTTCTAGTATGCCATCTGCTGGTTCATAGAAGGAGTAATCAGTGACTACTCCTGTCGGATCTTTACTTTTTGTCAATCTACCTCGAGTATCGTATTCCAAAAATTGATAGATGACTGGATCTGCTATTCTATCATCGAGGAATATTGGGGTGGGACAAATAATTCTATCTAGTAGAAGAAAGGAGTCAGTAATTGGTCCACGGTATTCGAATCTAGTAACTGTTCTATCATAGTCGGTGCTTGAATAATTTGGATCAGAGCTATGAGTATAACGAGGGTCTGAAACGGTGAGGATTTGACCATAAACCTGTTCATAAGTGAATTTTAAAACAATATCTTCAGGATTCGTCATAAAAATGTCAGGGAAAAAATTATTCCATATGAAAGTGGGTGGTGAATCAAGAATGTTAAAGTATTTGCCTCAACGGACAACAGCCAATAGTCGTCCAAAGCCCTGTCTCACCCACGGTTAAATCATTGTGATTAAAGACTTCTTCATCTTCTATCCCATGACGTTTCACATAATATTCACGGCCGAATAGATACTGCGTTAGCACACCCTCGGGACTTAAAAATGCAACAAGTCGCCCGTCTCTATTATAACGACTTCTCGATACTATATGTCGCACTATCCCGTTTCGTATGACATTTTCCTCCCTAAATAAAATCTTACCAAATCTGTTGAATATATAATGGATAGGATCTCCATTACGTTCAATGACTGTTGTTTGATGAGATGGCCTAGAATCATCATTATACTCTGTTTCAAATTCTTGGACAATATCTTCGTACTCAAAATATCGTTCCCCATTTCCTTGACATTGCCGAACAACTCGGTTGAATGATAATCTATGAGAATCTATTCCGTATTCATTTTCCAACAGAATTTGACCTTCTGGATCAATGATTCTAATCACGTTGTGCTGAAGTTGGCCCGAAAACTGCTTTGACGATATGAAAAGATATCAGGATATGACCAAAGAAGATATTGGATCATATCTAACAAATTAAGAAAACCGCAAGATCAGGGAAATGGTTGGATCAATTCTTACAATAACAGACAAATGGTTTTCCTAAAATTCTTCAAATGGTTATATAATCAAAACGAACCTGATTTAACAAAAGAGTAACTCCTGCATGTATGATTGGAGTAAAGAGACTATCAAAGAGGGAGAAAACATCATATAAACCATCAGATATTTGGGATGAAACAGATGTATCTGTATTTCTAAAGTACTGTCCGAATAAAAGGGACCGATGTTATTACGCTATGGCCTTTGATATTTCAGCAAGACCTGCGGAAATTCTCTCCCTACGCATCAAGGACATAAAATTCTGTGTTACCGATAACGATGAACAATATGTGGAAGTAAGGATACCTATACTAAATCTTGGTATCGACACTGCAAAGACTGAAGATCACTTCTACGGACTGGTACAGTAATACAGACAGTAACGCGATACCGCGCACCTTGTCAAATCCTCTTGTAGTTACTGGATCCATCCCAAGATAGATTTAATGTGTTCAATCAGTGGTTCTACCGATATCCTTCCTTTTGAATAAATTACACGACCTAAAGGCGATTCATAAAAGTCAACCAGTTGCCGTCTTTCTTCTGGCGTATTCTTGTATCTGCGTACAGGACCTACAAGCTGAAATCGTCTTTTTGTGTAGTCATACAGTTCCTGAACAAAATATCCAGGGGCTGCGACTACGAGATGTGTTTTCTTAAGTCTAAAGATAGACTGATGGTTGATGATGTTGATGATTATGTTGAAGAATGGGGAAAGGTGAAAAGTAGAACCAAAAAGCTTATCTAATGTCCAAACTACCAGACATCGATATGAAATTAGAAGATATACAAAAGGTAATATCAGAAACAGGAAATCAATGGGAGGCGGGAGATAATCCTATACAGAGATTGAGTGATGAGGAAAAGAAGTACAGAGGGGGGTTTGTTCCCAAACCGGGCACACCTTCTTTACAAGAGAGAGAGCAGCAAGCAAAAGCAAAAACTGCTGAAGCTAAAACTGCTGAAGCTAAAGCAGCTGCAGTTGAGAAGTTCGATTGGCGAAATGTCAACGGTCAGAACTGGATCACACCCATAAAAGATCAAGGTAATTGTGGCTCTTGTGTTGCATTTGGCACTATAGCTACGGCAGAAGTAGTAACGCGATTACAGCATAGTCAAGTTGGGTTAGATGTGGATTATTCTGAGGCTGATCTATTTTATTGTGGCGCAGAAAAGCAGGATAATAGGACATGTGTCAATGGGTGGTGGCTTGAGGGATCACACACATATTTGGCAGCGGAGGGTGTAGTAGATGAAGCATGTTTTCCATATACCGCCGGGGATCAGGCTTGCAATTTATGCGCTGATTGGCAGGACCGCAAGAAAAAATTTCCATCAAATAAAATTACAGACATAAAAATGATGAAAGAATGGATCTCTACCACAGGTCCATTGACGACGGCTTTCACCGTATATGAAGATTTCTTTGCATATAAAAATGGAGTATATTTCCCTAAAACAGATAAGGTGGTAGCTGGCCACTGCGTAAGTGTAGTCGGATATGACGATACCGTCAACTATGGTGATCCTCATTGGATTTGTAAGAATAGCTGGGGACCCGATTGGGGAATGAATGGTTTTTTCAAAATAGGGTATGGACAGTGCGGTATAGATCATGAGATGTGGGCTATTAAACCCTCCCCCCCTGGAAGCATATAATTTGTAAGCTTCTATTTGTGTTGTGACACAAATAGAAGCCGTCTGCAATCCTTTTTTCCATCGTGGTATTGTCCATCGCAAACCAGTAAGACAGTAATTATAATTACTTGGTCCAATTATCGTCGGATGTACCTGTAATAATTTCGAACATCGGTTTGGTCAATCGCTTAACCACATTCTTTTGCCAGAGAGTATTATCCAATCTACAGGGAGTATATGACAATAACCGAAGTTTCGTTATTATTTTACTTCACTATGACTTCATCACGTACCGAGCATGCTTGTGAAGCACCTACATTTGGAAAGAGGGAAATCTTATGCCAATGTCTTCTCCTGTAGTAGCCTCTTATGCAAAAAAATCGAATGTATTTCACCATGAGTAGCTTTTGTATATGAGTTTTAGACATTTAGCGTCGTTCCCGCTCAGGCGCCTAAAGGAAGTCATTCGATAGCTAATCTACTAAAGTTCAGAAACCATTTACTTTAGATTCAATGAACTAATCTATGACTAATTGGCCTCTGGAGTCTTTCCACTTCTTGGTAAGGAAAATATTTTGGCAATGCAAAAACAATCGTTCGGTGCCAAAAAGAACCATCGCAATGATCCAATTGAGTTATTTCTTTTGCAATTTTAAATCTGCTGTAGACTATCTCTTAACACGCTCAGATTGTAAATATAAAAAGCCCATCCTAAAGCTGCAACAGCTGATGGAGGCAAGATCGGTCATTAATTCAACTTAAATCAATGTTAATTGTTATTTTGAGCAACGGTAGGTGGTCTGCAACTTGCGAATTTTCTCATCCAGCTTGAATAAACACTTCAAATTGGTCTATAGGATTCTTGTCTTTTTCCCATTCTCTCTTGAGATCTAGATGGATCTCTGTCTTGCCGGGAGATCGAACCCTGAAAGTAAAAATTCTAGAACCGCCACCGCCAATTCTCGAATCTGGATCTAAAAGATTTGAATCTTTAATTAAGACGATCTCCTCGTCAATTTGAGGTTTCCATCGATATCCCGTACCTGGATTCTCTTTGAGAGTGATTATTATCGCATCTCCCGCCTTTGCGTCAAAGGTTTTATTGTTATCCTTCTGATCTATCAATATCTGATTCATGCAATATCAGATTAGAGACGATGCTTAGAAGAATATAAAATCTTTGTCAATTTGTAGTGCATCGTGGAGTGCGAGGAGATGAAAGACGCAGGAGCGGCCGCACAAACAACTGTATGTAAGTTGGATTCAGCCGCGTCTGCCGCTGCCATTAGTAATATTGCCAGTGGCAAATGCCAAGTTGTGATTGCCCACCATTCCCATTGCCGTTCCAACAGCCAATGCGATGCCAATAGCAAAGGTAGTTAGTTCTGGATTTACGGATATGACGTTTAGAAGTTTTGCGTATCGTCAGCTGCTTTTACCGTATATGCACAGCAGGAAGATAACACTACAGGAAGGGTTGCTCACGGAGAAGCAGCTGGCGGAGAAGCGCCTTGTTACGGTAGTACCCGTAACTATTATCATTATGGCGGACCTGCCATGGGTGGCCAGGCTACTTGTGGGACAGCGACTGGCAATGGTGGATATACCAGCCCTCAAACCGCATCATCCAAGTTGACAGATATCTATTCATTTAAAAAAGGATGGGGTTCTTTTGATACAGCCGACGTACAATTCGATCATCCGGCTGGCATAGATGGGGACTCGTCTGGTAATGTGTACGTGGCTGATGGTGACAATGATCGTGCCCAAAAGTTTGACAGCATCAACAGGACTACAATAACTATAACCGTTATTGGATCGTCATTGCAGAGTAGGAACATTGGAGACCAGATTCAGGATAATGACAATGAACAGACTGGATTTAATGATCGAAGGGAGGTTATCCCATAGTCTGCATCCACTCCAACTCCTGCACCAACACCAAAAACTTGTCAATGTTTTTCAACTTTTCTTCCAACAACAAAAGATAGGTGCACATATAATTGAGGATAATAATGGATTATGCAATACAGCCAAGTATGGCTAACTCCGGAAGAATTTTTTGCATCTCTTCCTAAACCGAAAGAAATGTCGTGATATCTAAAAGATTTATAGGTAATATTTATTAATTAAATGATATCTAAAATTATAGAATCTATTTTTGAGAACCGATATCGGCATTAGCCCCCTTGTGCCCATTAACTACATGGGCTCATATACTTGAGTCTTGTATTATTATACGATGCAATACAATTAAGATGTATAACAGACACGGCCAGGAGGTTTGTGTTTAGATTTGCCTTCCAAACTTTCAACTACTGTAAACAAAATTCACCATTATTCTCTCCGGACTCTAATTCATCATAATTATGTATAATATTTGCAATGGCTTTTTTATCTTCAACAGAATATTCTCTTTTTTCTAATAAAGCCGAAAGCTTATAATAATTATTTAATACTTGCATGCTCTTTTCTGGAGATTCATTCATAAAGATTGGACTGAGAACAAGATTTTCAGGATCAGTAGATGCTAGTTTCATATGTAATATTACAATATACATGATATTTATATTTATTGGCAATATCATCCAATAATACGTAAAGTTGATAAGCTTAATAGTATCAATAAATGGATCTATCTGCGGTTTCAAGCATGGACCTCTCTATCTGAATTCTAGAAGTCAGTCTTAAATCAAAACTAATAATTGAAGACGTTCTTCGGTGTAATTAAATGTAATAAACTAATTATTGACTAATGATAAATTAAAATGAAAACAGGTTTGGGTAATCTAGAAAATCACTCATCCACTATTGTACGTGGTTACCTGTCGATTTCATATCCTTTCTAACTTTTCTTAGACTATTGTTACTATCTATTAGTATGTCATTTTCCAATTATATAAACATTACTCATCCTTCCCCTAGTAATTTTTTAATCATTTTTATCCCCTTGTATGAATGTTTTCATTGAGTATAACATGTCATAGATCCAGTAAAATGATCTCATAAAGGGTCCAGCTAATATGAATGATTTAGAGAAAATGAGTGGGTCTTGAGCATGAAAGTGAAGATAAGCCGTTTGAAATAACTTTACCATAACAATACTGTATTACTAGTAATAGGTACTATTATTATCGACCACATCATTTACGATTATCCTGTTAAATGCAAACAATTATTTATTTCTATTAATGTTGACCTAGGTAGGGGATCTATTTCAAATGTATCCTCATAAGTAGATTTATCTTCAACCCTACCCGAGCCAGCAAGAATAATGGTCATTGTACCTTTAGACCATCAGATCATCATGATTCAAATTAGAACAAGTTATACCAAACCCAATTGTTTATAGATGATATTTAGTTTCTGTGTAAAATAATGTTCACACTTGATGAAATATGTATAAACTAATATTCATTTGTCATGGAAAAGACTAGATCTCTGACTTCCATGGGCATCATTACCCTTTGTTTAACAATATTAACCGTCAGCTTATTCAATATATCTTTCGTTAATGCTCAAAAAAGTATTGTAGAAGAGGTAGACGGCTTTGGTGACTCCTTAGAACGGTTTACATGTGCCGATGGCCAACGTCCACCAACAGGGTTTACCCCAAATGAAATAATTAATTTCAACGCCATAGAAAGTGAGGCTGGAACGACTGGTGAATTTATAATAAATGGTGTTGATACTGGATTAGCCAAAGAAGGAGAAATAAACACAGTAGACATAAGTGGAGACCAGTTCACCATATCAGGCACTGAAACTAGCGATACTTTATGTCAAGATGAGGTTCCTTCAGAAATTACAATTAGTGGAGAATGTAAAATAGATGACCTCCTTCCAGTTGCAGAGATGAGATTCGAGGCTGAAAATGGAGAGCAAGGGACTTTTACCGGCGGAGTTAAATGCATAGATAATGATATCCCTATAGATGAACAATTTAAAAATCAAGGACAATGTATAAAATTTGCGAATAACAATCCTGGCAGTGAAATAACAAAAGAAATTTGTAAAATGATTTTTCAGAATAAGTTTAATCGCTAACGAGATTCATTAAATTAGTAGAGGGTAAGGGATTACCAATACCCTTGTTCGCTCCAATATCTTACCACACTTTTGTGAGTGGATAATATACAGACAAATCTTATTTCCCTAATATTCGTAACGTACTAAGACAAAACGAATTTTTTATGCAGATGAATCCGCGATTATGCGATATGGATTCGAGTCCCACTCCCCCCCGCTTATCTTGGGGATTTATACGACAATTTAAAGAGCGGTGCAAAATCAGGTTATCATGAGACAACAAATTTGACACAAAAGTGTAACTTGGCTTTCAGGGAACATGAAAGAAATGCAATTATATAAAAAATGTTAGAGATTGTCGACGCGTAGCTCTTTGACCATACCGTCGTTAAAAACTTAGTGATCCTCATAATCATTGGGATTTTTTAGAAAATCGAAATTGCTAAACCATAATTTTAGATCAAACAATCCAAAAGAAAAACCGTCAGAATATTCCAATAAAAGAGAACACAACTATTATGAATAGAATTTCAAGAGTGTTCGCGTGTCCAAATATAAATAGATATGAGTAAAAGCCATAAAGTTATTCATAAGTCATTTGGAGCAAATAGAATTGACAAAATGTGAGGACAAGTTAACTACTATTCTTTTTTGCCAAATATACAGATGTTAGATATGAAAGATTTTTACAAAATGACAGAAAAGGTAAAAGAAGATCTCCTAATACAAATACAGAATCTTCCCGATTATGCGAAAGACGACAGTGACTCTTTCGATATATTTAATCAATCATTTAATGAAATCTCAAAGACTTGGTCTGATTCCTTAAAAGAATTTGAGGATCTTTATCCAGAATATCTAAAAGATGAGGAAACCAATCCCCTAGAAAAATACGAATCAAAATGGACTGCGAAAATCAGAAAAAAACTTTTTTAATTTTTCAATCCATTCCTAACCTAAATAGATTTACTAATTTAAGAATACTATATGCAATTCCTCATTCAACGAATCTAAAGTTTCCATGTCTTTTTTTCGCAAACCCCAATATCCGGTATTAAGATACTATTGGGATCGAATAGATGGACCAAATGTAATACTGGATGATGCTACAGCAGTCAATCCAACTTTTATCGCACCGACAACTACAACTGAAATTAATATTACTTTTTCAATTGACTGTCACCAATATGAAGGTACAAATAGCAAACCTGACTACGTGACTTTAACCGTAGATCCAATTTCAACAATACTACTTCCTCCTATTGAAGAATCTCAAACCATCCATGACATCATTAATGGATGATTAAAAATCCACTAGGACATAACTAACTCCTTTAACGTCTTCACAAAAAGTAATCGATATCCTAACTGTTGTACTTGCAGACATAGGTGACATTATAGCTTACAGACATGGGTTACACTTCTATGCCAGGAAGTGAATCCATATAGAAATCGAGAAAAAGTTTAACCTAATACATGAAAAAGAAAGAACTGGT
>JANWKP010000142.1 GCA_025451315.1 Nitrososphaerales archaeon | reverse complement strand
GATGTTATAAACCAAGAAGTAGGTGAAGCAATTGGTAACGTGCTTGAGAATCCGTCAGAAGATCCACAAGAGATGAAGATACAAATATGTGTCCATCGCGAAAAATTACCGGATGGCAGCAAGGGTGAATGTGATATATGGCTTACCATTGAACTTACCCCAAACAAGTAAGAACGCACTTATTCTTTATCTTTTTTAAGATTTATTATTCTACAAAATGAATATACTATTTTAATATAACAAAAATTTCCTGGAATGGTCTATAACCATCTATAAAAAAACTTCAAATGACTTAGGTAATGATATACAAAACATGGGAAACTAACATCTATTTCATGGCAGCTTCAAATTATAAAAATTAACGGATTTGTCCCTCATTTGAATTGTTTCTCACTGAATGCCACCCATTGAACAGAGAATACTGGTCGCATATTACATTATTTTATTCTAATATAGAGTTACATACTAATTTACCCTTCTTAAATAATATGTGTATTAATCTTTCTTCATATATATTATAAAAATAATCTACTAGTACATTGATAAGTAAGTTTTTAAACAAAACAAATAGACTAACAAAAACTGCAATTGTAATGTCAACAATCGCCATATCCATAATTTTTGGAGCAGGATTAGGCGGTTCACCAATAATAGGAAACGCATTGGCCAACCCATGCAGCGACATCGCATCAGCAGGTGGTAATGGTGGTTCTGGAACAGGAACAGGAAATACTGGAAGCGAAACTGGACCTGGAGATATAACTGGTAATTCTGGAACCGGAGTTGGCGGGAACGGTGGTAATGCTCAATCATCAGTAGATTGCACATTTGAGGATGTGGTAATATCAGAACCTTAGGATAGATGGTAAAAGCATAGAGTATTTTTAATTCCTCTTTTTTATTTTCAGATTTTATTAACTAGTTATTATACCATAATTATATGCCTCTTAATATAGAACAATTAGATTCAAATTTTGTATAAGTATTAGTAGTTTTATTCTAATAGAGAATTGTTATATGATTAAATAGAATAATCTTACATAATCAAATAGAGAAATGTAATATAATCAAAAACTGTTACTATCTATATGTTAAGTGCATCAGCAACAATTCCACAAATTGGAAAGAAATATAGAAATAAATTGCAGATTGCTAACTCAATATTAAAAGCAGCAGGTTCTACCACCGGGGGCCTATCTAAAACCAAAATAATGTATATATCATTTCTCAGTTATGCACAAGTAAAGGAGTATTTTACCTTTCTGTTAGAGAACAAATTGCTTAACTATTCTGATGAGACTGAAAAATATGCACCTACTGAGATGGGATTTAACTTCATCAAACAATACGAACAATTAACGGAAGTGGTGCCTGAATCAGTCTCTTGATAATTTACTCATCCATTAATACATGCCTCCACCTATAGAGAGTACCTTTAAGTAGTAAGGGAATCATTATACCAATTGATTGTATCTAAGACCAGCCTAAATCATTCAATTACCGTATTTCTCCATTCTCCTTTCATTAATTCTTCTGTATACAAGTTAGATTTTAAAGTATTTGACATAAATAATAATGCAACTATGAGAGAAAATCAAATCTTTAATTTCCAAAGCTAATATCTAAAGATCTTTCTCATTATGATGACATTTTTCCATCAATCGTCCTAAGTGTTTCTGCTATTTGCTTCTGTTCTATATTTAGGAACTTTGGTTATTTTTGTTAAAGGAAAGATTAACATCTGTAAACATACCATCTCATATTCTATGATCTCACAAATCAGAATAAATTGAGTTATTAAAGGTAGAAGATCATTACCAATATATATAGCTAATCGATTTTTTTATTTATCACTAATGATACAATAGATCATAGTGGAGTGAGTTCTAAATTGTTTATAGGTTGCTCGGGATGGAACTATCTTGATACATTTCAAAATGGTGGATGGTTAAACTCCTTTTATCCTAATAAAAAGACTAAAACTTTCGCATATTACTCACAATTCTTTGATACTGTAGAGATGATTCAAACTTTCTACAAGAAATACTATAAAAAAATGGAAAAGGATCTGTTTACCTGGTTAACGGAGATTACTCCTGAAAATTTTAAAATGTCCATAAAAGTTCCTCAAATTATAGCTGATGATAAGAGACTGAACATTTACAACAAGAATATGATAAATGATCTAACACTGTTTATTGATAAAATCTCACCTCTAAAAAATGCCAACAAATTGGGTGCCATAGTCATCCAATTACCGCCAAGTTTTACTATCAAAGAACATATACAGTTGCAAGAGTTCTTGTATGTGATAAAAAATAACTCAGTTACCAAATCTTATGATTATGCAATAGAATTTAATGATAGATCATGGGATACCAAAGGAGTATTAGATCTATTGCAGTATTACGATGTATCACACGTAATAAGCGATGCACCAAGTCAGGTGAATCTAAAATTCTTGACAAATGAAGATTATATGACTTGTAAGTCTTTGGCGATGTTTCGACTTTGTGGGAGAAACACATCTAGTTATGACCATTCTTGCAACTATTCATATTCTGAGAAAGAACTGGTTACATTGGCAGAAAAAATAAAAAAAGTTAAGGATATGGTAGATAACACTTTTTTTTATTTTAGTAATTCCTAAGGTGGAAAAGCAATTGTTAACGCGCTACAATTCAAAGAGATGATAAATAATACCCCTCTATTAGAAAAAGAAAAAAACGTTTTAGATAGGGCCAGAAAATACCTATCCAATTCTGCGTAAACTGGTATAGTATTCTATTAAAACAGGGGATTAACTCAGGACATATTCCTCGGCTACAAATTGTATTGCTATAAACTGGTAACAGTTATCTAATAAAATTTAGACAAGATCTGAAACCTGCATTAACCCATGTGCGCAGGTAGGTGAGTAATTTTCTATATAGTCTAAATTGGATCTCAGACTTAAAGTATTACTTTTCACATTATGAATACCAGTGTTAAATACTTTGATAAAAGACGTCAATTTAATAGATTTGATTTAAGACTACCATATCAACTGGCTGATTTAAGATTCATCAAATACTCTCTATTTTATGCTATGCACACTATTTTTATTATTTTAGTTGCGGTGCGGAAAGCGAAGAGTGACAGATAAAATAGATGGAAAAAAATTCTATTAAACTACTAAATAGCAATTTGAGATAGTTTTATAGTCAAAAACCTAAAATCACATTCAATCTTCAAAATACACTATTATTTTTTTTAGATTGTCTGAAAGTCTTAAATTGTAATCTGTACTGCTTCTTCTTCTACCACTACTCTTCCTTCCTCCTTTCTACAGAAAATTCAATCATCACTCTAACGGTATCCAGTATTTAGGTAAAAACATAATTGAGAAATCACTAACAATTCATTATTTCCCGTATACTGTACATTTGTTGGTTCTTTATTTCCATTAGTAAATCGCATGCTACCTGATCATTATTACGATCATTGTCTGCAAGGATATCAATTATCTCCCTAGATAGTTGAATAGGGTTAGTTATATCTAATGGATTTTTGAGGAGGTCTTTAATGATTTCGTTGATGGTACGAGGTTCAGTAGGCGGAGTTGTTGAAATCGGATTAATTGTAACAGTCATCTGGTCAGGTTCACTAGTTATTCCTTCTTTGTTAGTTAAAATTGGTTGAATTGAAGGTTATTTTGATATGAGATTTTAGGTGGCGTGTATGAATGGATTTACGGAAGTTGCATCATTCAAGATAGTCACTGGTCCTTCGGTTTGATCCTGAGAAATTTGACGCAGAATCATTAGGGTCTGAACTATTGCTACCATCTAATTGACCTAATTCATTATTTTTTGATCGATTGACCCCGATCAGCGTCAACAATCCGCGTTAGGTTAGTCAATATACATTTATCAGCTGGCCTTATTATTGTAAATATGTTTTAAAAAACTTATTTGGATTATTATCATATGTTTAAAAATAACTAGATTCTAATCATTTGATATGAGGAAATTATTAAAGATAGAGGGTATAGTATTAATTTTCGCCGCCATGGTATTGTTGTTAGCGATTCCACATTCTGACGCACTCGGTCAATTAAATTCGACAAATTCGACAAATTCGATAAATAGTTCAAACTTAACAAATCAACAAAGTGCTGAACCTCAACTCCAACCGTTTACAATCTCAAGAGATGTTCCAAGGGAAGATTCTACAACATCCTCTAATGGATTTACTACTGGTAGTAATACAATTGAAGAGGAAAAAAACGATGATATCGTTTTACTCAGTCAAAGATACAATAGCGAAAGTTTCGCTGACGAAATTGTTGGTGAAGTATTGAATAATGGAAGTGATACGGCAGAGTTTGTAAAGGTCTCTGCATCTTTTTATGATAGTAACGGACGCATTATAGGTTCTGAGTCCGGATATACAGATCCGAGTACGGTCAGGTCAGGTGACAGAGCCGCTTTCACCATATTAATTTTCAATGAAGTTATTGAAGACGAAACAGAACGATATGAATTTACAATTGAATGGAGAGATGAAGCATTTGATCAATTTTCTAATAGGGTGACAGGAGAACAAGTCTCTGATGGAAGCAGCAATGACAACAGCAATGACAACAGCAATGACAACAGCAATGACAACAGCAATGACAACGAAAATAGCAATAATAATGATGCTTCGAGTGAAGATGGTAGTAGTAGTGACAGTGGTGGAGATGACAGTGGTAGTAGTGACAGTGGTGGAGATGACAGTGGTGGAGATGACAGTGGTGGAGATGACAACTAGGCTATAACTAAGACTTTTTCCAACTATTTTTAACAGCACCTATCAATTTTTTATGGTGTTTTGGTTTTACTAATCTTATAATATAAAGTCTCAGTGCTCAAAAAGAAGTTCAAAAATGTGATTTAAATGAAAAATAATATTTAAAATATTTATCCCTAGAGTTCTCTATTGATGGCTTAGGTGTGTGAATCATATGGCCTATATTCCTAACTTACGTGACAAGAGATTTGTAATCAGGCATATCAACCAACAAGAAATCCTATATATTTGACTATTAAGATTCCTATCTCTTAGATATGGTAGACAAAGTAGAGGTAACAGTTACAGATTTAGAAAAAAAGCATAAGGGTAAAGCAGGATACGAAAATATGTATTCTGTCGCTAAGCATGTCTACATGGATGATGGAAAAATAGATACAATTGGTTTTGCTATAGAGAGGGAGAATCTTAAAATCTTGAGGGCTAAGATTGATGCTTTGTTGATAGATGACGATCAATCGAACAAAAACAAAAAACCAAGACAATTCAAATAACCCTAATCTATTTCTGCCAAATCATATAATATTCGTTAACAAAATTATCGATATTAAATTGATATGCGTATCTTGTTCATTCTGATGCACAAACTTAAAATATATCTGAAAAACACTTGACTCTTCAGTTGCTATCTATGCTTTACAAACATCGAATAGAAAACTATTACATAAAAATATTTATAATTATTACATAATTGTAATTTTAGTGATATTACCAACATTAACAATTTTAATCGGTCTACCAATACTAGGATTTGGAATAGCGTTCCTTTCAGCGCCGTTGAACCTAAATTCAGTTTATGGATCGGTTACACCAGAACAAGAAGAATTAGGAACTAATGAAGATGGAGATAAAAAATCATATACAGATTGTGATGGTTATAAAGAATTTACAGAAAGTAAGGGTATAAGCAAGGAAGATGCCGATTATAATACAGATGCAGTAGACCAAAGAATACAAGAATTACAATCCAAAGGGGTAGACATAAACAAATACGAAATAGAAGAATTCCAATGTTTAGAAGCAATTAGAGCAATAGAAAATCAGGCATTGGATAACATGGGAGGAATAGCACAGGATCTTCAAGAATTGGGTGATTTATACAGAGATCAAGCAGATGTAAATGAAAGATTTGAAAGTCTGAAAGAAAAATACGGTGAGTAAAAAAATAATTATTATTTTTTAAAATTTTTTTAACCGTTTTTGTACCCTCCTTTCTTGTTTTTTAGACTTTTCTTGTATTCTTAATTGCTTTTGGTCGTTAATCTAAATTTGTATTTTCGGTAGTTTTGTAGATTAGATATTGGCGAAGTTTTTTTGACAGTTGATTTCGGACCGGAAAAAGCACTGTCAATACTCATATTTCAAATCAAAAGTTATTTCGTGCTCAGACTGGTACTCACGAGAAGATCAAATTGACAGTTTGACAGCCTTGACGGTTATTATAATATAATTATGTAAAATCATCTTCTAGTGTATGAAAACATGGTAGACAAAATTATTCAAGCTTTTGTAAAAATTAAAAGAAATACTGTCAATACTGTCAATACTGTCAATTGATATTCAGAAAGGTAATAATATGAGCATAAATACCTTCAAAGATTTCAGAATTCAAATTTGACAGTAGTTAGGACGGTCGGATCAGAACTGTCAATTTATATTGTTAAAGTATCGGATAAGAACCACTATTGAATTAAATCTAATCTTTGCATCCATTTATCTAAATTCTATTTAAGAACTTCTTTAATTCTTGGTATTTTTCCTTATCTTTTTCCAGTTTTGGATACTCTTTGAATATGTATCCTGTATCGTCCATAAAGGTAGGTGTAAAATGTTTGATAATACTTTTATTCGTAATTTCGCGGTTGTTTATCAAGAGCGAGAAAAATTCAAAAGTGTTTAACTTTTCTGAAAATAGGTCCATCTTTGCGTCCTGAAAATTTTTTCTGTCATCTTCTGATTTGGATGATCTGTTAAATTGTTCTATCAAGCTACTAATCTTATTATCAATTTCCTCAATTCGCTTGTCTAAATCCATTGCGAACTTAAATTGATCACTTTTTGCTTTCTTCTTATTATGAGATAATACTATTGCGAAAGTAAGAAGCGATATTGCAACTGCCAATGATGAAATAAAGTCATCGTTAGAGAAATTAGTGAAATCCATGATTGCATATTGCATCAATCTGCTCTATTAGACTATTCGGAATTTTCGTTGGTACTTTATTTATGATATGTCTAGTTGGAACTGTATTTTCGGCATCCCTTTGGACTAAGAGACGGAAATACTCTAAAATTTGAATTTTCGGATATTTTGGCGACGGTACAAATGATTCACGGTTTCTTGACAGTAAACTAGGAACTATCCAAACAACTGTCAATTTTGAAATTGCTAAATTTCGTGCAGTTTTATGCTTAAATTGTTACCCTCACAAATTACGATTTGACGGTTGGACAGTATTTACAGTTCTTTTCTAAATGAAGATAAAAATGTCAGGCAATAGATTTTTAATTGCCATTTATAGTGTTTTTACATAGTTTATAAAAATAACTGTCGAAACTGTCAATTATATTGAATATCCTCAATCACTCATATTCCCGCACAACTGTATAGAATATTTGAAAATAATAGCAATACCCATTGACAGCAGTTTAACAGTCTAATTTAACAGCTGTCAATTCCTATTGTTTGTACAGATATGTTGTTTCATAAAGTGTATATCTTCCCTTAGCGGACATTTGTAACATCCCCATGTATCTGTGGACCCTATGCGGTATATGTTTGGATTAAATGACTCCCCTTCATTTTCCTCTTCCTCATTCGTTAATATATCACCTAATTCGACTTGACCGCTTTCCTCATTATCGTCAAAATTCTTTTTTATGGACGAGAGTTTTGTAATCGTTATAACCCTATTTCCTTCATTGTCTCTTTCACCTGTTGTAATCTCCACACCCCTTTGCTTCAAATTTGGTTTTACTTCATTTATTTTAGGTGTAAGGGTGCTCGAAGCCTTTGGCCATAAGTTACTCTTTTTCAAATCAGGTTTTACCTGGTCTATCATGTTCGTAAGGTCTGTATGAAGTTTGGAAGGTGTTCCACGAAAAACAAGTCCAACTTCTCTATCTCTGACAAAGAGAAGTATTGCTTCTGCTATTGGAGAGGACTCTATAACTTCATCATTTTGGCTGTTTATGTTCTCATAATAAGCATTTATGAATTCATTTTTCTTGTATCCTAAACACCTTGCAATGATCTCGCCCCATTCTGCAAAATCAGCCATCCTTGGAAAACCATTTTCAAATATTTTTTCATTTGGATGCTCATCCTTATATTTGAGAACTTTAACCAGTATATCGAAAATATATCCCAAAACATAGGGCTTTAACTTTTCTATCTCTTTATCTATATCTGCTTCCTTTTTCCTAAATTTATCTTCGATCCTGTTGGCCTTTGTTATTATAGATCTATCCAAAAAGTCAGCCCTTGTTGTTGCCAAGTTAATTCCATTTACAGCTATGAACCTCTTGAATTTGTATATCATGTCAGAGTCATCTGTGTATAATGCTCGTTTACTGTAACCTGCTCCAGTTACTGCTCTACATAACAAATCAGATATTTCCTCAGATATTGATGATACGTTATCAAAACAGTTGACATAGTTGTGATCTAAGATTTGAACTAGGTCGTTAATTTGTTTGGGAAATGCTATTGTGTCGGTGCTTCCAGGATCCACGATCCTCTTAATGATATTAAACGTGGTAGTCTTGGCCCCTCCACCGTCTCCACTTAATATTAGAATTGGTTTAGGTATGGAAGGTATAAACAGGGTGATAATTAATACAGAAAGCAATATTTTGTCATTTTTAGATCCTAGATTAAACAATTTGATAAATTTATCAAAGATGTCATTATCATAATCTTTTGATGGGTGAAACTGAGGGATTGAGCTGGTATCATATCTTTTAAAGATAGGCACTTGATTATTTTGTAAAATTTCCCAGCCTTCCTTAGAAATCCTAACAATTTCCCATTTTGAGGTTGTTAAATCATAATAAATTGAATTCTCATCAACCTTGGCTACCCTTAGACCAAGTTCCCTCTTTTGTATACTTTCATCTAAGGTCAACTGTGACTCTATTAATTTTATTATTGCTTCAAGTTTATCATCAGTTAAAATCTTGTGTTCTTTGTTATAATATTCAGTTCTCAATACACTTTTGAACCTGTTACTGTCTAATCTGACGCATTCTGTATGCTCATTGACTTTGAGGGTCACGTATAATTTGTTAAATCGATCGTAAAAAATCTCGATATATCTCTCATTAACCGATAACAAGATATCTGCGATTGAATTTACTTCTTCCGTACTTTTTTCATTCTCTTGATTTTCCCTGTAATCGTTTTTAGCGATAAATTTTCTTGCGTCTTTCCACTGCTTTTCAAATTCCTTGTCATCTAAAGGTGCTTCACAGTGGGATTGATTCCAATCATATGCTATTGTCTTGACTTTATCTTCCGACATGATTGACGAATTTCTTATTATTAGAGATTCCATTACCCGAAGTAATCCCTCATGTCTGTTATTGCCCTTGTAGATTGTAAAATCATCCTTGAATAAATTTTCAATTGGTATCAATCCATTTTTTCTGTTTCTCTCAGGAGTTGATTCATACTTTTGATAAATTACGTTAATTGCGTTTTCTAATGCTTCAGAATTTTGTTTATCTAAAACAGTGGGTTCTTTGGTCCCAATGATTTGATAGTTATATCCATCTTCATGAGGAGATGGAGTACAAAAAATAATGCCGTGCGATCCTTCTGACTTCACTTCAATAGCAGGAATACCTGGATTGTCTTTTGCTCCTACTATTCCACTTTTTTTATGTAGGGGTTTTTCAACTATAAAGTAAATATGAACCTTGTTTGGATTATCACTATGCCATTCTACAATGGTCATTTTTGCTAACTTTTCAATTGTATCTACTTTACCAAAATGAGATAGAAATTCTTCAATTCCTTTTTTGTTGTCTATGTCTATACATGCAAGATATTTTCCATTATATTTTCCACGCCAAATCTTTCCTACAATTATTGCAATACCCTGATTAAAATCTCCATTTGTTATCCACTTATTGTATTGTACTTCTGATACTAGATTGTCTTGATAGTATGACCATTCAATAAAAGTACTTTTTTTCTTGCTTTGTGCAGGAATAATGTTAAATCCTATTTCATTTCTCCAATAATTAGCCCAATCATTAATTGTGTTCCGAGTCATTTTAGTATCTAATCTCCTTAATTGCATTGTCACAGGGCTCTACAAGACCTAATGAAAGTAATTCATCCTTATGTACGTCACAAAATTTACCTATCTTTTTAAAATAAAGTATACGCAGAGAATTGGTTCCTGCTTCTTTGCAAAACCGTACTATACAATCGTCATCATCTTTATATCGGTGTGACGATGTATCAATAGTAGTCGATTGATGGTTTGACAACTCTATCAATCTCCTTTCTCCCTATCCTCTGCCAGACTGCAATCTTCAGAGGGTAGTACTTTTTCTATGATTCTTAGAATGTATTTGCTCCTGCTTACGTCGCCTCTTTGATCATCAATTGAAGTAACGATCTTATCAGGGAGTGAAACACCTGTAATACGTACTTTGGTCGAAGATTCTGTAACCTCATTTAATGACTTTTTAATCATTAAAAATACTAACAACTTTATTATACTTAATATCTTGTAGTAGTACTACTACATGGATAAACCCGACAAGTCTAGATACAGGTATGACGAATGGTTGGCTTTACACATTGCTTCTGTACTTCACATGAACAAGGGATTAACATCTAATCAACTAAGACAGAAGGTTCGTCAACAAGTTTCTGATTCTAAGGAGAACATGAGAAAACAAAAAAGGGAAAAAGACAATAACTCAGGTTATAGTCCCTCAGAATCAAAAATCACCGTTACGATAGAACAACTAATAGAGTGGAATTGGGTTGAAAGAAAAGAGGCATCAAAAAACAGTGTAACTGGCAAAGGCCTCCCCAAGGTATATTATTCTCTCACTGATTTAGCAAGATTCTGCGGCTTCAATGGTATTCTGCCAAGCGAAAGTTATATGTTAAGTGATTTGTATCAAATGATTTTGCGAACCGCGGCAACCGGTATATACCAAACAGTTTGGGATCAACAAATGAAAATAAATAGACTCTCAAGAACTCTAGGAACGTCGGTGGAGGATATTTATCTGAGAAAAGATGTCATGCGAATGGCAAATTTTACACATCAAAAATATCTCAGAAAGGAGGTCGAGTATGTATTTGATGATATGATTAAAAGGGATATCATAAGGAGGGAATTGATCAATAATGAAATAAGATATATCATTAATCCCCTGTTAAAAGAGTTTATTGAAACCGCTTGGGAATATTTGTACTTTAGAACTCTACGATTAGCATGGTATACATTCATTTTGAACGGCTTGAAGAAAGATTTGAATTATAAAAACCTCTATAAATGGTTAATAAGCCTAAATTCCAAAGATTATGTCGAGAACATCCTCATAGAATGCAGGAAAGAAAAAGGCAAGTATAACAAAAAAAAATTCAACCAAACACTACTTTTTGTTAAGAAACGGCTTATAGATGTTGAACAGACTAAAGGCGATTTAATTGCGAGTTATGAGAAAGACATAGAAAAGGTTTCTCCTCAAGACTTGATAAAAACAAAGAAATCAGTTTTATTTTATGTGTGTCCAGATTTTCTGATAGAATCAGTCAAAAATGTTGTAAAATTGAAATCTAATAAATAATGTACTTCCAAGAGAATGAATGTTAATCTCCTCAATAACTACATCTAAATATTTAATCACTCAACTATATTTTAGAAATATCAATTTTTGATGTGATTTGTTCCAACTTCTGTTCTATATCTTTTTTCATATTTTCCATGTCCTTTTCATATTTTTGATGTAATGCATCTATTTCCTTCCTATGCCTATTTTCCATTTCTTTAAGTGAAATTCTAATTGTTTCTTCTTGTTTCTTTAGACTTTTATTAATAAGAACTATGTTTTGATTTACTGTAAGATACTCGATTCCTAGGACATAATCAGAAAGCATTTGTTCTTCCGAGAATCTAGTATAACTATCTCCTAGTCCGAGGCTGTGGCCGAGGAGTAATTCTATTTTTATGCTAGGTACACGAGCTTGTTCTAATTGAGTTTTGAAATACTTACGGAATCCGTGTGCTGTTTTAAATTCATGTCTCTTACTATTCTTTGGTAACGATGTTCTAATCTTTTGAGCCTGCCATGCTCTATTTAATAGACGTGTTAGTGCGAATGTATTCAAAGGTCTCGGATTTTTGGCACCTTCTAGGTCCCCATTTTGCCATATATCTCGCATTACTGGGCTATCTCCAGTTATAATTTCACCACATGCTGTTCGATAATCCATCCAATCCTTCAATGATTGTAGTGCTTCTGGAGTTATGTATGCGGAATAATTTTCTCTATCGCCGACGTAAACTCTCATTTTGGCTGCAATCAGCTCATTAGAGTCATTATTTTTTGGCGTGATATGTTTCCATTTGAGTGTTTCAAAGGCACCTATTCTTACACCTGATGAGACCAAAGTAAGTACCAGAGGTTTTATTCGGCGATCAGGAAATTCAAGTAATCGCTGTATTTCCTCTAGAGTAGGAGCGCGGTCATCTGCTGCTTGCGTTCCTTTGGGATATGATTTAGACACAATTTTCCAATTTACTTTAGTATCTAGATTATTTGCTTGACAAAATAGTTTTATGGCCTTAAAATAGTTGGGAACTGTAGATGGCGATAATTCTTTGTTAGAAACCCTTTCTTTCTGGCTTCCTGCAAACCTGATTAATTGTTTTTGAAGATCACGTTTATCTTCGTTGTCCTTCTTAAACAGTCTTACAAATGTCTCTGATTGTGCCTTTATATCACCGTCGAGTTTAAGAAAGTCGAAGAATACTTGCAATCTTTTAGGATACTGTCTTTTTGATTCAGGAGCATTTAGCATTGAAGTAAACAATGATAATGGATCGTCATTATCAGCGTTGGTTGAGTCATGCTTTGTCAAATATAGGTATGCAAATGTGCAACCCTAATTTATAGTCAAATTAAATGCGGGCCCGGAGGGATTTGAACCCTCGGCCTGACGCTTAGGAGGCGTCCGCGCTATCCATTATGCACCT
Source organism: Nitrososphaerales archaeon (assembly GCA_025451315.1). Taxonomy (GTDB): domain Archaea; phylum Thermoproteota; class Nitrososphaeria; order Nitrososphaerales; family Nitrososphaeraceae; genus TH1177. The sequence goes on along the minus strand of JANWKP010000142.1, from coordinate 55 downwards.
TTGATTATACAAAGTCTGCGCTACGAGCCCATCTAACACTCTCAGATTATCATAT
>JANWKP010000141.1 GCA_025451315.1 Nitrososphaerales archaeon | reverse complement strand
TATATGATAACTAGATAATTGATATAACTACCTGGGAGAATGGGTATTAACACCTTGCATGGACATTCTCCAGATAATATGTCTGTAAGCGGATTTAACTCCACAATAAAGTTTGGAATTTATTTATTATAGATTACTATTATCCATTCTATTTTGATATTCTCTAAGAAACAGAAATGAGATTACTCGTATTATTATTATATTTTATCGAATAGATAAAAGTACAACATATTTCTGTATTGATGTTATTAATAAAAATAGCTATTGAATTATACAATAATCATTCACTTACTAAATTATATAGTATATGTTACTGAATGATTCTACTAATTCTAAATATAATTAGAAAGTTAGTAAACAAACATGTACAAGTCAGCGTACAAGCTTGGACTTTATTTGATGGCTTCATTGACAGTGTTATCAACAGTTGCTACAGCAATATCTCTGGGTAACATGAATCTTTTTTCAGATGCAATGGCCTCAGGAAAACATTCCGATAGATATGACAATTCTCAAGAATACGAAAAAAGTTATTATTCTGATAATGAGAATAACTACAGAGCAAATTATGATGATTATTATTATAATCAACAACAACCAAGTTATAACAACAACTATGATGGTTATGAAGACAATAAAAAAATATCTTATAACAATAGTTATGATAATGATAATAACAAATATAGTAATTACCCTACAAAAGACAAAAAATATGTCTGTCAAACAGGACAGTTTGAGGGCTTTTTTGTCGAATCAGTAGAATTTTGTCTCTCACATAACAAACCACCAGCTCCACCAACACCAGTAAATAATAATTCATCAATAGTCAATTCATTCACTTGTGTCAACCCCAACATCATAAATATCAATACAGACACTAACCAATCTTCATCATCATTGAGCGAACTTCAACCAATGCTATCCGCCGCTGCTAAAGGATTAAATGGTAATTTAGATAGACATGATCAAATTGATTTAAACAAAGCAATTGTTAATCTGTGTATTATAAATGATAATGATAAAATTGTAATTGAAGATGAAGCACAACCAGAACCACCAACATGTGAAAATTGCTTTACAAAAGTTCTAACCGATAAAGAATTAGACGATTTAATACAAGCAATAATAGAAGACAGCGAGGGAGAAGAAAGTTCATTACAGGAAGTTTGTGAGTTTATTGCTAATAATCTGGATGAAGAAGGACGCGCATTTTTAGGTGATAGATTATTAGTCTTGGGTGGCGACGTAGGAATATCTGAAGATAAAATAAATGAAATCTTGGACTGTCTTGAAAAAGTATTTGGAGGAGAATTTCCAAGAGAAATTATTATAGATTCCCTAACAGTACAACAACATATGAATTGGAAGGGCTGAGGGAAATGACTAGTTGTTCCCAATGAACATATCCTCTTCATTTTTTTTACTTATGAATTTCTTTTGAATATTGAAATTGTATATATTTGACTAAAGTATCCGTTTATATATTTATTATCTACTAAAATTTCTGATTATATAAGTTTCTAATACTAAAAGCAAATTTACTGAACCAATCTATTAGTAAAATTCAAATCCCCTCTGAAACCGATTGTGAAATCCAAAATTTTATTTACCAGTTAAATAGTTTTAAAATAAGCTTCTAATAATAAAAGCTAAATACAAGTACTGATATCTTTACATTGGACTCCTCTTGTAGAACCGCTATCGGTATTAATCTGATATATTGTAGAATTATTTAATTTTAACTAAAATGAATTTCCTAACTCATATTCATAGTATTCATATTGATAGTATCATTATACAATATAATTATTCCAAAAATTGTCAGAAATCCTACAATAGCAAAAGATATTCCTGTAAATCTTGATATCCATATTCCTTTTGTCCATATTTTTTCTCCAAATATTATTCCAGCAAATAGACACATCCATGCTATGTTCATCCATCCTAATGCTACCATCAAAAGAAAGTAAGGCCAACAACATCCTAAGCAATGTAGTCCATTATAAGTTCCCATTTTTATTGCTCCAACTGTTCCATCATGCCATCTTCTTGCAAAGAACATTAAAGGGGATTCACAATATCCAATGCATTTCTTTTTTAAAGATGTAACCTGATAGACTCCTGAGATAATTAGAATTATACCAAATAAAAAATTGATTTGGTCATTAGAAAAATATTTTCTAACAAAATTATTCACAGACAAAGACCATCCAAAGAACAAAATTAGTCCCACTATTGTCCAAACTATGATATATGTAGCTGTAAATAAAATAGTCTTTAGAGATATGTCAATTTATCTTCCTTGGCAATCAATATGGTATCCGATTTGTCTTTTTGTAGGATAATCTTGTTGTAAAGAAGGACCATTGGTATTATAGCTGGAAACATCATTGCAATCATTTCTGAAGTCCAAATTACAGTAAATAACGAAACACTCAAAAGATTATAATTTACCATCATCATTGTATTCATCATTATGTCAGTAGTTGCAAAAGAAAGAATCCATGCTAAACCAGAAATTGCAACAAGAGATAAAATGATTAATTTTTGAATATTATTCATAGGTAATAAAAAAAATTCAATAAAATATCTTTGTAATTTTTCTTCGTAATATTATATTGGATTATTATGTACCGTATTATGGTCCTTTATACTCTACAACTGAATAAAATGCACTCTTGCCAGAGTCATCAAAATTTAAACTTGGAGTAGTAATACGCATTATCTTTGTTTTTGCTGCTTCTGCAATCTTCCAGATAAATCCTTTTGGTAGTTGTATCTTTGTATCCTGCTCTTCTCCGGTTACAGGATTTACAAAACTTTCAACTTGTACATCCATTATATCAGGTACAGAGAAACTGCTTCTCTTTCCATCTATCTTGACATTAATATCCACAAATTGAGGTTCAAGAAAAAATTTTATTGTCCCTGCAAAGATAGCAAAAGGACCTTCTCCTTTAGCTTTACCTGAAAATATATCAATTAATGCATGTTTTACATTATTATCTTCTAATGCTTTTTTAGTAATATAGAGTTGCATTGTGCCATTTCCTTCATGTATTGCCTTAGGCCAAGAACATGCACTAACTACATCTAAACCATCTAATTTTATATCTCCATAATTTCCTTCTCTTATATGATATAATAGTAAATCTCTGCAAAAACCATAGGTAGGAAAACCATTGAAATTACATGGACAGCCATAATCACAATTACATGTTTCAACATAATCAGCTTTTAAATGCCAAGAGGGAATTTGTGTAGTAGAAGATGATGACAATTCCATTATAATAACTAATTCTTTATATGTATAAAAGAATTATCCATACAATTATTGATATTTAAAAATAATTCAAGAAATGGTATTTTCTAATTTTTGTCCTAATAAAATACCAGAGAAAGCAAAATTATTTTTCATTATAGCTTCCGCATACTTTGAAAATATCGACTTGTCAATACATGAACCATGCATAGGATATACCATATTTGGAGATAATTTAACAAGTCTTTTAGTTGTATCTCTAACAGAATTTTCGCTAGCAAAGATTCCAGTGCCTCTGTAAAGATTAATCATTGATTCTGAATAATCATCAGAGGTAACATATTTATTGTTTCCAGGTTGAATAAATAAATCAGAGGTAAATAATGACTTTGAATTTTCTTCAAATATCATCATACTATCCCAATGATGTACATGTGGAGTCATGATAAATTTGAATTGCTTTTTACCAGTCTTTAAAGTATCATTATCCCATGTTGATATATGGTCTACAGGAATATTATACCATCCCATCAGATTCAATTTCGAACTCAAATCACTACATACTAATTTTGCATCTGCAGATTCTAAAAATTCCATTCCTCCCCATTCATCACTTTCAAAATGCAAAAAAGATACATATGCCAATTTTTGCAAAGGAATAACTTCTTTTATTTTTTGTTCTATATTTTTATACATACCTATGGGGCCTGTATGGATTAACATTGGTTTTTCATCATCAATCAAAAATTGATTGAATGTTATTCCCAATGTGTTTGAAAATCCAGATATTCTATAAATTCCATCAGTAATTTCTGAAATATCAACATCAATATCTTTAATAGCGTAATCGGTTTTGCTGACTTCTCTCATCAGTAAAACACATATGAATATAACCAATATATTTTCATGGAATTACTTATTCAATATTAGAAAAATATACCCAATCAATAACTTACTATCATATTATATTATTTAAAGTTCAATTTATAATTTAGAATCTGATTATTAATAAGAGAATTTTTAATAATTTTATGAATAAAGTTATTAATTTAAAAGATGTTGCATCATAGCAAGTTATTTGTCTTTAGATAATACACGTATTTATTTCGGTTACAATTTTCTGGGAAAAAGGAATTGTGATTGACTGCTTGATAATAACTATAAAAATTTTTTATTCAATGTTTATTTATATTTCAATTTATACTCTCAACTTATTAGTGTGCTACTGGTAAATCATTTGATTTGTCAAGATGTTGAATAAACCTTTTTTCACATTCTGAATGTTCTTTTGACCAATAATCATTTGCAGTAATACATCCAAAATAGTAGTCTCCTACTTGGACTGGTCCAATATCTGTATTTGAGTTAAATACAAATGGAACTTTTAGTGTATCTTTAATCTTAGATTTTTTTATTTCATTTTTTATATCCAACTTTTTTATTTGATATTCTCCTTTTACCATTGCTGTAAATTGCACATTATCTAAATCCTTTATTTTTTTAGCATCAAGTGGATTCAAAAGCGTAATTTTTACCTCTTTATTATTTTTATTGCTATCTGCTGATGATGGCGTTTTAAGAGCTGCTTGATGAAGAGTTGAACCTTCAGCAAATTTAGTCATGGTTGAAAAAAGTCCAATGGAATCTTTAGTGGTAGACGCAATACCACCCTCGTTACAGTCATATGGCATTAGTTGATTATTACTACTAGCATTTACATTACCAATCTTTTTAACAATATATCCACATACAAAATATTCATCTCCTAAATTAAGTTTTGAAACCTCATTACTCGTATTAAAATAAAAAGGAGTTGTTATTTTAGAATTTTCAGATGTTGTAGCATTCTTTTTTAAGTCTATTATTTTTGTCTGAATATCGCCATTTATAAATGCGATTAGTTTAAACAATTGAGGATTTTCTTGTTTGATGTTCTTGAGATTTATTATTACATTTAATTGGAATTTTTTATCTTCATTATCATTATTATTACTATTATCAGTAGTAGCAAATACATTGTATACATTATCAAATATAATTAAGGAAAAGATTCCAAGAATAACTATTGCTAGACTAAATTTTTTCTTAGATAAGAAGAAATGAATAAAGCTTCTATACATTTTCAGATTGTATTTGTCTATATTTAATCTGACCTAAATATCTTACTATACCGACTAACTAAACTTCGTAGATATACTTTTAGCTAACTGTTATCTATAGACATCATTGTAATTGCGCCATACTAAACTAGACAAGATATACAAACAGGAAT
>JANWKP010000140.1 GCA_025451315.1 Nitrososphaerales archaeon | reverse complement strand
TAAACTAGATCATGTCAAAAACTGGTTGAATCTATTTGTAGAAATACACAACAAGGAGGTGCTAAACGCCTAAGTTAACAGCGCCCTATTAAGGATGTCATGATGTATATCGTTAATAAGTTGCTCTAATCATTACTATAAATCGAAATATAGTAGATTTCAACTCGTTCTAAATGATAATGAACAAATATTATTCAGGCTATCAAAAATGGAAATAATATCATTTTTGGACAATATTTGTATATTCAAGGTATTAAGATTTTATTAAAACTTCAAGAACATCTGAATTGGTCGGTTCCCTTGATTGTGATTAACATTTGTATTAAATCCCTTCTAAAAAGTTGAGCTTGTAATATATTCTTTCAATTATTTTTCAGATATCAAAATTTTCGCATGCATCATTAATCATGACGAGTTTTGTTAAATTAGTTCTTCCGAATATATTTATTATTAGCAAATTCTCTTGCTTTTTCTATGATACTATGATAAGTTACTATTTGTTGAACTGCCATGCATATTATAAAAGATACTGTAAATATTATCGCCATGAGAAAAGATAGATATCCCAGGAAATTCATTAGAGTTACCTATATCCTTTTATTTTTATCTAGACTATTTTGTTTTTCTTTATCATGTTCGGAGCCTATATCATTGTCAATAACTTTTACTTTGTTAAAAACTGCTTTAGTTCCGGCTTTCACCCTATTTCCTGTTTCATCTAAAGCGCTCTGATAAATATCACGTAGTCTTTCATATACATCGTGCTTGTTGATAATATCAACAAGATATTAGCCGTGGTACTCTTTATCTTTATTATACTGATTCCCAGACATTGCAGATGAGAATGTATAACATCGTATAAATAAGCAATACTACTGTTACCAGTTATTTTTGCAAGAATAAATTATTATAAAAGCAAAATTGAACTAATATCAAAGGTTGTAATTGATTGTTAATGTTTTATATTGTTGTTTGGAGCGGTTTTCTACTATCTTTATTATTTGAGGGGTAATACTAATTTACATTATCTTTTTCTTTTTATGATTATCTGCTTTGCTAGTAATATTATTTGTAAATTTTTTCTTATACGAACAATATATTTTGAAATAAGCTGAGGCTCTTCTTTGAATCCAGCATATTTCCAATAGTATTTGTTAACAAGAGTTGATATTACAGACCAAATAATACTATTTACTATTACAGTAACTAAAAATCCATAATAATAAGCCAGAATTGTTCCAGTCATTGTACCTCCTATGAGATAAGGCATTTGACGTTTTAATACGGATTTTAATAGACTATCCAAAACGCCTTCTACTCATTCCTGACCGTATAACATAGTTTATAGACAGGTGTAAGATGATTGATATGTTATTAGATTTAATACAATTATTCGAGGATAACAAGTTTTATCAATTCTTAGTTATGATAGATGACTTCCCCAATGGTGTATTATGATTATGATTAATATACAATCATTTTACATTCAATATCTAAATTAAAGGGCCGATAACCTCTTGAAGACCACCAGGTAAACAAAATGAATATCCATTCTAGATTATTACGATTAGTATCTCTACGTGGGCGAGAATGATTTGATTGATTAGCATTCTAAACTTTTTGTAACAGAACTTTAAATGAGGTTTCAAAAATTTAATAGAATTAATAAATTAGGATAAATGGTCTATTATAATTTCTTTATCAAGTTCTTTAGATATGCATCCAAGCCAGGAGAAAATTCTTGTGGAGCTTCCGGCATACTAGGTATTTCAACCCCTTCAGGAAACTCTTCAATTACTTCAAGAGTACCACCTTCATCAAATAGCGAATCACCTTTGAATATCTTATCTAACAACGCCTCTTCACCCTCAGTTACAATAACTATTATTCCCTAGAACTACTGAAAACAAATCCATGAAAGGTTTTAGGCACAATAAACTAGATGTTACCATTTACCACACTATAGAGACCCATATTGAAACTTTATTCCTTTTGAAAAATGTGTTTATGTTAATATGAAATAAGAAATGATTAAATTGAAACCAAAAAGATTAAAAGGCAAAAATAGAGGTCAAAATATTGAATTGTATTTTATAATTTACTCGTCGTGTCTTGGACCTACATAGGTGTTGTTGAATTGTCAGTACTTGATGTCATATTTCTCCCCGTCATATTTGTGGAACCTGTATCCATCATCGGCGAACCCATTTCACTCTCCGCAGTCGTTGGACCTCGAGCTATTGCTGCAGATGTAATAGTGCCCACCATTAAAGAAGCTGTTGCAAGAATACTTGCTATTGCAAATAAGTAGATCGTATTCATATGTTTTTGCTGTATAATTTATACCATTTATTTATTGTCTAAAATGATACTATATTTTTGGTTCACTTAGATTATATAATATGTTAGATTCAAAAAGATCTCATTTATTCAATAAATTACATAATATCGCATTACTATATCATCCCATTCAACTATTGCATTTGGTCATGAGTTGAAATATTACGAATAAATTAGAATACTATCGTGTGATCACGATGCATTCCTTCTTCCTTCGCAAATTTTAAAATGAAGGATAATCCTGTGATAATGTAAGTATGAATCAATCATATGGTCATCGATCAGCATGACACGATTAATTGCTAAATTTTTTCACAGAATTATGGACTAAATAACCAGGATTGAAGAACCTGTCAAATGAAAATATGTCGATACCATTTGATTTCATAATTATGATACTCTCAAAGATATTTAATTAAACCTTGATTTTGCTGAGCTTTATAAACAAATTTGCCATAATATTATTATGGATTGATATGAACAAGATTAACCAAAAAAATAAGAAAAAGAATCCGTATAGAAGCGGCGTAAATAGAACTTATGAAATAGTTTCCTTAGGTCTTCAGAGTGAGTTATTATGGCTGATGACTTATCAACCCTTTAACAAATTTGCAATTAACAATTGCAAATCAAGAATAAAGGGTTTAAAGAGTATGAAAAAAGCTTATAATCTATACACAGATTTTGGAGAAGTATTCACTAATTATCCATAATGGTCAATTCCTAACCCAAATATCTCAGTAAGGAGTTTAACTAATTTTCTCGCTGGTCTTTAAGCGACGATTTGATTTTATACCCTGGTTTACTAAGGTTCGACAATCTCTAAATCCTTTTTTAATTGCTTTACTGTAATTGTATATTTGGGCCAATAATAATCAGTATTGTTGCTCGGAGGTAAACTATCTTGTTTTGTTAATAGTCGGTTATGTATGAATCAGATGTAACAAATTATCTAAAAATTCTCAATAATCATATTATAGTATCGATATGCATATCCAATATCTATGATTTTTCAAAAAATATTTGCATATGTATCTTGAAAATGATATATCTGAAGTTGTATGTCCAAAATGCAATAAAAACAATTATAATTTAGAGGTATTGCGAATGCATGTTTTTACACAAAGTAACTTTGGTAAACATCCTTATTATGATATCAAATGCAATAATTGTCATAAAGTATTTACCTCACAAGTGTATCTTTCCATCGACGAGATGTAAATTAGGCTAGTTTCGAAATACATCTCGCTCACTGATTTGAATTTTAGAAAGATTAGTGATTTTGAGTTAGATAGTAACTAACCTTCGCAAAGACTTGAGAAATTCGAATTTGAACATGATCCTCATTTTATAAACTGATATTAGTTAAACTGAACGAACGCTTAATTAATTTGACTTTATCCGACCCATGATATAAAGATCCCCTTACAAGAAAGTCATAATAATTGATAAATAGAGTAAATAATTCGTATAATTATCAGATCGTACTATTACCACCTACGGCTTCTTTTTGGAACATAGTCGAAGTATGCGAGCCCCCAATTTTTCCAAGTTTACTGGCTTTTGAATTACATCAGAGATTTTTGCCTCCATAAAGTCGATACTGTGTGATATATCCCCTTTGCAATATCCTGTAATCAAAAGAATTTTTACTTGGGAATTGTATTTTCTTATCTCCTTAGATAATTCCATCCCTTTCAATTCATCCATAGACAAATCCAAAAGTATCAAAATATCTCTTTGAATATTTTTTGAAGTGATCTAGAGCTAACAACGGCTGAGTAAAAGAGATCGTATCAAAACCAGATCTTGCAAGATGTAAACTAAGAAGGCGTGCTATATCCCCTTCGTCCTCCACTATCATTACAGATAAGGGCACGGACATACTCTAGCTTGCTAAAAAAGTATTTAATCACTATATAGTCATTTAGCCAATTATCTATAAAATTCTGTTTGTTATCGTGATTTTCAGCGTCATTATAGGAATAAAATATGAGACCATTACAAAAACGAGTTTATTCAAGCAATTATTAACAGAGAGGTAATCATAGTCATATTACGGTCATAGCGATTCTTTATTAGTGGCATCGATTACTTGACCAAGAAAAGAATAGCAATAGGAGTATATTATTGACAAATTAGATTATAATACCCATACCACTAAGAAACATCCAGAACATTCAATGGTGTAAAATGGCATTTATAATCATCTAGAGGCTTTTTAAATTACTAATGTAAACCCAAAAGAAACAGAACATATCTACCAAATATAGAATTGGTTACTATCTGTACTTTCTTAGTTTGTCGACTAGAAATGTTGCCAAAGCAATTTCATTTTTATAAAAGGTCAAAAGAAGCCACGTTATAATTTGGAACTGGATTCAAAAGTACAGCCCTCAAAGGACTACATGTGTGTAAAAATAAGGGTAACCGCTATAATAGCAGCAGGTATGATGAAATTGATATATCAGAAATATGAATGAGTAGTTTATCACAATTCTAAAGGATGAACATACTCTATGATATTTGAACCATCGTAGGTGTCGAAGGTATCCAGGTCTAAACTATCTAAATCAACCAATTCCTTATGAAGGAGGGAAAAGTAGGAATACACCTATTTTATAATTTCAAAATTTATCATGGCATGTGGATGTTTTTGAGCATGATCATAGCATAAATATTCAGAACAAATGGTACATCTGCAGATAGAATTTGAAAGACAAGCAAC
>JANWKP010000139.1 GCA_025451315.1 Nitrososphaerales archaeon | reverse complement strand
TTATTTATTTTAAATTTTTATCAAATTTATTGATGACATTAACAAGGTCAATACCTTTCATAATTTTGATATTATTTTGTGATGTCAAATATTCTAGTATATTTTTATACATTCGTCCTCCTTTCATTTTCAAAACATTGTCATGCCAAAGTAGAGTTATAATTTTGATAGTATCAGACTCGTTTTTGCACATTGAGGTAGATATAGTTTCTTCAAAAATATTTAAGATATTTTCTTCTGTTACTCCTAGATAGGAAAATAAGTATGTGTCCATTATAGTTATAGGGAATTCTATGACACCATCAATTTTTTTATAATTCATATCATCAATACTAATACGATTCTTATATTTTTTCATAGTTGAATCGTAAGTAAATCCAATTTGATGTAATTTTGATAGTAATTTGTTATCAAAAGTAAGATAATGAACTCTATTGCCAAAAATCGGTTTTCTAGTAAGGATTTCTAAATTGGTTTTTTCTTTTTGAACTAAGTCTATATTTTTGATGGAATTACCATCCGAATGTAATCCTATCTCCCAATTCCCATCCATAAGAGAAGTAATTTCTTTTTCATAATCTAAATAATTTCCATTTTCATAATGAGTTCTGAAAAAAAAGGTGGACCTAACACCAAATTTCTCTTCCAAATCCATTATCTCTAAAAAATTATAATACAAATTTTCTTGATTAACTCTCTTGAATACTGAATCTTCAAATCTATCTTTCCTAGCAATAATATGTTCTTTTTCTGGTCCTTGTTTTCTCCAATCAACGTCATGAGATAAAAAGATATATAATATCATATTAGTTATTCTAAGGAAACTATATTGATTTTAACTTATCACTCGTAATATCTAATTTAATGGTAGATTTATTTGTATAGACCCCTTTTTCTTCAGTATCATTTAGTATAATGGCTCCTGCCCCAATTACAGTCTCTTTAGCGATTTTTATACCATTTCTTATAGTCGCATTCATCCCTATAAAACAAAATGAATTGATAGTAACATTTCCTGCTATTGCAGAATGTGAAACAATAAAACAATGATCTTTTATAGTTGTATGATGACTTATTACGTTACCTGTCCAAATTATTATATTATTACCTAACGTAACAAAAGGTTGAATAACATTTTTTTCAAAAATAAAGCAATTCTCACCCATATGAAATTCTTCACTAATAGAAGTAGTAGGATGTACGTAACTTATCAGTTTATATCCTTTTGTTTTTGCTTCATCAAATATCTTTGCTCTTTTCTTATTCATATTAGTATATCCTATAGCTATAAACATATCAAATTTGGCACAAGGATAAATATTTTCAACTGTTTCAAATGCAACTACAGGTAAGCTACAAAATATTTTAGTATCTTTTAGAGCCCATTCATTAACTGTAAAAGCTACAACTTCAAATTCTGAAGACTGTTTTAGATAGATATAGATAATTTCTGCAAAGTTACCTGTGCCAAAAATTACAACCTTTCTCAATAAAATTTTTAAAATCTACCAAGTATATGGATTTTTGTTTTTAGTATTATATAAAGCATCTAATAGAATGATAATTCTTTAATGAAATAATAATAAGAAAATATACAAAGTTCATTATCTTATTTGAGAGATTCGAATAAAAGTTATTTGATAAACAATACTCAAATATTGCATCAGTTGAATGAAATTAGTAATTATAAGTACTTTTGAATATATTTTATCCTGAAATATATTGATTTGTAATTCTTCACGCAAAAATTCATGTACCTATTCTAATTACTTTATAGTTGTGAAAATTATACAACTTAATAGATATAATAAACAAAATACTCATTTTATCATAACTAAATTTAATTATCTATTTTTACTAGAACAATTATTACTAGTACTATTCATGTAGCATTCATATTTTCATTGATCATTAACATTATTACTTGTATCTGATGTCATCTGGATTAGAAACGTCATTTTTCTTAGCAAAATGTATTAATTATAGAACTACCTGCTACTTTAATATTTGTTATCGTTACATATGAATATAACTAATAAATACATAAAAATATAACATAAAATTTTTATATGATTTAATATGCAATTTTTTCAGTATTTAATCAAAATTTTATAGCGATATACATTAGTGCAAAGTCTACCTCGTTATACGCCTAAAGTTCAAAAACAGTTTTAACACCACTTCATGGTAGGATACAAAAAGGACGAGTGAAATATTCTTTATAAAAATTATTTATATTTATTATTATCTACTAGATTTTAAATATGTCTTCAGGATCATTTACTCCTTTTATAAAAGTAGAACATGTAATATCTTTTAGTGATGCAGTCTTTGCATTCGCAATAACTCTTATGGCCTTATCCATTGATATACCAGATCTACCATCTAACTTAACACAAGCTGAATTATTAGATAAACTATATGACCTATTTCCACAATTTGAAAGTTATATTATAAGTTTTGCTGTAATCGCAATATTCTGGGTATCTTATCATCAGGTCTTTAATCATATTAAAGGATCACATATTGTTATGGTGTATCTAAATTTACTATTTCTTTTATTAATAACTCTTTTATCACTTTCTACTTCTCTTGTTATAAACTATGGAGATTATCACATTCCTTATGTAATCTACTCTTTTATTGTAATCTTGACAAGCTCGTTACTTACACTGATATGGTGGCACGCAACAAAGGATAAACTTTTAATAGATAAAAATTTGCACCCGTTATATATAAAAGGCGTCATGTTAACCCTTTTATCCATTCCTCTAGTTTTTACAGTATCAACATTCATATCATTTATTAATTTGGATATTGCTGAAATTTTTTGGTTGGTAATGGTTCCAATAAATATAATTATCAAACAGAAGTATAAACACTCAAAATAATTTTAGTTATTTTGATTCTGTTAATTGATACATTAAATTTAACAGATCATACCAACTACAAGATTTTTCTATGTGATAAGTAATATTTTATGTCTAACACATACAGTCCATTCCAACCTAAGAGTCATCTTTAATTGCATAGGTTATTTCATTTAATAAAAGTTTCTCTGATATAATAGACAGTAGGTAATATTTTTTATATCTCATAGATCTGTTTATTTCTCATTATTAAGACTTAATTTTTTCTTCTTCAGAGATATAAATATAGAATTAAGATGATGAATATTCTGTCATGTTTTGGCCGGATACAAGGATATTTTATCTATGTATCACTTCCGGGCTATACTAGTCAATTAAATCAGTAATTTGATAATGAAAAACTCACAACTAAGGTAATGAGACCAATAGAAAGCTGTGGCTGTATGAAACATTACAACTTGCATATAGTTTGCATGATCAAGTCGGTATTATAATACTTAAAAGTTGAAGATAATAATTTAATTATTAGATAAATGTCATAGCCCACTACTTGAGATATTACCAGAGATGAGGAGCGAACAGAAATGGGCATCCTACAAGTAGTGGTATACTATAACATATCTAGTTTTTCACTTATTCTAGTGTATTATTTCATTATTTAGAAAATATTTATTATTTGATTAACAATGTTAACTGACTGACTGACTGACTAACAAAGTGTCATAGACCGAAGATGCTCTTGCTGCAAGCAATATTGTAAAAGTCCAGACTATGAATACAAATTGACTTGCTAATTCTTTTTACTTTTTCTGGAGAACTAAGTATATTAAGTTTGTATCCAAGAATGACCATAGGTGCACCAAAAAGCTTTACTTACTGGAGGTATAATATCAGATACTATATAGTTACCAGTTTCATCATAATATCCTCCAAATTTTTGAAAATGGCTTTTCCAATCAATCTCATATACGAGACTTTTAAACCCAAGGTTTTTACAAATAGGGCAGATAACCTTTTCTTGCATGAATATGTTACAACTGTTCGTTATATATCTTATTTTTATTTTATCATGAATGAAAAGATTATATATTAAACTTAATTTTCAAGAAAATCCTGACAAGTATCTTGATATAGTTTATTAACTTTAGATAGTGCCTGTTTTGACAGATATGAAAATAGTTACAAGCATTTTCTATGTTTGTAATTGTCGTTCATGAATAATTCTTTCTGTTTCCTAGTTCTTCCTTTCGATTCCTCGAATTCGCCAAATCATAAATTACAGATTGGAATCATACACAAGCGATTAATTCCTTTTTCTATGGTTCTGTGAAATGATTTTTTTCTTATATAATGCACAATCGATTGTTAATTTATGACATATTAATTAAAAAAACCTAGAAGGGAATATTGATGGCGATACCAGGTCTTTAAAATGCCATATAGACTTAATTATCCAATTGTAAACAAAATGTTCCAAGTACAAATTGAAACATTATAATGGGTTCTAAATAAGCAAAAAGAATAGTTTGGAATCTTTAAAAGACATATTAAATTCAATTTAAAAGGTTAGAGATTGAATACAAATATCACTGAAGATATAACATACTAGGAAAATTATATATCAACTAGAAACGTTGGAAATGTTGTAAAATCATACTAAATTTGGAATTAGATCTAAGAAAAGATAACATTTCTCCATTATACTAAATATAAATACCACATTGAAAACTAATAATTTTATTTCTTTGACCAAATGTTATTTTTAATGCTATACTACAATCGACCTAACTCTATCAACAGTTAAGATCATAATTATAATGAGTCGACCTATATAAAAAATAATAGATAACAACCTTGAAGGATATACAAGCAGTAATCGGAAATATTTTTAGAAATAGAAAAAGGTGTTTATTTCTATACTATTAGAACAAAATATGTAAGTTTTATACATTATATTATTTTAATATTGAAAATCTACAAACATTGAGATCAATACCGATAATACTTGTACAACAGATACTTTTAACAAAAACAGGATACAATTGTTATTTTTAATGTTAATAATAAACGGATAAGCTAGTATAATAATAACTTCGTCGTATAGAGTATAGAGATAATAATATAATGCCAATGCTGATGTTAAAATGTAAAACCTGTGGTGAGGTTTTCCCAGGAATATATATCGTTGAAGAAAGCACTAATGATGATGAATTTAAATCATCTATTACTAAAGATAACATTGTACATGGTTGTTCTAGAGGACACCAAAATGAATATAGTGTAGAAGATTATATGGATTGGTCGAAGATTGAAATCATCTAAGGTAATTTTAGTAACATACCCTGATGATTTTATCATAAATGAAGGTAAGCAGCTTATACTGTCAATTCCAGAATATGAAATTGTGAAAGTTTTTACACAAAAATATCTTAATCATTCAAAATATGGAATGGGTTCAGGCAAAGCAGAAGAAATAGAAAAATTTGTAAAAGAAACTAACGAAATAGAAGAAATAATTGTTGATGAACATTTGAGTTCAAAACAGATCTATAACCTTGAGAAATTGATAGGAATTCCTGTTAAAGACCGTGAAAGACTAATTTTAGATATATTTTATACAAGAGCTACTACAGTTGAAGCAAAATTACAGATACAACTGGCTGAAATCGAATATGAGATGCCACGAGTACGTGAACATGCAAAATTGTTAAGTAATAGCAATGAAAGAGCTGGAAAAGGAGGTATGGGAGAGTATATAGTAGATGTACAGTTTCGTGATCTCAAACGACAAATGTCTTTTATCAAAGAAAAGATAAATGATGCTAAAATAAAACGCAATATCTATCAGCATCAAAGACAGAAAACTGGAATACCTGTTGTTTCTTTAGTAGGCTATACTAGTTCAGGAAAAACAACTCTCTTTAATCTTCTTACAAATGAATATAAAGAGACATCAACAAATTTATTCACTACTCTTTCGACTACTACAAGATCCTTTAAAGTTCCACATAATAACAAAAATAAAGAAAGAGAAGGAGGAGTATTAATTGTAGATACAGTAGGTTTTATCAGTAGACTTCCAACTTATATGATTGATGCATTTAAATCGACTTTAGAAGAATCTCTTGGTGCTGATCTTATACTCCTTTTAATAGATTCAGCTGAGAAAATCGAAGATATGAGAATAAAATATTCAAATTGTATGGATATTTTAGAAGAATTAAATGTTGATAAATCTAAATTATTTACAATATTAACTAAAGTTGATAAAATTGATACAAGAATGATTAATGAAATTGTGGAGAAACTAGAAATAAATAGTGATGTAATAGCCATATCATCTAATACAGGATATGGAATTCATAAGCTCAAAACATTGTTGATGAGGAAGCAATTTTTAGAAACTAAATATAATGAAAATACAAATGTTAAGAGATAGTATATAAAATGTTACTAAAAATTAGCAATAATAAATTCATATAAAAATATCTTCATATTTATTTTATTTGAGAAAAGTTAATTATCTTACCTCCAATTATTAATTATAACATAAATATGTATTAATTTCAAAATGACTTAGAATATTATAATTCTTTTATCCAATTTCACTAGTAATTTAGCCTAACCAATATATTCTCAAAAAAATTTTTCTAATAATTAAATAATAATTATACTGAAAAAGAGTTCTATTTAATTAAAAGAAATTGCAATATTACGAATATTTCATTAATGGGTTGATATTAAACCACTCGTAATACGATGGAAACACGTAACATTGATGCTATACAATACCTTCGTAAAGTAGATAGTAATCTAGAAAAAATAATCAAAATAGTTGGCGAATATTCTATAAAGATTCGAAACGATCCTTTTCAATCTCTGGTAGAATCAATTATTTATCAACAACTAGCTGGGAGAGCTGCAAACGCCATTTATAATAGGTTTATCAGTTACTATGATAATCATCAAGTAACTCCCACTGGAATTTTAAATTCATCTATCGACAATTTAAAAAAAGTTGGTCTGTCTAATAGAAAAATAGAGTATTTAAAGGATCTAGCATCGCATGTCTATGATGGTCGAATAAATCTAGAGGAATTATCAAATATGAGTGATGAAGAAATTATCAATAAATTAATAAATGTAAAAGGGATTGGTCGATGGACGTCAGAAATGTTTTTGATATTTTCTCTTGGTAGACAAGATGTATTACCCGTTACGGATTTAGGTGTAAGAAAAGCTATGGAGAAAGTTTATTCTTTATCAGAACTTCCAAAACCACATACAATGATAGAAATAGCTGAACCTTGGAGGCCTTATAGAAGTATTGCTACATGGTATTTGTGGAAATCTTTATCTAATTTTAGTACTATTGGTTGATGAATAAAGTCATTTATACGTGATCTTTGGAAAAGTTTTATGATATTATAATAATAAAAATTAGATTGTCTTCATTTATATATAATAATTAATAGTCTTTAAATATCGTTGTCATATTTGTTTTTTACTTTCTAATATTACATCCATATATCTCTCTAATGCTAAAATATTTTTAATAGTTTTTTGCAATTTAGGTTACATATTTGTAACATTTTGAAAATTTTTTCATATGTTTTTCTAATACTTTTATATGTATTAGTAGATTATCTTATTTTAAATTTTCATTAGCTTATTGTATATCGACCAACTGATTATAGTATCTATAATTGCTTATAGTGAAAATATTATACATGTATATGTACACAAACATTTGATTCTTGAATATTTCTGTTATGAGCAGAAAACTCAATATAAAAAAAAAGTAACCAAATTTAATATTCTTAACTAATTGTATACATTATCTACATCTAATATTGATTATTTCCATAAATACTGTATATCTACAATTTATATGCATACAACTTGATAGAGATTAGTATAACGGAAATAATTGCACTATATTGCACAGCATTCTTAATTTATTTATAGAAAAAATAACAAACAGGTATATATTGCAAGAGAAGATATTGATGAATAGCATCTGTAAAAATATTCTTCTATTTTCACCATATATAAAATACGTTGGAGTAATAGATAATTACGGCAAATTAATAACTGGTTTGTGTAAAAATGATCATATGCTAACTCTAATTAATAATACATTTTCCCATCCCCATTTATTTGATAAAATTTCACCGGCTATAGATTATTTTAATTCCATTATTGCATATGATTATCATACTATTTTCAAATCAAAATTGTATAATTATCTTTTAATGGAAAAGAATGCTCAGAATCTAGTAATTTTTCCCATTACGAATAGAGGAGATAAATTTATTTGTATATTTTCCGATTCTGATGACCATATCATTGATACAATCGATAAATTACTAGTAGTAATGATCTAATTATCTATTTTGTTCATCACAGATATGTTCTATCGTTAATTAGTTTCCCATACATTTAAACGATTTATTTTTATATTAATTCGAAAAATTTAAAAATACTTAACTATTGCTCTGGCATGCAGTGTACACTTTATCCTTAAAAAGAAGTTTTCATCATAGTCACTAAAATGTCAGGTAATAGTACTGAAACATCCAGAAAATATTTCTGTATTCCGAAACATCCAGAAAGTAATTCTGCTTAATAGATAGTATGCTTAGGAAGATAATTTTCCGATGTCCTCAAATTCCAATTTAATCAACGTTCCATCAAATGAGCATGTCATGTTCCTATACAATAACGATGATGCTCGTAATAATGAGGTAGTCAATTATATCAATGAGGGGTTAAAAAATGGATTCCATTGCATTTATGCATCCGTTGGTGCATACGATAGTGAAAGTAGCTCAAATATTTCAAATTTAACTTCTAATATTGACAATTATAAAGAAAATATTGAAAGCGGCGAATTACGTATTGTTGATTTTAAACCCTATTACGAGTCAGCACTTAACGTAGATTTTTCTCCTTTTAAAAAACTGCAAAAGGAATTGGAAGAAACTCTGAAGCATCGTAAAGATAGAGGCAAAAAAGATGTAATATTAATCATTGCAGATGCAGCATGTTTCTTATCCCAAAATAAATGCTTTGATGAATGTGAAATATTAGAATGGTGGTGGTGTGAAACAAATACTGAATGGAAGAAAAATAATCAAAATATTACAGTTATCTGTCCCCATTCTAGTCAAATCCTTAACAATTCTTTATTATCAGACACCAAACAACGTATTAGTTCCATGCATACAGTAACTATCGAATTTAATTATAATATGAATACGAATAACAAAAAATATTATAACTATAATCTTCAAAAAATTTCTAAATACCAGGAGTTTCAAAATAAGAGAAAAACTAGAAGACTCCTTATAGTTGAACCAGAACCAGATATTCAATACATGTTTTCTCTTTTTACAAGACAACATGGCTTTAAAGAATCTGATGTGAATATTGTAGAAAATGGTAACAAATGTTTAGAAGTTATATTTTCTGATAATATTGATAGCAACAATGACTATGACATAATTATAATAGATACTCATCTTAGGGATATTTCAGGCTTTGAAGTTGCAAGAAAAATTCGTAACAATTTACCGGATAAAAGAATTATATTAACTACAACCTATTCATTAAGTAATATAATTCACATAATAAATTCGATTGGTATAATGCCTAAAGATGTGTTTCTAAAGCCCTTTAACTTTGCTGAGTTAATCAAAGCAATAGTAGAATAATAAACATATACAGTAAAATAGTGTTTGAGGTATAGGTAAATATAATGAGTCATTTGTCATTTCATTTTAAATAATAACTTCTGCAATAATAGATTTTTGGGTTATATGTATTTCAGCTCTTAAGTTAGCCAAGTTATAAAAAATAAGATTTAAAAGTTCTTTTGCAAAAAGTGACCAATATTCACCCAACTCATGCTGTATTACAAAAATATGTTTTTTTCTTGCCTCTATTATATGATCAGCAGTTATACCAGAAACTTTCATATATTCTTGTAATACCGATAGAACAGACCACAAGTCAAATTTTTTTTTCATTAATATTACGGATTCTTTGATGTTATAGAATGCAATCTCTGCAGAATATTTTATTAATTGTTCTTTATATGGATCGACTGAAATTCCATTAGACTCTGTTAATCTGATAGTTTCCTGAATTAAAGATGAAATAAAATTTTTAGGGACAGGCATCATTCCCAATTTATTCTCATATCTTCCCCATTCAACATACATTCTTAAAATTTTATTTATGAGCACATTTAATGAAATTTCATTTTGATTAGCATCACGTTGTAGTTCATCGACTATAAAAGAATCTAAACGGAAAGTTATACTCCTGCTTTTTTTATGAGGAGGAAGAACAGTATTATTATTGGAATTATTCATATTTTTAATTGTGC
>JANWKP010000138.1 GCA_025451315.1 Nitrososphaerales archaeon | reverse complement strand
TTAATACAATTTGATTTATTTGATATTCCAGTAAAAATTATAATTTTAACCAACGAAAATTTAAAAATAAAAAATTAAAATTAAAAAAATAGGTTGTTAATTAGTTGCCGCCGCCATTACCGCCGCCATCTCCATCTTTACCGTCTCCATCTCCATCTTTACCGCCGCCATCTCCATCTCCATCTTTACCGCCGCCATCTCCATCTTTACCGTCTCCATCTCCATCTTTACCGTCTCCATCTCCATCACCCGCATCTGCTTGGGTTGCTTCTGCTACTGGAGGTGGATTAATTAAATTAAAGGTTTGAGGTTGTTCGACGTCACCAGTAACTGTATAGGTAGCAGCAAATGGGTCACCATTCAATGTATGTAATGCAAGAGCATTTCCTGCAAATGGAAGGGAAGCTGCATTGATTGGGCTATTATATTGTGGAGTCAATAGACTAATTGCGACTGTGCCTTCTCCCAATGGGGCAGTAGCAATACTTCCATAAGCCGGATCGACTGCACTTTCATTTGAAAAATTTTCTAATATCACAACTTCAACTGGTTTACTAGCTGTGTATGTAAATGTACCTTGATATATTGCACCATCATCTCTTGGAGGTAAAATTAATGCCAATTGATGCGCTTCATGACCTGGCAAGGGATCTTGTGTAGATGTCACTGTTCCTTGTTGAGCAAAAGAGTCACCTACTGTAACTGTAGCTGCATCAGGTTTTGCTTGTGCTGCTTTTGCCACGCTGGTAGCATTAGAAGCTTCACTGCTTGTAGCATTAGAAGCTTCACTGTTAACTGCATTCACTGATTGGATGTCTGATTCTTGAGAGTTAGTAGTGTTACTTGATCCAGAATTAGATGCATTCACAGATTCGATATCTGATTCTTGAGCGAATACTGAGAAGGTCGGAATTTGGATACCAGTTGCCATAAGTGTTAATAAAAACACGCCTAAT
Source organism: Nitrososphaerales archaeon (assembly GCA_025451315.1). GTDB lineage: Archaea > Thermoproteota > Nitrososphaeria > Nitrososphaerales > Nitrososphaeraceae > TH1177. The sequence continues at coordinate 34,154 of JANWKP010000138.1, read as the reverse complement.
ATTGTAGAGGCTATTGTCATACCTTTAAACATGAAACTATGGGAGAATACATAGAATTTAAAGTTTCCTATATAACTTTTCTCTGAAAAAAAATCAATTACATAATTCTATAAATTTGAAATACTCGAATGGAAACAATATTTCAACTTATTTTTTCCACAGCCTCTATATGGCATTCATGTCCACGGTGATCTTTATTTAATTTTTCTGCCTCTTCATTAGTGATAGGGAATCGTTCTAAGTTGAGATTCTTTTCACCTATTTTTTCTAAAACTACTTTCTTACATTCATCACAAATTAACTGAAGAAGTATAGGCATAATGAAATATTAGACAGTATGAAATATATTAGTTATTAAAATAAAAGATTTTATTTCTTTTTTTATATGTATTGTACGTGGATCCTAAGATTTGTGGTTATTGTGGAAAAAAATTTTTTGAGTTAGGATGGCCACATGTTGAAGGTGATTCTAATAGAGGTATTCTCAAAATAGAACATTTCTGCTCTGAAGAACATAAAGAATTGTTTCTTACATCAAAAGAGTAGTCTAAATAATCCTTATTTCAACATTATATTTTGTCAGACGACTCGTCTAATTAATGACCGAATTTTACCCATCATATTGTCTTTAATTTTGTTTTCTCCGGTTTTTATATAACATTTATTGCAAAGCGCTTTAAGATTAGCAGGGCTATTATCTTTTAAGGAGCCATTAATATGAGCAAAAAATGGAGTTTCTTGTGTATTAAATTTTGTCGAACACCCTTGACAACGGTAGCGTGCTCTTTCAAGTACTGTTTGTCTAATTCCCAAATTAATTTTATGGAATTTTTTTTTATTACTACTACTTTTTCCTGAATCGACGTTAAACATAGAAGATTATATTATTCATTCCTTAGAAATAACTTTTTCGATGAAACTTAATTGAAATTTTAAGACAAATAATCATTTATTCTCAGAAATAATGAGTTTTCCTCGCATTGTAGTTGGATGCAAAGAACAAAAATATTCAAACTCTCCTAATTCTCTTGAGGCAATAGCTGTGGTAAAATCTTGACCTGAGTAAAGATATCCTGTATTAACATTCAAGTCATCTATAATAAAATCATGTCTAACAAAATCTTTATTCAGAATGGTAATTTTTTCGGGTACATCTCTATTAATAAGCAGGGTAGGATTCGTAACATTAAATAAATTATTTTCAGCTATTAGAAAAATTCCTTCTGAATTCTTTCTATTGTCTTCTACGGGATTTAGTAGATTACCGATACCCCATAATGATCCTACAATAATAAAACAAATTACAACTATCGCAATTAAATTATTTAACATGACCATTATCTTTAATATTCAAAAGATTATGTTGTTGAAACCAAAAGAAAATCAACAAAGATTGGATGGTATCCGAACTAATTTCTTATGTTCCATATTTTATTCCTTTTGTAGTAATAGAGCGAAGGCATTCAATAGCAGATAATATTGCTAGATAACTTGTTTTCGGATTAGTAGAACTAGGAATATTTTTTACTCTTACTATTAATTCACCGAATTTTCCTATTACCTTAATTTCATGTTTATTAATACGGATAGAAGGATCGGCAATTACATTAACCTTGGTTTTTTCGACACCTATACCGGCAAGACCTAATAAAGCTGCTACATTTACATTAGCAGGAAAATTCTGAACTGCCTCTATAGCTGATCCTTCAAAAATTAATGTTCTTTTTTTGATAGAATCTACTGCCAAATTATTGTTCTTAAAAAATGGAGAGTCTTTAAGAGAATTTGGATTCTTAGTTGTTGTTAAAGTTACATAACTTATTGAATTTTTTACACTCTTGAGAGCATCTATACCAGCAATAGCTCCTGATGGAACATAAATATTTACATCATTATCCTCTACGTTTTTTATAACTTCAGAAAAGAATTCAGAATTGGCAAAAGCGCCTACGCTCATTACTAGTACATCTTTCTTGGATAAAATAAGTTGGTTAAGATAGCTGGTTAGAGCATTTTGAGAAGCAGCTTCTATCACTAACTCGACATCTTTAAATGATTCAGAATTTATATAGTCAGAAAAATCGTTAAAGATTGGAGGATCATTATTTGATAATTTTGATTTAACTGTCTCCGCGTTATCAGGTCTGATATCAAAGAGTGATAATAAAGCCACATTTTTGGCCATATCACCATCTACAGATAGTGCAAGCTCACTGCCTATAGCCCCACAACCTATGATTGATATCTTTTTTCTCATAAAATGTAATAAAGGATCTTTATGCAATGAGTTAAAATAGTTTCCTAAATATTTTTTAAATAAATTTGTATTTTAAAACTTACTTGAATTACACTCATCAATTTAAAATTTTTTTATTTAAAAGAAAATAGTCAACACAGCAATTTCAGCTTTTATTAAGAAGAGGATATAAAAAAGTCATCCAATTGATAACATTCTCTCTATTGCAGATCGGGCCTTATCAGCTGTTGTTTTTGGCACTCTGACTTTATATACATTGTTTACTAACGAATTGTAGACTTTATCGATAGTAATTTTTTTCATATATTGACATATCGCATCTTTTCTTATGGGAATGAAATTTTTTGATGGATTTTCTTTTTGCATCCTATATAATATTCCTGTTTCTGTAGCTACGATAAAATCAGTTTTAGGAGAATTTTTTGCTCGTTCCATCATACCTTCGGTGGATAAAATATGCCCTTCATGTAAAATGTCTCCTTTTGACATGTGATACATAGTTGAAGAAGTACAACTGCATTCTGGATGAACCAAGAATTCGGCATTTTGATATTGCTTCATCATTTTATTAATATCTTCTGCACGTATTCCAGCGTGTACATGACATTCGCCAGGCCATATGTACATGTTCTTTCTTTTGGTAACTTCAGATACATATGAACCTAAGAACATATCTGGAAGAAAGAGAATTTCATTATTTGAAGGTATACTATTTACCACTTTAACAGCATTAGATGACGTACAACAATAGTCTGATAAAGCTTTAATCTCTGCAGAAGTGTTAACATAACTAACGACAATAGCATCTGGGTGATCTTTTTTCCAATTCATTAATTCTGTGGAATTTATAGAGGAAGCTAGCGAACATCCTGCATTTATATCTGGTATAAACACGTCTTTATCTGGACAAATAATAGAGGCAGTTTCTGCCATGAAATGAACACCACAAAAAATGATATTTTTAGCATTAGTTTTTTCTGCTTTTCTGGAGAGAGCCAATGAATCTCCAATAAAGTCGGCCACATCTTGAACCTCAGGTAATTGATAATTATGTGCAAGAATAATTGCATCACGCTCTTTTTTTAAAGAGGAAATTTCTTGAATGTACTGATTCATTGATAAATTCATTTACTATTTACATATATGTAAGCCAAATAGGATTTAAATTAGTACTATTTAGGAGATCTTTGCCTCAAATGTGTTCATTCTAGGCATAGTTTGCCTCTTTAAAGGTTGCAAGATATTTATTAGGAACATAATGAACATATTGATATGCCAACTCACGGATCGCTTACAAAAGCAGGAAAGGTAAAGGGTCAAACTCCTAAGGTCCCGGGAAAGACAAGAGTTAGTCCTATATCAAAGGTACGTAATAAAGAGAATTTTGTTAAAAGATTTGAGAAAAGAGTCCCACCAGGCCAGAAAAAGCCTGAACGCGGCGGAAGAAGACGATAAAATTTAAATACTTTTTATTTTTGCTACCCGTTTAGTATCTTTAAGCTAAAGTCTAACGAGGGAGCAGAATGTGTCAAATAACCAATTGAGATAATATCGGGTTTTAATTTGGCATAATCAAGTACATTTTCTAAGTTTATACCTCCTGATATTTCAACTTTAACTAAATCTCTCAAACCTTTATCAATAATCTTTAACATAGTTTGTTTTGCTGCTGGTATAGAGAAATTATCTAACATTATAATATCTGCTCCAGATTCGATAGCATCCATAGTTTCATGTTCATTTCTAACTTCGCATTCTATTTTTATAGAAGAGCCTATTTTTTTCCTAATGGATTGTATAATTTTTCCTATAGAGATACCTACAGCAATATGATTATCTTTTATCATAACCATATCATCTAATCTAATTCTATGACTGATTCCTCCTCCTATCATAACTGCTTTTTTATCAAAGAGCCTCAATCCAGGGGCAGTTTTTCTTGTCGATGCTATTGCAATGGAAGGATCCACTTGATTGACTATATTAACAAACTTTCTTGTAGAAGTTGCAATACCGCTCATTCTCATAAGTAAATTTAATGCAATTCTTTCTGCTTTTAATACGTCTTTAGCTGTTCCATAGATTTCCATAATATTTGTTTTAGGCGAGATTTTCATTCCATCTAATTTATGAAGAGTTGTATCACAATTGCAAATATCAAATAATAATTCTACTTCCTCAATTCCACACACAATACCTATAAAATTTGATTTAAATATAATTTTGGCAGTTACTGATTTATCAGAATTTTCCAAGTTTTCACTAGTAATATCGCCTGTTCCAACATCTTCTTGTAAGAAATTTAATAAGGCCTTTCTAAGGTTGAAATGATCAATTAATTTTTCCATTAAGAGACTTTAAGCGCATATTTATGAGGTTTTGTTATTTCTAAAGTTTTAGCAATAAGCGAGGTCTTGGCATCAAAAATTATTACAATTCCTGACCAGTCACCTGAAAGATCGGTAGAATTACAAATTGGACATACCTTTCCGACTGTAATAGCTTTACATTTTTTACATGCTAATTCTCGAGGCATTTGTTATTTAGTTACTCCTTTCTTTTCCTTTGGAGTTTGTGGTGTTTTAGCTTTTTCTATTTCATCTTTAATCCAATCATATGACCCTAGAAATGGCTGTCTACAGGTAATTCCTATCTTTCCCATAGACGATCCTTTACCTAAGCTTACAGCAGTTATCCTTGCCCGCATTTTGGAACCAATTCTCAAGGACCGAGAAGATTGGTTAGCGATTATCAGACCTTGTTTAATATCACTCTTCAGATAATCATCAGTTATTTGAGAAAGATGTAGAAGAGCATCTGTAGGTCCAATTCTTACAAAGGCCCCAAAATCAGTTATTTCTATTATTTCTCCCTCTACTATTTCTTGAATTTTAGGAAAAAAAGTCAATGCTTTGAAAGTTACTTTATGATATGTTGCACCATCACCTGTAACTAATTTACCAATCGAGTCAGCATTGGCATCGATAATCATTATTACATAACCCAACTCTGCACTGATCATACTTTCATATTTTTCTTTTAGAATTCCTATAGCAGTATTTCGTAATGAATTGGTCAGTCTGCTGGGAGGAATTCTGACAATATCAGTCAGAGAAACTATATAAAACATGTTGGTCGAAATAGGATATTATTTATCAATTTATGAACCTTTTGTTTGTATTATTAAAAAGGAATAAACAATAAACAAAATAAAAAATTAAATAATAATATTATATTCTCAAATTAGAAATAATGAATATTTAAATATTGTAAAAGAGCTTTGGTTCATGATGGTTACAGTTGATCAGGTTCTTACCTCTCTTAAAAAAGTAATTGATCCTGAATTACATAAAGACATTGTCTCTATGGGTATGATAAAAGAAATGGCTATTAATAACGATAAAATATCTTTTACATTAGAACTTACTACACCTGCTTGTCCTTTTAATAGTGAAATAGAACAGGATGTAAGAAATGCGATTTCAAATTTAGGTGTTAAAGATTTGGACCTAAAGGTTACTGCAAGAGTAATGGAAGGAAGGGCTATTTCGTTAGACGAACTATTACCAGGGGTAAAAAATATCATTGCAGTTGCTAGTGGCAAAGGAGGTGTAGGCAAAACGACTGTCTCTGTCAACCTTGCAATAGCTCTTGCAAAAACTGGGGCCAAGGTAGGTCTATTAGATGCTGATATTTATGGTCCAAGTGTACCATTAATGCTTGGGTTAAAAGACTCTCCTCAAGTAGTGGATGGCAAAATTCAGCCTCCAGTTTCAGAAGGGGTAAAAATTATTTCGATGGGTTTTTTTTATGAACAATCACAGCAAGCAGGTATTTATCGAGGACCAATAATTTCTGGAATTATTAAACAATTTCTGACTGATGTAAATTGGGGTGACCTTGATTATCTTATCATTGATTTGCCCCCAGGAACAGGTGACGCTCCATTAACCATAGCTCAGACAATCCCAATAACTGGGATTTTGGTTGTTACCACACCTCAAGAGGTTGCTATGAATGTTGCAGTCAAAGCAATAGGGATGTTTAACAAGTTGAATGTTCCTATAATAGGAGTTATAGAGAACATGAGTTATCTAGAATGTCCACATTGCAATACAGACATCCATATATTTGGAAATGGTGCAGGACAGAAAATAAGTGACCAATTTAACATTCCCTACATTGGAGATATACCTTTACATCCACAAATAATGCAGGGTAGCGATACAGGTAAACCTGTCATCATCTCGGATCCTGAATCCATCCAAACTAAATCATTCTTAAAAATTTCAAAATTGGTTGCAGGACGAGTAAGTGTTTTAGCTTCAGAAATGAAAGATCAAGAACAATATGAGGACAAACAGGAAAATCCCGAAAAAAATGACATAAAGCAAGCAGAAAATGCCTCTTAATGATGAGCATTTAAATATTCTTAAAAAACCTTTTGGTAAATTAATTAAACAAGATGAAATATCTAAAGAAAAAATTAATGCTTTGGTTAAAGATTCTAAATCTTTGATAACAGTAGGAGATGCTTCAACAGAAAAAATTATTTCATACGGCCTAATGCCAAATTTATCCATTATAGATGGTGTTGAAAGACGTATCAGAAGAACAGAATCGAAAATCTCAGAACTCAAAAATTTATTCGAAAACAGTACTTGTAATTTCAAACAATACTATTGTAAAAATCCAAAAGGTACCATAACAAAAGAAGCATATAACAAAATAAAAAAAATATTAAGGAACAGAGAGCTAGCTATTGTTTTTATAAATGGTGAGGAAGATATGCTTGCTTTGCCAGTTTTTGCTCTTGCTCCTTTAGGTTCGGTAGTTTTTTATGGTCAACCACTAGAAGGGATAGTAAGTGTAAAAATCGATGATAAAGTAAAAACTAAATCAAGAAATTTGATTGATAGTATAGGGCTGGAATAATTCTCTGGGAATGATGAAGTGGTGGCTGTATGAAGAAAATCTAATGATTTGTGATACCATTTTCTGACCCTGCTTTTTGAATTCAATCAAAAAATCAAGTGTTCCGTTTCAGGTATCACATCCACATCCATCATCCTCCTGATTACCAATTTTGATATCATACAAATTGAGACAATCTTTACAAATACTTTGACCTTCAGCAATATGAGAGTTACAAAATGAGCAGACATTCCGAAGATTTTGCATTACAAACATATATCCTGAAACCAATATAGTTTTTACTGTAGAAACGACAAATAAGTGTGAAATGTTAACTTTCATTAATTATGTATGACACAAACATTCACATTTTGTTAACTTTATATCAAATGAGCAGTCATGTTCAGGACCACAAACATCGTTAATAGGAAGATCTACAGGACAATCAGAATGTCGATCCCGCTTACAGAAAAAAGACATTATCACAGGCATGATTAACGATTAACTAAAGAGACATTAATTTTTAACTATAAAATAAACTGGTATTCAAAGATCGATATTAAATAGTTGTGGAGCATAAATTGATCCATCTCTTACTTTTTTTACCTTTGAAACTGATAGATAATGAGGCCAAATTGTAACCATTATTGCACCCTCCGGTACACCTTCTGGGACTTCAATTAGAACAATATCATCAGCTAAAATACCGTGTTCCTCAATTAATTTGGACTTGGCATGGTCAATAAGTTCCGAAGGCATCCCACTACTGTATAAGTAAACCTGACCTGAATATTCTATTTTAGGATTCATTAGATTAATAATTAACTAAATGTATAATAAATTGTTATAAGATCAAAAATTTACTTATTGTTGTAAATATCTGTTTTTATTAATCAATCATATTCAAAGCTCATCAATATGATATTTTGACATACATCCTTTACATTCATATATTTCATCACCAACAGGACCTGATACATTAAATCTAACTATCGTAGTACATTTTGGACACCGACCTTCCACACTTCGAGTCTTTCTTTGAGGTTTAATTGTACGTCTTTTTCTACTCCCCATCTTATTTTATTGTATTTGATATACTGATTTATAAACGTCTTTGAAAAATTTTAAGAAAACTCAGCGTACTATCCTTCTCTTACATTTTTACTTAAACTTTACAAATTAGTTTAGATTAAATAAGATTTCAACTATTTACTTTTTATAATTGACATTACCACGTAAATGTTCCTTCTCTAAACTCGCTACACAATGCGACATCCCGCCGTCTTACATCCTATCAGTTATCGAAAAAGAAGAATATCTGGTTGGTATGTCATGTATGGAACACTTGGAACCCATAAAATATAAGATAAAAAAACTACAACAAAATCACTCTATTCCAAATGGGAAATTAAAAATAGAAAATATAAAAATGATTTCCACTAATTGTATTAAGGGATCGCAACAGGATTATGAAGACGTTTATTCTCAACGTTTAAGAGAAAATTAATAAAAATAGTAAACCCTCTTTTTGATTTAACAATGATTGTCTTCAAGTTCTGTATTAACAAGATATATTGGTTTTTTGTTCGATAGTATATTGTGTAAATTAATAGCTGCTACTTCGGACATTCGATTGCGAGTTTGGACTGTGGCACTTCCAAGATGAGGTAAAAGTATGACATTTTTTAATTTTAATAGTTTATTATGACTTTGAAGAGGTTCTTTTTCAAATACGTCCAAACCTGCTCCTGCAATCCATTTGTTTTTTAGCGCGTGAATTAAAGAATTTTCATTTATTACGCTTCCTCTTGAAGTATTAATTAAAAATGACTTTTTTTTCATCTTTTTTAGTTCTTTACTATCGATTAAATGAAAATTATCCTTTTCAAGGCTTGTATGAATGGAAAGAAAGTCACTATTTTCAAGTAATTCGTCAAAAGTCATAAATGTCACATTTAATTTATCCTCTATTGTTTTAGATAATTGGTGTCTATTGTGATATATTATCTTCATATTAAACCCTTGAGCTCTTTTAGCAACAGCACGTCCTATATTTCCCAATCCAAGAATTCCCAATGTTGAGCCATAAACATTAGTTCCAAGAAATAAATCTGGTCTCCAGCCTTTTTTCCATTTTCCATTCATTGTATATAAGTGACCGTCTACAATTTTACGAGCTAATGCCAGTATCAAAGAGAAAGTGAGATCAGCAGTAGCTTCTGATAATACATTCCCTGTATTGGTTACATAAATCCCCCTTTTAGTAGCCGCATAAATATCAATATGATCATACCCGGTACTAAAGGTACTTATTACTTTTAAATTAGAACCTGCTGCATCCATTATATCTGAATCTATTCTTTCAGATAGAGTACAAAGAATTCCGTAAACATTCTTAACTTTCCGCATCATAAGTGTTTTGGTAGGAGATTCAGTTTTATCAATAAATATGACATCATAATAATTTTTTAATATATCTATTCCGGTAAAATTGATTTTTCTTGTTATAACAATTTTCTTTCTTTCCATTTATAGGATATAAAATATATATTATTTATTGTATAGCAGGAATTTTTGGACTATGAAAAAGAAAAAATTATTACTCATAGGGATCTATTAAATTATATCGTTGAAAAGAGGGACTGTAAATCTTCCTTTACACTATGGACATGCTCCTTCTTATTTAATAAAGAGAATGATAAAACTTTCTTCAGCAATAAGTACAATAATTATAGAAGAAAAGGGCTCAAAAGAATTTTTTAAACGAATCTCCGATCCTCTGTGGTTCCAAGCATTAGGATGCGTATTAGGCTTTGATTGGCATTCTTCTGGATTAACTACTGTCGTTACCGGAGTATTGAAACAATCAATCAATTCTGAAACCCATGGAATAAGTGTTTCAGGTGGCAAAGGAATTAATGCTATTAAGCCAAAATATGAAATTCCCAAACTCGCTGAAAATAATCATACCTTATCTACAAACCAAATCAATAATTTAGTATATGCAAGTAAGATGTCAGCAAAAATAGACAATGCTGCAATTCAAGATGGATTCAGTTTATATCACCATGTTATATTTTTTGATAATTATGGTAATTGGACAATTATACAGCAAGGACTTAGTGAAAAATCTAAGATGGCTAGAAGATATCATTGGATATCTGATGACTTAGTAGACTTTATTATTGAACCTCACAAAGGAATTATTGCAAATGAAAGAATCTCATCATGTTTAAATATGACTTCAAAAAATTCCGAGGACAATCGCAAAACTTGTGTAGATTTAATAAAAGAAGGATCAGAATCTATAAAATCCTCAATTAATAAAATTAATAAAACACCCAGTTCTGAGAATTTAGATAATTGGATATATGAACCTACATCACATCATAATTGTAAAATATTTCTAAAGGACAGACAACCAATTGAAAACTATGAGATGCCTCAAACCTTGAACTGGAGGACAATGGATGAATTATATGATATCACTCCTACTAATTATGAGGATCTAATTTCTCAAAAAGGGGTTGGTCCTTCACTCATACGTGCCCTCTCACTAATTTCAGAAATCATATATGGTAATAGAGCATCGTGGAAAGACCCAGTCAAATATAATTACGCACATGGAGGAAAAGATGGACTTCCCTATCCTATAGCCAGAAATACATACGATAAATCAATAAAATATTTGAGCGAGGTAATAAGTGGATCTAAAATAGAAAAGAAAGAAAGAATCTCTTCCCTAAAAAGATTATCTACTTATTCTAATATTTTATTTAATACCACGGATTATAGTTATGGTGATAAGTAATTATTCTTTATTTGCTATAAAAGGTTTTATATAATTTCAAATTCCATTTATAGCAAATCTAATTCATTTAATTATTAACTATTAAATTTTTTATCATTCTAAAAAGATAAAAAAAATGTTCTTATACAACTCAACTATATTATTTGAAACAATTTTATGTTCTAATATTGACAATTATATTTATTCTCAATAGATTACATTTACTGATTACATTTACTGGTTACATTTACCTCAAATGATTCAGTTAATGACACATTGCCAGATGAAAACATGATTCAATGTTATATTAAAACATTGATTGCTAGAGCAACATCTTAAACAACTTAACTTCTTTTTCTAATAAAAGTTTCATTTTATCAAATAAAAAAACCTTAAGAATATTGAGAATATATACCTATTTATCTTTATAGTTACCTGTTAACTACTATCTATTTTTTATACATTCAGGAGATAGGTTAAGTATTATTACTTTAGATTTTTTAAACAATATAAAAGATCGATTCATTTTGTAAATTAAATTATTTATTCAATTATTAATAAATTCCTTCTAATATGTTTTAGACTACCTTAACGGAGAAGAAACTCACAAACAACATAGAGACAGCTATATACTAATAGAGGAATCGTTGATTAATAAAAAAGTATGATAATACTGGAGATCTTTAACTTGCATGTTTTTCTTAAAAAAATTATTTATAGAACAATCATACTTTATGATAGAGATCTCCCATATAAATAAAATAAAAATTGAGATATTCAATATAATCTCAAAATAAATATTGATAGAGGTTAAATAAACTATAAAAATATAGCAAATTAGTTGTGTGATAGGAATATTTATTTTACCTTGGGATAAAATCATAATATTCTAGGAAATATGGATGAGTTCTGATGAAAGTCTGTCAAAATATGCCTTTACAAAACAATCATTCTGCTAAAAATAATTATGGTATTTGTCATCCTTTTATAAAATGGGCAGGAGGAAAATCACGCCTAATTTCTCAACTAAAAAATTTTATCCCTGAAGAATTCAATAATTATTTTGAACCTTTTGTAGGAAGCGGAGCGTTATTTTTTTATCTAACCAGTTCTTTTAAAATTAAAAAGAATTTTTCACTTCATCTATCTGATATTAACTCCGAATTGATAAATGTATATAAAACCATAAAAGATGACTTAAAAGAACTAATTAAAGAATTACAATACAATGAAAATGAATATTATAAAGATCCAAAAAAATTTTATTATAAGTTACGAGGTGAAAGATTTCCATTCGATAGTATTAAGGAAGCTGCTAGATTTATTACCTTGAATAAGACGTGTTATAATGGGTTATACCGAGTCAATAAAAGTGGAATATTTAACGTTCCAATTGGAAGTTACATAAAACCAAAGATTTGTGACTTTAAAAATCTTACTAAAGTAAATAGAATTATGAGTATAAGAAATACAACTATAGAAAATTATGATTACCAAAAGATAAGTTCAAAAATCAAAGAAAATGATTTTATATATTTTGATCCCCCATATTTTCCACTAAACGAAACTTCAAATTTTACAAATTATACTAGCTATGGATTTGATATTAGCCAACAAAAAAGATTAGCTAATTTTTTTAATGAGTTGGATAAAAGAAAATGCAAAATATTATTAAGCAATTCAGATACTACAATTATCAGAGATCTATATTCATCATTCAAAGAGAATATAATATCGCTAAATACTCTTCGATCGATCAATAGTAATGCAGAAAAACGTAAAAATCACTCTGAGCTGATTATAAAAAACTTTTAAAATAATCGAGAGGAAAATAAAGTAGTTAACTCATATATATAGGAAATTTCATCTTAATTAAATGAAATATAAAAAAATTTTTCATGGATTTGATATATTTTGTTCGATTATAGTTTTAACATCTATATGCTTCTTAGATAATGCTAATGCATTGTTCCATGACCAAGGTTCCCAGCAAGTTGAAGTTATTGACGACTCAAAAAAAATTATAAAATTATTATTTGATAGAGTTAATATCGCCTCCAACAATTATCAAAGTGAGATTTCATCTATTAATGATAATGAAACGATGATGAATACAACTCAAGGATATATTGATAATCTCAATGAGATAGTATTATTTGCCAAAAAAACCACAGTACAACAAGATTATCAACCGGTTCTGAATAACTATATTGAATCAATTGAAAATGAAATAGAGAGTTACGTCCATTATAAGGAATATATTGTAACAGGGAATCTTACTGAAAATAAAATATCGATGGATCTTCTTTCAAAGGCATATAATTATGAAACTCAAGCAATCAACATGTATAAACAACTGGAATTACAATAGATTGATTTATCAGTTTTAAATGCCCATGTAATATGGATATACATCGATTTCATTAAATCCAGCTAAACCTATTGATTTTTATATTTATATTACAGTTAAATAAATATGAATTGTCCTTGTTGTGGAGGTAAAATGGAAACTACCCATATCGATAATTTAACAGTTTTTAAGTGTAATAGATGTGGTCTAAGTAATACCGAACTTAAAAAAGATATTCAATGAATAGTTAAACTTTTACCAGAAAGTAGTATTATGGCTAAATAAAGTTGATAAATATTACAAAAGAGATCATTATTAAGAGTCAGAATTGAAAAATATTTATTTATTGGTTTCCTATGGAAAATGAATCTTAAATTGGTGCCAATATAATATTCAATTTTTATTCATAAGTTATTATATGAAAAGATGTTAAAATGTCAATTAATAAAATTAGGTTTAAAATATTAAGTTCTTTTTCATAGATTTATATTTTAAACTTTATTTGTCTAAAAGTTATTTTAAGTAATATTGATTATATTTATCTATAGCATTATAAAATAAATAGAAAAAACGTATCTTTGATAACATTATTAAAGTAATTATTTTTGTATAATAAATCGTAGGAACAAAAAAACTGATACAACAGATATTAACACTATCAAATATAGGTTAAACGTAAAAGAAATATTTTCTTTTAAAACAGGTTTCGTTTTTGATATATTTGTTTGATAATTTTCTAAAAGATTGGATACACTTTCACTTGAATTCCGTGGAGGTTTGTTAAAATCAAAAGCCGCTAAAATATTATTAGATGATGAATCCCTACGGTCGATGGATTCTAGATTAAAATTATACTCTATGAATTTTAAAATCGACAGAGTGTCATAGAAAGTAGAATCTATTTTACCTTGGTGAGAATAGGGAGAAATGAATAGTGTTGGTATCCTAAATCCATATTCATACTCAGAATTTAGCGGAGGCGGGACATGATCATACCAACCGCCAGAACCACTATAAGTTAATATAAAAAAACTATTTTTCCAGTATTTACTTTTCATTAATGAAATAATTAAAGAAACAACTGATTCTTGACCTTCCAAAATATCTTTTGGGCTGCTTTCTTGACTGTCTGGTAAAATAATATACGAGAGAGATGGTAAGTTATTCTTAAGATCATGGAAATAGTTACTCAAATCCTGTATTCTTTCGTTAAGTGTAGCATTTTCCACAAATCTAGGAATTCCAAGTATAGGATTAATAGTAAGATATCGCTTTGATGAGTCATTCTCGTTGGTATAATTGAGATTTGAATCATAGTTTTCGACATAAACTTTCCAAGCTATTTGTTTTTTTTCTAATAAATCTAGGATAGTTGAATTGATAGATAATCCTGCTCGAGGCACGTATTTTTTAAAATTACCTTCTTCTGAAGTAAATAAAAAAAGATTATTAGTCAAATCAGTTTGTTGGGAAGGACTAAAAAAATTGTCTGCTAGAACAAAGTCGGAAGCTAGATCCCAATATGAACCAATTTCACTTTTGTTATAATATCCCATTACAATAGTATCGTTGTCAGACTTTTTAACCTCATTTGATTTTATCTTGTTATCTTTTTGAGCAAAGATAAAACCATCCATGAATCCATAATTATAAGATTTCTCATAGACAAGTGGCCCATATTTTAAGTTTGGTGTTTTAGTTTTTTCTAAATGAAATGGCTCTATTAAACCTTTAGTGATATTGGGACTTAACTTCAAATCAAAATAATTAGTGCCATTGAAATTTAAAGATGAAATCTCATTCACATAATCAATATTAGAGGTATTTGACCGAACGTCTACAACTGACCCTGTAGGAAGTGCATTATTTGTAAAAAATGACAAAATTTCATTTGTATTTAATGATCTATTCCATAGTAAAAGATTTTGTATACTACCAACAAAAAAATTATTTTGTTTTAAAAAATTTGCTCCTAATCGAATAATTGGCAGGTTATTATCATCTGGTATAGCCCCTCCCGTATTTAATTCAGATTGCAAATTGTTATCTACAAATAATTTCAATGTCGATTTATCGTATGTTAATAAAATATTATGCCAATTATTATCTGCATATTTATTTTTTGATAGTAAAAAAAAATCATTTCCGCTCTTTGTTTCGAAACCTCCAGTTAGATAGCCTTTTTCGTCAAGCCATATTCCAAAATTTAAATTATTTCTTGGAGTTTCTTTTCCTATTCCTCCCTTGTTTATAAGAAAACTTTCTGTTCCAACGTTAGAAGCGTTGCTAAGAAAACTTAATGATATGGTAAAATTTTGGAAGGAAGGTGAGAATTCAAAAGGGTTTACTGGTATACCTGTATTTTTAGGAAATCCATTAGCTCCTTCAAAGTTCCCAAAATAATTATCAAAACTTCTCCTTCCTTGCGAGATAATAATTACATGATCAATAGGTGTTTTATTCTTTTGAGATATATCTTTATTTTCATTTGAATAGACTGTATTGATAACAAAAACATTACTACTAATTGACAGGGTGAAAAAAACCACAAATACAAAAAAGGAGGCTTTGATTATCATTTTAGATCAATAACAATATCATTAAAACTGTCTAGTATTAAATCAAAACTAAGATTAGATCATCTGCTAAATTCATATATTATTATCGCTGGAATTGATACAAATTTATTATTTTCTACATTAGGAGAATTTTGGTAATTAACATACACTGGAATTCCATCATACTTTTTGACGTAATTTTCAAGATCTGTCGCTTTATTTTCTAAAAATTTTCCATTATCAATTTGAATCTTCTCATAAACAATATAGTTTATTTTTTTAGCCAAGATCTGTATATCTAAATTTTCTATTTTTTGATATGAGGGATTATTGTTAGATTGAATTGCTATCGAATCTCTTTGTGCATAAAATTTTATTATATTCGACATGTGAGTATACAGAGTAAGAATCGTAGAATTCTCTGGAGTATTTTCTTTAATCCACATTGCCGCGTCTCTCATATGAAATAACGATTCTGAACCTAGGACAGGAGTATGCGAAATAAATAAGAAATATTCATTGATGATATAATTATTGGAAATTAATGTCAATGGAATTATAGCAATTAACAAAATCTCATTCCTTGAAATCCTGTTAATCCAATTACTGGAAAGGAAAGATATAGCGAAAATAACTAGAAACGGGGTAATCGAAAATAGAAAATGGTATCCTTTAACAGAAATCATTTGATAAAAAAATAGCGGAATAATAATCCAGAAAAAAGGAAGAATGACATTCGAAAACTTCCAATTTCTTTTGTTAACTAAGATTTGCAAATAGGCTATCACAAGTAACGAAGATAACACATAACCTAAAATTTCGCTGGATATAATATTAATATAATAAAGATTACCATGATTTGCTGGCCTGGTGCTTTGCCAATCAGTATATTCTAATAGTGATTTACGTGCTTCTTCTAAAGTTAAAAAAGAAACCCAATATGGAGAGGTTACAACAGCAAAAGATAAAGTTAGAACGATAATATTTTTAAATTTTATTTTTTTATCTATAAGAATTAAACTTACGATAGAAATAACTAAGGAGATAATTCCAGTTTCTTTTGAAAGAAAGCAAAGCCCAGTAGAGATTCCTATTCCATAAAGGAGAAATAATGAGTTTTTTCGGTAATATAGTATAATAAGTAAGAGACTAAGAACAAAGAAAAATGACATTGATACATCAACAAGTGCCTGTTTGGAGATTGATATATGATAGGGAAGTAAACTAAGGATAATAGAAGATATTATGGCAGTTCGTTGATTATATAGAAATTTAGCAATAAAATAGGATATTACTATAATACTACAACTCAAAAGCATAGGAACGATTCTGGCAGTAAATTCATTTATCCCAAAAAAATAAAAGGAGATAGACATCATAAATTGCAATAATAATGGATGTGCTCTGAATATAGAAAATTGTTCTTGAT
Source organism: Nitrososphaerales archaeon (assembly GCA_025451315.1). Lineage (GTDB taxonomy): Archaea > Thermoproteota > Nitrososphaeria > Nitrososphaerales > Nitrososphaeraceae > TH1177. The sequence goes on along the minus strand of JANWKP010000138.1, from coordinate 16,856 downwards.
ATTCACTAAAATTTGCAAGTGAAGCAGCCTGTCCAGCGTATATTGCTTCATCATTATTAAGAGCTACCTCACCTAAATCATAAAATCTAACGATGAATGTAATAACAAAAATAGAGAAGATAACACATATTTCTTGTTTTGAAACAGCAAAATTAACATTCGTCGATAAAAAATATTTATAATTCAATATGTATGTTAATTAGAGCAGTAAAATTGCTTAATATATTTCCATTGACCTAACTAGAATATGTAAATAAAAATTAATTATTAAGGAACAGGTAATGGTCTTGGAAATGGTGGTTGTTCTCCTGTTACTGTAACACTGAACCATTTAGTTAAAGGCCCAGGGTTGATACAAGTTAATTTTGATGTAAGCTCATTCGGTCCTACTTCTATCTGACGATAATCTTTTGTATAATTAAATGTCCATGTTGAGAAATCACTAGAGCCGCCTGGTCCTGTAGGTGTCACTATCTGAGAAGGTTTTTCATTATTCCAATCAACATCTACCACGCAATCCCTGGACGCAGTGTCGCTTGAAGTTCCATTAATAGTAAGATCGCCAGCAGGAACTACGTCAGCATTTTTATGAGATGTAATTTTCACATACATTTTAGGGGTAAATTTACCTTCAGAAGATGGTGTCGATTTTTTGGTTTTTTGAGAATCCATTGCTGGACCATTCAATTGGGAATCTTCCACTTGAGGATATGCTTTTTCTATAGTAAATCCCACTATAGAAATTATTGCTAAGAGTAAAATTGTAAATAAGTATTTTTCATGATTTTTCAATAAAGTAGGAACAGAATACTGTTTCATTAACCTTGAAAATAAGAATGTTTATTTAAAAAGTAATGTAAAAATGGATAGAGCAGCTACTAAAGATATATTGCTTATTGTACTCTAATTTTTTTATGTCGATTATTTCTTTCCATCATAAAAGTAAAAAAAATATTACTAACAGAGCTGCTCCTACAAGGATTACAATGAATCCATTAATAGTCCAATTTAGATTATTATACTTAAAAGTGCGTTTAGGTCCTACAAAAGATTTACTTTGAAAATAAAATATCGTTCCGAGAATAATGAGAAGTAGGCTTACAAATAGCAAAGATAATATTATAGCCTATTTCTATAAAAATATAGAATTAGGATAATAATCCTTTCACTTTTTGCTTGTTATATTTAACTTTAAGAATTTCCAATTAGCAGTATTTAGTATCTAGATATGTCCGGATGATGTATATACATTCTATTTAATTTGAATTGCTAGTTCTCAAATAAAAAAAATAATGACATTTAATAATATTAGGAAACCGTCTATGAATTGAACAAATATCACTTGACTCAAGATTGCAGAAAATGTTTTCTGATAACCCAATAATTACCTCATGGTATTTTCAAGCAACTAATACAATCATGTGAAATTTTAATTATAAATCTATAATCTTTAAGATAATATTATAACACACAAAATTCTAAAACATATAATGAATTTGTACTATATAATATACTAATAATTTATGAAAATGGGTATGTGTAATTTTTTAAAATGCACAAGATTGAAATCAAGTATCCAATTTTATTGTATTATGTTACATGTTCCTGCAGGAATTTTTACAGTTTTTTTTTAAAAATCAAGTTTTTGAAAATAGTCGTTCATGTTCTTCTAGCATACATCTGTTATATAAAAATTCAATTCCATTTTTTTTTGCCACATCTTCTGCATGTTGATTAAAAATACCTTTTTGTAACCAGATTAACTTTATTCCTTTTTTCTTTAATAAATCCTCTACTACAGGCATAATATCATCTGATTTTCGAAATATATCTACAATATCAACATTTTCTTTAATCTCAGAAACAAGTTTGTAAGATTTTTTTTCTAAGATTTCATCTGTTGTGGGATTAACCGGTATAATATTAAAACCATTTTTTGCTAGATATTTAGGTACAAAATGAGCTGGTTTTTCTTCATTTTTTGACATGCCAACTACTGCGATATTTTTAAAATCATAGAATTTTTTTAATTCTTCATCTGTGTGATTATCGGTAACCATTATTTAAAATATGTACCAAAGTATTTATTGTTTTATTAACTTGTAGTATGATGTTTTCAATAATTCTCAAGGTGTATTAGCAACATATTTAGTAAAAAGCTATCCGCACCTTGCTTTGATTTATTTTAATTCATCTTCAGATAATGGAAGAGAAAATCCACCTTCTTCTAAGGGAATATCAGCCATTGATATAGCATCTAATAAATTGGAATCCAAATCCATAGATTTAATTTTATTTCTTAAAACTTTAATGAGATCGTATGTAGTGAGTATTCCAATAATATCGTTATTTTCATGAATAGCCAAATGCTTTATTCTTTTTTCAACCATTAGTTTTGTAGCATCATTTATTGTAGATTTTTTACTAATTGATATTAAAGGAGAAGACATTACTTTCTCTGCAGTTAACGTATTTGCCAAAAGATTTTTTGCACATATTTCTTTTATCAAGTCTTTCTCTGTTACAATTCCTATAATTTTATTGTGATTATCGATTATGACTACTGAACTAATTCTCTGTTTTACCATGGTTTTTGAAATTTCTAACGCTGAAGTTTTATAACCAATCTTTACAACATTTTTACTCATTATTTCATGAATATAGATTGATTGAGAGTCATCGGAAGTATGCATCAATATAAATTTCAAAGGGTTATTAATTAAATTTTATTTAATTAAAAAAGATCATAAAGGAGAATAAAAAGTTGGATTGAAAACCATACTTTTATCATGAACTTTATTATGGTGTAACGATAAATTACAATGTGGGAAGATGGGACAATGACTCTGGTAGAACTTCACCTTTACGACTAAATAAAAAAAAAATAAAGTATATTATGCTTGCTGGTATTGTGGTCGTTGCTATAGTTGTTTTATCAGTTTTTATTCCCAGAGCAGGACTAAACGTAGAAATTATCGAAAGAAACGATGCTACGCATTCTATCAAAACAATAAGTATAAAGGTAAACAATAACAGTCCTCAGGAAATCAATGCTATTATGGTACAATTTGGTGATACCGGCAAACTGCATTCTTTTGGCAATCTTGGACCATTCAGTGGAATTTTTATAACACCTGAACCTGATGAATTGGATTTTGATAGAGTGACAGTATCTGCAAATGGTGGAAATATCAAGACTATAAAATATAGATAATTTGATTTTCTATCAAGGGGAAATTAATGAACGCAATAATAGAATTACATTGCTTTTTCGTTCTCGGAACCTTCTCAGAGAATAAGGAAGCCAATTTCGACCGTATGGTACGTATTCATAAACATTAAATCCCTTTAATAATAAATTAATTTTAAGTTTTTCCCGAATTCCCTTTAGAAATTGGAATTGTAAATGCTCTTTTTTAAAATCGTATAAAAAAAGTAGATCTAGTGATTTTTGAATTATGTTAGAATCATGTGTAGCAATGGCAAAAATTTGGTTTTCTCTAAGATCATTTTTTTTTGAAAATAAGAGTTTAGCCATTTCGATGTAATTATTGTCAATTTCATGTTTAGTTTGAAATGCATATATCTCTTTTTCATGATAAGCTCCTTTTACTAGCCTTATATTTGAGCCATAAATCAATAACTTACTCAAATCATAATAGCTTCTTTTAAGATTTGATTGGAGAACAATACCGATTTGGTCTATTTCTTCAATAACTTTTTTATAAATAATAATAGTCGGTTCAACATTCTCAAAAGATTCCATGTCTATCCATAAAAAAATATTGTTCTTTTTTGCGATCGAAGTTATTTCTAGTAATTGGTCTAGACAGAAATTCATATCCAAGGAGAGACCTATTTGTGTCGGTTTTATTGAAATCGAACCTTCAATACCACATACTTTCATGTTTTTTATAAGATTTTTATATTCAATTACTGTATTTTTCACCATTTCTACATTTTTTAAATCCTCTCCCAAGTAATTGATAATACATTTCAAACCTCTTTTATTCGCACCAAGAGCATAATTTAACGCAGCATCTATATTATATCCAGCAATCCATTTTTTAGATAATGTAAAAAGTAGTTTATCTAACAGGAAAGGCTCTCTATGATAAGAATGAGGGTATTTATTGGAAAAATGATCGTCATCGATAGAAAAATTCATAGTATATAATTTATTTTATTTTTATTAAGGTTATTTCTATACTGAGATTATGATTTAACTAGAAAGTGTCCAAGCATTTTATAAACTAAGGTTAATTCCATCTTTAAAAATTTCTCTATACAAGATGTAGACATTCTTTTATATTCATTTGTTCTATATTTAATAGAATAATAATGGGTACCCAGATGACAAGTGCAAGAAGAGGCATTCCGACAGAGGAAATGGTTCAGGTTGCAAAAGATGAAGATATAGATATTAATCTCTTAATCCAAAAAGTAGCGAATGGTTCTGTAATTATTCCTAAAAACAATATTAGAAAACAAAATATTAAAGTTGTTGGCATTGGAAAGGGACTAAAAACCAAAGTTAATGTTAACATTGGAACCTCTACCCTATATCAGAATTTAGACGAAGAAATCTCAAAGGCCAAAGTTGCAGTCAAATATGGAGGAGATACTATAATGGATCTTTCTGATGGTGGAAATTTAGATTTGATCCGAGAAAAACTATTAGAGGCAGCACCAATTACCTTTGGAACTGTTCCTATTTATCAAGCCTATGCCTATGGTGTCGAAAAATACAAAAATCCTTTGAATATAACTGAAGACGATTTATTAAATGCATTTGAAAAACACGTCAAAGATGGGGTTGATTATACTACTATTCATTCAGGTATAACAAAAGAAATAGCAAAAAGAATTTTAGAGGTGAAAAGACATGCTGGTATTGTATCCAAAGGGGGTACAATTACCGCTGCATGGATGTTAAAATACGATAAAGAAAATCCATATTTTCAACACTTTGATTACATGTGCGAAATAGCAAAAAAATATGATGTAACTTTTAGCTTGGGAGATGCTTTAAGACCTGGGTCTATTTTGGATTCACATGATGAGCTCCAAATACAAGAAATGGTAAATGTAGCTAGATTATCCAAGAGGGCACATGAAAAGGATATACAGGTTATGATTGAAGGGCCTGGTCATGTTCCATTAAATGAAATTGCAGCAAATGTAAGATTGGCAAAATCATTAATTGGAGACGTTCCTTATTATGTCCTTGGACCATTAGTTACCGATATTGCAGCAGGATACGATCATATTGCGAGTGCGATAGGTGCCGCAATATCAGCTTCAGAAGGCGTAGATCTATTATGTTATTTAACTCCAGCAGAACATCTATCGTTGCCCAATGTTGAGGATGTAAAAGATGGATTAATTGCCTACAGAATTGCTGCTCATGCTGGTGATTTAGTAAAGATGAGAGATAAAGCGATCAAATGGGATAGAGAAATCACAAAAGCAAGGAGAACTCTAAATTGGCAAAAGCAGATTGAACTTTCCATCAATCCAGAAGAAGCAGAGAGAATCCATAATAGACAAGGTCAGCATGAAGGAAATAATGTTCCATGCACAATGTGTGGAGGAGCTTGTGTATATATAATGTTACCTCAACAAAGAAAATATGAAGATAAAGATGAAATTGTAAGTGAGGTAAAACCAATCAGAGAATAATGATTTAGAATAGAATAATCTATACTTATTGACGAATAACTTTTATTTTAAAGTCAATAAATCTTAATTATAGATACCGCGTCGTTGCCTACCTAAATATTCCGAACACCTTTAGCTAACTAATACTAGTAATAACATATGAACAAGAAGGATTACAATGAAGCTAGTATACTGACGTATTACTTGATTTGATTACGAATTTATAAAGATGAAATTACTAGCTCCCGATTTATTTATCATTACTTAGTTAGAGTAGAATTTGCGCCATTAGCCATAAATACAAAATAATGATGGAATATTACTAGTGACACATGAAACACATGCATTCCCATCAATCTCACAATGTTGCAAGTTTCATAAATATAAGCAATAATTAAAATAAATCTTACACTATCATTAAAAGGCATCACACCAATAATAATGCTTGAAAGACGTCTGGATGTAGAAAAACAAATAAAATTATTTTATTAGAAATAAAACTGTAAAGATGTGAACAGAAAAATAATTTAAAAAGTGAAAAATAATAGTCTAATCAGTGGATACATATAGATAGTACAAAAATATTATCACATCCTGTATTAGGAGAATGTTTGTTATAGAATATGATATCGTTATTAAATTAGAGAACTTTAAAAGAGATGATGCTAAAAGTATTATTGTATAATTGCGTTAGAAGTCTATTTATAACATAATTGCTCGTTAGAAAAGATAAAAAGTTGTGTAAAAGATGTGAATAACCGTTCTTCGAATGAGTTAATAACAAAAGTTAAGTATAGCCTATCGAGTTAATCTATCATGTTTGGAAAGGCCAAATGCAAACTATGTCATAAAGAGGTTAGATTTGCTATACGCCATTTAAAAAACGAACACCAACAAGAATTCAATAAGTTAACAAAACTAGATATGCCAAAAATAATGAAAAAATATTTTATAGAATAAAGAAATTTTGTCTATTAGTTGTAATATTTTCGTCTTAATTTGATAATTAGTTTGTTTGGGTCGAAAATCTAAGAATTAAGTCTATGAACTTATTCATTATATTTAAAACAGTATTTTTAAGTATCGATTTATTTCAAGTAACAAGTTTTTTTTTTATACCCTAAAGAAAGTAGGTTAGATAGAATTCTTTTACGATTATCATATTTTTCTATTATTATTGTTTAAAACATTTATTTTATTATATGTTTATATACAGTTTGACAGATGAAAGAGGACGATCATCATTTTTCTAACCTTTCCCAGATGAAATTTGACTTATCTGAAGATCAGAAAATTTTATTAAAAAAAATCGATGGTATTTGCAAGCTATTAAGAGAAGAGGAAGAAAGATGCTATCTAAAAGGATCTCTCAATGAAAAAGTTATACCTTTTTTCAATAAAATAGGAATGCTTGGCTGCCCCATTTCAAAAAAATATGGTGGGTTAGGATATGATATTTTAAGTTATTTGCTTACATTAGAAAGAATTGGAGAGGAAGGAAGTTCTATGAGAACATTTTTTTCTTGCCATACCTCTATTGGACAAATGATATTACAAAACTGGGGAAATGACGAACAGAAAAACAAATTCCTTCCTAATACTACCAACGGAATAGATATAATGGGTTTTGCGTTGACGGAACCCAATGCAGGAAGTGACCCCTCCTTAATCGAAACTACATTTGAGGAAAGAGGAGATCAATTCATACTATCTGGAAAAAAACACTGGGTAGGGAATGGAACATTTGCAAAAACCATAACCACTTATGCTAAAGAAAAAGGAAGCGATAAAAAAATATCTGCTTTTATTATTGATTTAAATTCCGCAGCAGTAAAGATAAAAGAAATTAAAAATAAAATTGGACTCTTAACTGTCAAGAATGCAATAATAGAGTTCAATAATTGTAAAATCCCAAAGGAAAATTTGCTCGGATTAACTGGTAACGGATTAAGTATAGCATTTAGTGGGTTGATAGATGGTAGACTAAGTGTTGCTGCAGGTGCCATTGGAGTAATGAAAGATTGTTTAAGTGAGACTATAAGATATTCTAAAATTAGAAGTCAACATGGAACGGTATTAGCAAAGAAACAATTGGTACAACAACATATCTCTAAAATAATTGTAGCTTTAGAAAGTACAAAATGGTTAGTTTATAAAGCTGCAACTGTTAGACAACAACTTCAGATCTATTTGGAGACTTTGAAAAGAGAAGATAATGAATGGGTTTTCAAGATTAATCGAAAAAACAAAAAATATTCCGATCTACGAAATGAATGCGATAGATTATCAGCAATTGCAAAATATTATGCTACAAACGCTTCTGTTGATGTTGCTAATAGATCAGTCCAAATATTTGGCTCAGAAGGTTATAAAAAGACTTCGAGGGTTGCAAGACATTTCCTTGATTCAAGAGCAACTACAATATATGAAGGAACAAATGAAGTTTTGGAATTAAAAATCGCCTGTGAAATTCTTGGAAGTGATTATAGAGCATATTAAATGGTTCTATTACTTCTTCAAGTATATGAAAATAGTTATTAAAATTGATTATTTCATTATCTTGAAATAGTGACCAGAATAAATAAAATTTACATAAAAAAATTCCCCTTCTTTTTACAGGGTTCAGAGGTAACTAATTTTTTAATTACCAAGAAATAAGTATATAATTATTTTATGAAGTAATAGCAAGATTATACTATACTATTTTTTGGTTTATTCGTTGAGAAGATGTTTATTTTATAAAATAAACAATTTTTTTTGCAATAAATATATATATATTAAAACCATAGTAAATCTATAATTAAACTATAAAGTTTGTTAGTAAAAAATTTAAGATCATATTATTAGGGAGCCTAAAATTTCTTTAAATAACCGAGCAGCAAAATTAGCAGTAATATTATTAATATCAAAAGAAGGAGACAGTTCCACTATGTCACAACCAATTATTTTAGTTTTTGTTAATATTTGTTGTATGAAAAATGTTAATTCTAGCGGATTAATTCCACATGGAGTTGGAACCGATACTCCAGGTGCAAATGCAGGATCTAAACAGTCTAAATCTATAGAAATATAAATATTATTATCTGAATTTTTAATACATATTTCAATGATTTTGTTGAGAACTTTTTTTACTCCAAACTCTTGAATGTCAATTGGATTAATAATATTTGCTTCATAGTGTCCAATATTGAATACCTCTTCTTCTTCACATGCACGAAGGCCGATGAACATGCTTCTTTTAATGTCTATACAATCAAGAGAATCACTAACAACTGAACCATAGTAATCTTTAGTGGATGTCACGAAGTCTGGATGAGCATCGAAATAAATCAAATTTATTTTTTTTTCAGTAACATTGTTTATGGCATGTAATGAAGTAGTAGTTATTGAATGATCTCCTCCTATAACTATTGGTATTTTACTTTTAGAAATAATGTTAGTAATTTGATCATATAAATTCTCCCGTCGTACGTTTCCCATATCTAAAACTTTTTTATTATATAAGCTACCTTTTATTGGACATATAGGTATAATTTTACCGGCTCGCTCAAAATTCTCTGATGTGAATAGTGCTTTTCGGAATTGATTTGGTCCGTTGCTTGTTCCCTTTCTAGATGCCTTTGATATTGATTCATATGGTACTCCTAATAATACAATATTTGATTCCTTAAAATTTGCAACGTTAGAATACAGCATATCAACTCAATGATAAATGATCATTATTTCAACTTTTTGATTACAAATCATGAGAATAGTGGCTATGTGATCATTTTTCACTACTTAGAAATATACGTTATTCAAATGAATTATAATTAAAAATTGTCAACTTTATAATGCAAGTGAAGTCTTGAAAAATTTTAATTTATTGAACCAAACCAATTTGTATTATATATATAATATAAATTATATAAATGACGAAATTCTATTATAAGAATGAATTAGTTTATACTGTTTTTATTATATATTTATATCATACCTAATTAAAGTCAAATATTTTTCATCAATTTTCGAATATAATTTAACTTTAAGCAATTTTTATAATGTATTAAGAGATCATAATATTCTTCAGACGGTTATAATTTTAAAATAATAGTATCTAAATATTGTGTCGAAATATTTATTCGATTGCTTGCTTATCGAGATCGCAGTGAAGATATTATATGAGTATTACCCTTCAAATCTCACAAAGTGAAATAATAAAATTTACAATGATTATTCTATATCAATAGAAGGAATAGAATGTTGTGATTAGATATCTACAGTGAGTAATAAAATTATATGAAAAGGAACATTTTTCAATTTTATTTTTAATACCACTCTTTCAGTTTAATGCTTAGAATTATATACTTAAAAATTAACTATAAAATATTGGCTAAAGGAAATATTAATTTCTCCAATAAAAAAGAAGTCAATAAGGATTATTTTAGAGGAGAAGTCGATATGATAGAAGTTTTAAATAAAAATAATTCGGTTGAACATGAAATGTACCACGTATTTTTTAAAAAAGGTGCATTAACTACTTTACACTTTCATGAAACTGAGCAAATCTTAATTACTACTAGTGGAAAAGGAATTTTATGTTTATTCAAAGAAAATATTATTGAAAATCTTGAATCTACAGAAACAATTGTACTTGAAGTTGGCGATGTTGTTAGTATCCCACCATTAATTTGGCATTTTCACGGTTCATTAAAAGATGATTTTTCTCATATCGCACTTCGTAATAGGGATACTATAGATTCAAGTGGCCAGAAACGCCAAGCAGGAAATGTATGGGAAAAAGAATTTGTTGATAATTTATCCCATTTAAATAAAAGTGAGATTCAACAATTCTCTCTAAAAATTGAGCAGAAAGTAAAAGAAATAGTCCAAGGTGAAATAATGAAGATCAAAACTTAGTTAATCCTAACTTTATTTAATTATCGAAGATCATCAAAAGATGAAGAAAATGAGGATCTGTTAGGATACCTATAGGTGAAATAATCTTTAACTTCTTTTCTTAAAAGATAATATATGATTAGAGTATTGATTATTATAGTTAAAACATTTCCGAATAATATAGATGGTGTACTTGGAATTGATTCAACTATAAAGAACAAACCTAATATTATCAAAATTAATAGAATGTTACCTATTATAGAGATAATAGATATTATTAGAGTAGTAAGTCGCGCCCATGATTTCCCTTTTAAAAGCCCATAGGCTATAATGAAATGAATTAAGGAAAATAAAGTTATAATAACCGCTATAAGATAAAGAAAGTAACTAAAATTTTTGACTATGTTAGGATCATTATTACTAAAAATAGTATTATTTGTTTCGGCTAACATCAAAGAAGTCAAATCTAATGTATCAAGATGAGTAGCAAAATTTGAGGCAAGAAAAAAAGTCAATATGCCACTAAATAATAGGAATGATCCATTAAGTATTATTAAGACAGAAATTATCGTGATTCCTATAGGTCGTTTTATATTCATTAGAATTTTCTTTAATACATGGATTTATAAGTATATTATTTTCAAAAGGTTCAAATCTATGATAATGACCAAAAAAAATAAGGGTAAGACACAGAAAATGCATCAATTAGGCATAGAAAATTAGAAGTTATAGTTTTATTCTACTATAGTCTGACTTTGTTCCCGCATGAATTGTGTAAGATAATATTTTCCACCTGTTCCTTTTCCAGAAATACCAGAATTTTTCCAGCCTCCAAAAGATTGATTCCCAACAAGAGCGCCTGTAGTTGAGCTTTTATGTCTATTTACATACACAACTCCTGCCTCTATATTATTTACAAAATCATCTATCTCCTTTTTATCCTTCGAATAAATCGCAGCTGTTAATCCGTATTCAGACTTATTACACAAGTTGAGAGCTTCAGAAAATTGATTGAATTCATTAATACACAGAAATGGCAAGAACAACTCCTTTTTTACAAGAACATTATCAAAAGGTACCCCTTCTACTATTGTGGGCGTAACGTAATATCCATATTTTAAATCACCTTCATTCATAATTTTTCCTCCATAGAGAATTTTTCCTTCATGTGAGGCTATATCTACATATTTCTTAAAGTTTTGAAAGGCATCAGAGTTAATCAACGGTCCTAAATCGCAATTCCTATTATCGGAATTTTCTATATTTATTTTTGTCACATTTAATATTAATCTCTCTATAAATTGTTTCTTGACGTTTTTATGAACATAAACCCTTGAACAGGCACTGCATTTTTGTCCCCCATAGGAAAAAGCAGCTCGACTTACTCCTTCAGCAGCTCTGTTCAAATCGGCAGTCATCGTAACAATAGTAGGATTTTTTCCGCCTAATTCAGCAATAATAGGTCTAGATTTTATATTCGCTGATTTTTTATAAAGAGTATATCCAACATCTTTGGAACCTGTAAAAACTATGCCCGAGATCTTTTTACTCTTGATTATTGTTTTTCCAATTTTAACAGCGTCGCCAGTAATATAATTTAATACACCAGGTGGTAAACCAGATTCTATCATTATTTCTACGATTTTGTATCCTATTATAGGCGTATTACTTGCAGGTTTTGCAACAGCAGTATTTCCTGTAATAATCGCTCCTATATTCATACCTACAAATATCGCAGCAGGAAAATTAAAAGGAGATATTATTCCCCACACTCCATAAGGTTTCATAATACTGATATTTTTTTGGGTTCTTTCTATTGATGTATTTATAGTAACATACCCATTATTTTTGATCATGTTACTACAATAATAGTTAATAAAGTCTATCGCTTCATCAATATCCGCAATCGATTCGTATCTATTTTTGCCATTTTCAAAGATTAATAATGCAGCAAGTTGAAACTTGTTAGATCGAATAGTATTTGCTACATTTTTAAGAATTCTGATCCTCTTTCGATAATCAAGTTTACTCCATTCTTTGAATGATTGGAATGATGAATCTATAGCTTCGTTTAATAGTCGATCTGATATCTTGGAAACATATCCAAGTATAATGCGTCGGTCAACTGGAGATATATGTTTATATTTATCTCTTGTGTATATTTTTTCGTTATTTATAATAACGGGGTAATCTTCATTATTGAATTCTTTTGTTAGAGATTCAATTGCATTATCAAATTTAGTATGGAATATATCCTCCTGATTTCTTTTGATATAATTTTCATACGTTAGCTCATTCATAAACTTCATGTAAATAATATAGATCTTGTATTTATTAAACAGTTTATTATCAATTACCATTATGATTCATATGCCTAGTAATAATAAAACTAATCAGGGTAACTTTATGAAAAAGAAAAAATCTTTATCGATAATAAATAAATTAAATAAACTTGTATATAATTCCACATTTGTTTACCCTTTAGTCATTAAGGGTGGTCAAGGATGTTATATTGAAGATGTAGACGGAGAACGATATTTGGATTTTACTTCTAATATTGCCTCCTGTCCATTAGGATATAGTCATCCAGAACTTAATGAAATTATAAAAAGATATGTAGGTATAGGCGCACATAAAATAGCAGGACAAGATTTTTATTGTGAAGAACATAGTCAACTGGCTGAAAAATTACTTTCGATTAGCAATTCCAATTCAAAAGTTTTTTTTATAAATAGTGGTGCAGAAGCAGTAGAGAATGCAATTAAAATAGCATACAGAAGAAATGGACCATTACCAGGTATTTCTTGCATAAACGCATTTCATGGACGAACTTTAGGTGCACTTGCTTTTACATTTAGTAAGGAAGTACAAAAGACTAATTTTCCTGAATTCCCAACGAAAAGAATAAAATTTTGTATTACAAATAATGATCCTGAAATAGACACTATTCAAAAAATAGTTAATGAGAATAAAATTTCTTTTATTATAACCGAATTAGTTCAAGGAGAAGGAGGAGTAAATGTAGCGAGTAAAAAATTTATAAATAATCTCAATAAGGCATCTCGAAAATATGACATACCTCTCATTATAGACGAAGTACAGACTGGGTTAGGAAGAACAGGAAAATGGTGGACATATCAACATTATGATATCAAACCAAACATAGTAACAATTGGAAAAGCTCTGCAAGTAGGGGCTGTAATTTTTGATAAAAAAATGGAACCACACAAACCTGGAGTACTATCTAGTACATGGGGAGGAGGTAACAGAATTGATATGGCTATTGGAATGAAAACGATTGATATTATTTCTAAAGAAAAATTGTTAGAAAGGGTAAATAAATCTGGAGATTTTTTGAAAAAAAATCTTATGGAGTTAAAAAATAGGCACAATATAATAATAGATGTTAGAGGACTTGGATTAATGTTAGGAGTCGAATTTCTTAAAAAAGAGATCCGAGACAAAATAATATACAAGCTTTTTAAGAATAAATTACTAGTTATTCCATCAGGTCTGAAAACAATTAGAATATTGCCTCCTCTTATTATTACGGAAAATGAAATCTCGAAAGGTGTAATTATTTTTGAAAAGATTTTAAAGGAGTTTAAACATTAAATTTATTTTATGGCTATGTTAATTTAAGATATATTCATCTCTTTCCTCCAATTCGTTAATAAAATAATTCCTCTTAGATATTGTATTATTATACATAGAAACAAAGAATTGTATCAAGTTATAAACATGAATTAGATTGCAATCATTTTGCATATATGGATCATAGTCATAAAACTCTCGGTTCTGTCGTTAAAATATTGATTGATTGACTCTTTCCATCAAACTCTTCTCAAAAGAAGAATATACATAATGTTTCAATCTCCATACGTTACATGCTTCTGGATACCAGTTACCTCCATCTGTATGTAGAGTATGTTTACCATATTTGGATAAAAGAGATCTAATGAATCTTTCAGCAACAAGCATATTTCTCTCCTCTGAAATGTAGATTCCAAGCACAGAACTGTGTACTAGTTCTATACAAATCCATAACCAAAAGTGTTGATTACCATTCTGAATAACTATTTCATCCATTATAAAAGCAGATACTAGTTTCCTTTTATAGACTTGACAGGATCCAAACCTTTGTATCCAATTCCAAACAGAAACATAACTTCTCTTATTCTCATCTTTAAAGATTACTAATGCTCTGGAAGTTTTTCGTAAACTGAGACCAAGAAAATACAAATACAGAGAGTACATAATTACAATAGTGGATGTTCTATTTCTTTCAAATCTGATTTGCATACTAGATTAGGAATAGGGCATTCATAGCTATAGATCTTTCGTTAAGTTCACAGAGCCTATTTTTATCTCATATTTTTCTCATGAAAATCAAGCGATCTATACAAGGCAACAATCGATGCAGCATTTAAAATTTTTCCATTAGTTAGCATTTCCTTGACCTGAACTGTAGTTAACGACTCAATTTTTATGTTTTCCATTAATCCAAGATGTGGTTCCTGTTTTTTTACAAGGTCATAAGCTGCAAATATGTAACCTTTTTGTTCGAACATAGAATAATCTAAAGTATATTCTCCTACAAATAAAATCTTATTAGCGTTATAACCAGTTTCTTCTTGAAATTCTCGAACTGCAGCATCCTTAGGAGACTCATTATCCTCTATATATCCAGATGGAATTTCAAATTGATATGAATCAACTAAATGTCTGTAACTTTTAATCATTAAAATTTTATCCATTGAAAGGAATGGGACTACTGTGGAATAGTTTTTTCTTTTTCCTCTTATATATATTTTTTTTATACCATTGATATCTAATAAATCTTCATATAGTTGAAGATATTCATTAGAATAAACGTTTCGTTCAGATTCAAGAATTTTCCATCCACTCGGGGCGTTTTTTAGCATTTCTATCAATGTAATATTTTTATCTTAATAACCTATCCTACTAGGAAATATTATTATAGAAAATTGGATTTATTTTTTGGTATGGTTTCATAAGAAATTACAAAATAAACTTACAACACTATATCATTAATCCGAAATCATAAATTTAACAGGAAATAATGTCAATTGATGCTCGATTAAAATCTAACCCTTGTTTCTATTAATTAACATAAATTCTTTCTTTCTTCCCATTATCTTACATACATTTTTGCCACCTTTAACTTAAAATTTAAATAATACTTTTCACTATGAATTTAATTCATTGTAATAAAAAAAATAACCAAAAGAAGATCCTAATACTAGATCAAATCGAAATTTTCTATTATTTTGGAGGGGATAAATTCTATCTGACTGGATTAGATTTTTATTAATAATACTTTTCTTTAAACTTGATTGTGAAATCAATCAAACTTGATAACTCAAGATATCACTATTTTATAAACTAAAATTATAATACATTTTAATTCCAAAATCGATTTCGTATATCTACAACTTCTTTTCTATTCTTAAAGGTAAATTTTTTATTAACAATATAATTTAGAATAGATGCAACAGAGATCGCGATTATGATTATCCAACCATAATCAAGATTAGTCTTTCCGAATCCATATACTAGTGATAATTGTATTATCACTCCCACAGAATTAAAAATAAAATATTTTAAATATTGTTTTAATATTATATTATATTTCATATTTCTATCCTGAAAAGTCCAAATTTTATTAAGCATAAAATTAGAAGATAATGAAACTATTATTCCAAATATACTCGATTGAATATGATCGAGGTGAAAATAAGTAAAAAAGAAATAAGATATTACGTAGTTTATTACTAGTCCAATTCCGCCAACTATATAGAATTTTGAAAGTTCGCCTTTGTTATAATAAATTTTTTGAATAGCGATTAGAAAAGGTTTAAAAATAGAAGATTTTTCTTTAAAATTTTTATAGTTTTTCAATTAAAATATAACTCTTGTGCCTTTGCATCATTTATACTTTTTCTATAATAAGAAAATTCAATTCAAATGTATGATTTTTCTTTGAAAAGTATGTTTTTCAGTAGGGATATTATATAAATGTCTCTACCTTTACCACAGGATCTGCGATTAGCAAATTAACTCATTATAGATTAGATGCTCAGATAATAGAAACTTTCGGCTCCCTTCATAATAATACTCTTGTATTGTAATCCTATGCATCCTACAATAAATAAGAATGTCGAGTTAATTCGGAATTTAAACTGATTTATTTTCCAATATAGTTGTGGGTTAGAATTAATATTTTCTATAATTCCTTATTTAACAAAGTATTGACTACGTTGATTTATATCGTTTTACTTCCACTAGTTATATTA
>JANWKP010000137.1 GCA_025451315.1 Nitrososphaerales archaeon | reverse complement strand
TCAGCATTTTTTGGAAATAATAAGGTCTTTATCCCACGCTGGAGTCCTCAGTATGCTTTCACCGATCCAGAATATTTTACTCCTAATAAATGGACATATTTATACGATCATTCTCCACTAATAAAAATATTAGAAAAATATGTTGATTTCAACAAACTACAACCCAATGGTAATCCTAATAGCCGTTTAATAATAACTGCAGTGAATGTCTTGACAGCAGAACCATTAGCATTTGATAGTTCAAAGCAACAAATAACTCCAAAACATCTACTTGCTGCAACTGCTTATCCTAAATACTATTTTCAATGGGTAGAAGTAGAGGGAGGTGTGTATGCATGGGATGGCAGTTTGCTTAGTAATACCCCATTAAGAGAAGTCATTGACGCTTCTCCAATAAAGAATAAACAGATCTTTCTAGTTGAAAATTATCCAAAAAATATTGATAATTTACCTGCCAATTTGTTTGAGGTAGAACACAGAACACGTGACATTTTGTTTAGTGACAAAACAATGCATAATATAAAAATGTCAAAAGCTTTTACAGTTTATTTGAAGCTAATAAATGATCTTTATAATATGCTTGAACATAATTTTAATTCGCAAAACAAAGAAGATATAAGGAATTTTGAAAGAATTCGTAAAAGATATAAAAGAATATCAGAAAACCATGGTGCAGAAATTAAGAAAACTTATTATATAACTAGAGAAGAAAAAGATTCTAATCTTTATGAAAATGCTGAATTTTCAGTAGAAATCATAAAGAATTCAATAAAAGATGGAGAACTACAGACGAATAAAGTAATTAATCAAATGTCTAAATAATAATGACAAACGATTCAGTTCGTTTCTATATATTATCCCAATAATCCTTCTGTTGGTTCTTGACGTATCAATGTTCGCATAATTGCATTAAGATCTTCTTTCCGACCATCAATATATCCGGTCCCATGAAATGGTAGCACTATTGAGAATGGTAGATTAAAATCAAAGACTAGCCATTGCTCGCGTAGTTTAGCATCATCTACATTGAAGTCGATCGGTGGTCGAATCAAGCGTTCTAATCCTGCCTCAGCCTGATTTGCAGTAGTGCCCATCGCGGCATCACCGGTAAGTAGCAAGCCACCTTGATTAGGACTATAAAATATGACGTGTCCTTCTGTGTGTCCAGGGAAAAACAGTGTCTGAATACCAAATTCACGCTCGATAAATTTTATAGAATCAACTTAAAATAAAAAAGGATAATTCATTATTAACAATCTATTATATACTATTTTCTTGAATGATTAATCAAATTGGAAAATGATCGCTACATCCTTCTTTATTCACACATTATTTCTTTCCACAATTTGTAGGTCTTCCAAAACGTTTGGGTACTTGATAAGAATACTATTTTTGAAAAGTTCAGTTTGTCCAATTTTTTTACACATATAAATTTACTTTATCTTGTAAATTTTGTAAGGTTCTTTCGTATCGCGATTGATATATTTCCAATTGTTGATAGATATTTTCAACTCATGAAATTCTAATTGTTGTCTATGATCTAATAAACGATACATATTTTCCCCAATGGATATACTATTTGCAGTAGTTAGAGAAGTTATCTTTGCTGCAACATTCATATTGTATCCTAATATATCTATTAGTGAGTTTCTTTCATATCCATATTGAATTACAACATTTTCTCCTTCATCTATACCTATTTTTACAAATAGTTCTGGATAACCATATTTTTCATGTAAAATTATATTTATTTCTGTATTGATTACATCTATAATTGACTTTGCACATTCAATTGAATTCTTGCATACCTGATATTTGTTGTCAACGAGAAAAGGAAAAAAAGAAATTACTGAATCCCCTACATATTTTAGAACATAACCATTATATCTTTCTACAACATTTGAAAGTTCATGAGTAAAAGCTCTTATTAATGCAATAAGATTTTCTACGGATAAAGTCATACTCAAATTAGTCGATCCAACCAGATCAGCATACATTATAATAAGTGGAATTTTAGAACCAGCATAATTAAGAAGAAAGTCTTGACTTCGCTTTATTGGGGAATTTATCAGCTTGGGCCATAGGATTTCAAGTATTAATGTCACGTGTACTTGAAACCAGTATGCCATTGATTCTTCTTCTTGCATACTTTCTTTTAGTAGAGGTATAATATCATTAGGTTGTGGTAAATCTGTCATTTCTGCAATATGTATTAATTTATGATAGGCAACTACCTCATCATATTCTATTATATAATCTTGCTTAATTCTTGTTAATTCAGTTTCTTCTGGAAGAGATTTAAATCTTTGATTGAAATCTTCATTACTTGATAATGGTTTTATTGAATTTTGAATTAAATTTATTAGTAATGTTAATACCGACTCGAGCTGCATGAAAAGAGGGTTCTGAACCATCTATAGGAACAAGTACTTTTGAAAATAATTGATCGCCTGATATAAGAATTATTTAAAGTTCTCTAATAGATTAAGTCTTGTATATATGAAAACAAAATAGATAATCTCCTCCTTCAATAAGTGATTTCCTATACTTCTTTTCTTAGGTCTATTAATTTGTGTTTTTCAAGAAATTCGCTTACGCTTTCGTCAGACTTGATATCATATTCGATTTCACCGCTATTAATCTGTTCTAATTTCTTTATCATTTTTTGCAAATCACTTAAATCTGTAACAATCCCATAATAATCTCTAATTCTTTCTATTGTTGTATCATAATGCTTGTTTATTCCTGAAGCAGTAGCATCTGAAACCAATATTGCATCATAGCCAATATTAAATCCATCTCTTAAAGAAGTCTCCACACAAATTGATGTATCTACTCCACAAAATATCAATGTATTTATCTTTAAAGTGTTTAGCCACATCCTTAATTCTGTATCTTGAAATGCCGAATCACGTCTTTTTAATATTACATGATCTTCTTCTGTTGGTTTAATTTCATCAATTGTTTGTGCATCCCATGTTCCTCGTACACAAATTGGTATATTCTTATTTTGAAGTCTTTCTTCTCTTGTTCTTGGAAGAATATTATGTACATGAAGCAGTAAATCAATTCCACTTGGTTCACGTATTGCTTCTGTATAAAAAATTGGAATCTTTTCGTTTCTGCAAAAATTAATTAATTCCTTAATTTTCGGAATTACTTTTTGATAATATTCTATGTTCATACCTAATTTACCATACGAACCTTCACTACTTACAAAACCATTTTGCATATCAACTACTATAAGACCAAAATTAACTACATTTCTACCAATCTTTACTTGTAGCATATTGAAAGTAAATATCATATCATTATTATAACATTATTGAATTGAAGGTTTTATTTTATAATCTCTAATAAAAAATCTTAACAAATTTCTCTAATTTAACAATATAACATATTATTCCTAAATCATCTCAATTACTTTTTTTTAAACTATATCGTTTATGCACTATGTAAATTAATAGTTAATCATTCTAAAAAATGAGTTTTATAAATTAATTTTTATAATATTTGGTATTTCATGATATGTGTACAATAAAATCAATAATACTCCAAATTTCGAATAATAATCAGAGCAGTATCAAGTAGTAAGATTAGTAGGAATGAATTTTGTACCCTCTCAAAGAGGTATCAGTTGTATAGTGAGGCGTGCAAGAATCACTACATTTCAAATAAGATGAGGATATTTGAACTAAATCTTTTTTTATATCTTAATGTGTATAAATGTTATATCACGGTGAATCAAAAAAATGTGAAATTCAAAATAGACATACTTTAAATTTTAGTAATTTAAATGTAATAAGAATTTTATCATTAATATATATTATAATAGAAAATTAACTTGAACTACTAACCAAAAAAAATTAATAATTTAGTCATAGTATTATCATATCTATTATCTTTGAATATGTTATTGTGTTTTCATATCTTGCGCTAACTGTTAACGTATAATTACCTGGAATTAGATTTTTTTCAGGTTTTATTTCAAGAGTTAAATTGTATGGAATATCAGAAGAAATGTCAGATAATAAAAATTTGTCATTGCTAAAATTGCTAGTGATATTCCATAGTTGTCCAGATTTGGAAATAGAGGAGGAAACAAACATTTCTACTTTACCGTCATCAACTTCGAATTTTGGTAAATCTGTTTTTGAATAATTGTTCATTTTAGTATTGTATAAAGATATATGTATTATCTCCCCTTTGTCCTCTTTTTTACTATTTAATTCAATTACATTTTCAGAAACATTCATGAAAAGAGGTATTTTATTAATGCTGTTTGATTTGAGAATTCCTATTTTATTTTCTGTCCATTCGGTAAAATAAATCGACCCTCTATGATCTATTGCAAATTTCAATGGATTGGATGTATTTCCCCAAATTTTGCTTCTTGTCGGGATATGATACTCAACCATAGTATCACTTTTGGGATCAAAATAACCTATCGCATTTCCTTCATGTTCGTTAAACCATAATTTTCCATCTCGATATTCATTAAAATATGGAAGTGAACTGGTAATCCGTGTAGATGGCAATGATGTAGAATATTTTTTTATTTGATTTGTATTTGTATTAAATGTAAAGAAAATACTGGTGGCATGATCATTTATCCAAAGTATTCCTCTATCATCTTCAATAATACTTATTGGAATACCCGCTTCTTTTGATAATTCAAAAACATTGAATTTTTTACTAGTTGTATTATAGTTTATGATAGAACCGTTATATGGATAGTCAACAGCACTAAACCATACAATGTCATTTTTATCATTTGTATCATCATTACTTATTGATACTGGTCCCATACTTGTTATTTTATGTTGCAAGAGATCTTCAAATTCATATTCACTTATTCCCTTGGATGTATTATTTTCTACTAAATGTGGGGTATAATACACCAAGTTTTTTACCAAAGATTTCAGAAAACCATACATTGCCTTCAGAATCAAATTCTATAAATGCAGGATAAGCTCCTCTTGTAGGTACTTTATACATTTCAAATTTATGTTCACTTACAAAATATCTCCAAATAGCATTGTTAACCTCATCTGTAAACCATAAGTTCCCATATTTATCAAAATTCATTCCCCATACCATTGAACCAAATAGTCCTTTAGTTTTCCAATTTGGTATTTCTATGAATTCAGTAAAATAACCATTTCTTGGATCAAACACTATCAGATGACCCATCCATGTGGCAGCAATCCATGCACTGTCATTTTTATCAATAGCTATACCAACAGGTTGAGAACAAGGATAAGGAATAGAATATTCTACTATATAGTCTGATATTTTTTCAAAAGAAGATCCACATAGATGTTGTTTAAATTCTTCGCGGACTTGTTTACCTTCAGAAGAATCATCATTACCTATTGAACCTCTTTGATAATATTCATTATTTTCATTTTCATTACTGTTAGATGAGATATTTTTCTGATTATTTTTATTATTTTCTTTATCGTTATTGAAAGAACTTAACGATATGATAGTTGATAATAAATTATATTTACCTGAATTGTCTAGAAATAGGATAATAATAAATGATAAGGTAATAATTGAAATACTTGTTACAATAATAACAGTATTAGTAATAAAACCTGATTTTCTAATAATCTTATTTCTATATTTATTATTATTATTCTTATCTCTGAGTAAGCAGAATAAGTATTTTATTTGAAGATTTCATTAAACTAATGAAAGTTTCAATGATGATATAACTAACCTAAAGTATAATTAATAATATTGTGTTTCAAGAGTATAATATATCGATGTCCTCATTTCTCAAATTTCATAGCAATGATAAGTATTTTCAAGTCAATAAAATGACAAAAGTGTTCTTTTATTGTTCAATTTTGTTCTTTTTATTTTCTTGCTATTCGCATTTTGCTAATGCAGAAGAAATCATAACAATAGTCCCCGGGTCAAGTGATTCTAGCAGGTATCGATTTTTTGACATAACAGAATATCCTATTAGCACAGGAGAAGAAATAAAATGGTATAATGCTGATAATATTCTTCACAAAATACAGATTATGTCTAATGATATTAATAAAACTATAGTTGCAGAATCAGAAAATATCAAACCAAAAGAATATTTTAATTATAAATTTAAAGAAGAAGGAGAATATCTTTTTCAATCAATAAAATACCCATGGATGAAAGGAAAAATAATTGTTACAGATGATATCAAAACTGTAAAGAAGAGTTTTGAAAATGATATTGATCTATATATAAGTTGGACACCTTCTACTATTAAATCCGGCGGGAAAGCCATTTTTAAAATAATATTTATAGATAAAAAAAGCAGTAAAAATCAGGAACATATAGATTATTCATTTACCATAAAGGGTTTAGATGACGATAAAGTTTTATATAAAAATTCTTTAACACATTCTGCTTGGGGAGTTGAACCTGCCTCTCATAAATTTAATTCAATCGGCAACTTTATTGGAGAAGTAGGCATTCAAGGGATACTATTTCAACCTATCACCCCAGAATATATTAAATTTGGAATAGAAACGACACAATAAAAAGCACAAAATTTTCACTTAATTTGTAGGTTAAAATAACAATTTTGCCTAAATTCCTTATGAAAAATGAAAAGTCTCTGCCACCTTCTTTGGTTATAATAATATATTTTTTTTTATTTTAATTTGATTTTTTAG
Source organism: Nitrososphaerales archaeon (assembly GCA_025451315.1). GTDB lineage: Archaea > Thermoproteota > Nitrososphaeria > Nitrososphaerales > Nitrososphaeraceae > TH1177. The sequence goes on along the minus strand of JANWKP010000137.1, from coordinate 1,082 downwards.
TAGTATTGAATCAACTTATGCTCATATGTCAAGAGATATTAAGTTAAAGTTAAAAATAATGTTATACTGTAAGTAATATCTTTTAACCAAAAAAAGAAGTAGATAAAATGATCAAGAAAAAGTATTTTTTGTTGTTATTTGTATTAATTATATCTTTTACAATATTCTCTTATGAACATTCTTTTCGTGGTGATGAAATTATTAATTTAGCATATGCTCATATTTTTCCTGGAACTCCTAATGCAGTGTTCATAGAGAATGATGGTTATCAAATAGGATTTCTTCCCTATCCTAAAAACCCAAAAGTAAATGATGATGCTACTCTTTTGAATTTGAATGTTCAAGAAAATGGAAATGATGTAGGGAATACCTTTGTATCTTTAATAATAATGGATAAAAATACTAATAAAATAGTTCACCAAGTTCCATACAAATTTTATTCGTTTGCCGATATGAGTTATCCCTATGTTTTTAAACATGAAGGAAAATATTCATTATCATTACTAACCAAAATTGCTGGTCATGAAAAATACGAAAATAATCCCCTTATTGTCACCTTTCAGTTAGATACAGACGGTATTGTTAATAAAATTAGTAGTGCAAATTCAATTATTATTTATAGTGTAATTGCATTATCGATAATAATATGCATAGGTTTTAGTTTTATTTATAGGACTAAACTAAAATTGATCATAAATAAAAAATTTAAACCTTAACAGTCCAAAACTAAAATTTTGAATAATTGTTGTTATTTAGAGTCCTAATATTAATAAAGAGTAGAGTATAACAGTATATCTTTTTTTTTATAAAAAAGATTATCGACTAAATATTTCTTTATGATAAACTAGTTTTTATAAATATTCATTTCCCAATCCCTATTAAACGAAATGAGAACAATTAATTATCTTTTATTTAGACTCATAATTCTCTATTGATGGTCGTTGGGGTTTATAGGTAATTACTAAGGTATCATTAACATTATATGGACAATTTGCTATTGTTCTTGGTATCTCATCTGATGCTTCAACAATACAATTTCCTTGGTGTTTAATTTTGACTTTTGCATCTTCAGTAACGCTTTG
>JANWKP010000136.1 GCA_025451315.1 Nitrososphaerales archaeon | reverse complement strand
TGTAAAATTGAAAATAATATTAAAAAAATCCCTCCGGTTAATCCTATAAACTTGAATATTATATCTGATACATGCGAAGTATAAGAAAATGAATAGAGACCATATGAGAGGGCTATGATTAAAGGAAATTCTACTATAGCATGTCCTGATGCTATTTTTAATCCTACAAAAGATCCGTACTTACTTCCGTATAGAATATTAATAAAAAATAAAGGACCAGGAGACAAGACTCCAGAAGTAGATACTAGTATAACTTGAAGTGAAAATTCAATTGGAGACATCATCTCTACATCTTTAAAAGTTCATACCATGCAATAATAAAGAATGTTTCTAATGAGTGAAAATACAGTGCATTATTATTTGAATGCGATTAAGATATTCTTTTGTATTTATTCAATTTTAGAATGAAAATATTTGTTGTAAGTTATAGATTATTATATAATTTGAACTATGTTATTGTTATGTTTCACAATCTACAGTGACTTATATAAAAAAGTAATCGTTCAACTCTATTTTTAAAAAATGCTATATTCCTAAATTTATTTCAGAAACTAAGATAGATACATTTCTATAATCATATTCACAATCGAGAGAAGGAAAGAATTTTGAACTATCATTCAACTATTAATTTGTATCTCATATCTTGAGCAAAAGGAGTTTGTAAACAATCTCCTAATATCCTTTTGTACAATTCATAATTGATAGAACTTGTATCGCCTCTACAAAAAATACTTCCTTTGAATATGACATCATAAGTTCCTTTTTCCAGTGGTTTGGTTATGATATAAAATCCATCAGCTATAGCTTTTGCTGGACCAGATGAGACACCAAAAATAGCATTTTCTGGAAATACAATATCAAATATTTTTGTATGTGTTCTATATTCTGCAGCTTTTGAATCTGTTGCAAGAATTATTCCTAAATCGTATTTTTCATCTATTATTTTTTTCCCATTTATTTCTAAATATAAAGTTGTTACATGATCATGATCAAACTTTACTAATTTATCTATTTCTTCCATGCTAGTATTGGGAACTTCCTTGTCGGACAAGTTTATGTGAATTAATGGGATTAAAACAGCCTTACCTAGTGGAACATTACACGTGCGCTCATGAAATCCCCCACCACCACCACTTAGATAAAATATTGAAGAATTCAAATCAGTTTGACCAGTTCCACATTCCGCATTATCTTTATAAGGACTCCTGTCTATAGGCAAAGATGCCTGCCATTTCCAGTAATTTATTGCATGTTCTTCGTATGATAGACCAAATGGTTTCGAGTCTGGCGGAAAAATTTCGATAGGGCTAATACTAAATACAGAATTAGAATTTAGTGATAATATTAAGATTAATGAAAATATTACTGCACTATAGTAAAATGATTTCACAATGAAATAAAGAAAATACTAATAAAAAAGATTATCTCTAAATTTATTTAGATTAGGCAAGGAAATTGAAATATAATATTACTTTCAATCAAAAATTATTTATATTTATGATCTCTATAGTTCTTTTTTGTTTAATACTTGATACATTATTGATAAAGATTGTAGAGAATGTATATAAAAATTTAATTTCAATCACAGACAAAATAATATTTTTCTTTATACTTTCGTTTTTGTGTTTGTTTGTTCAATTTATTCTTATAACTTATTTTAAAAATTTCTTTAAAGAGAAAACTAGAATAAATGTTCAAAGATTTTATTTAATTTTTGTAGTTGGAATTGTTATAACGGCTAGCCTAATTGGGTTTATTACATATCAAATGTTATTTTCAAATCATTATGACAAAATACTGTTAATAATTATTACATTAACTAATTATTGTATTGCTTTAATATTTATTATTGATCTCTGCATAATCTTTATTTCATGGTTTAATCTTAAACACAATTTAATCGTCTTATTCTATTTTATTTCAATAACGTTAATAATTACTAGTTTAATTGTGAATTCTATTCATTCTTCTTTGAAAATTAATGATAGGCCAAACTACATACGAGAATATGTCGGCGGTGTAATTGATATATCTATTAGCAAGTATATAATATTAGATAATATATACAAAGTATCATCTATTTTATCTTTTATATTCATGTGGTTATCTTCATTACTCTTGGTAAATAACTATAAAGTAAATCCATTACGGACAATGGCATTATGGACAATTATTACCCTTCCATTAATTTATTTTATTATAGTTCAATTTAATCTTATTTTTAATCCCTTACTTTATTCTTTAGACTTTGATCCTATTTCATTATTAATTATTGTAATAATTTTAAACTCTTTGAGTCAACCTATCGGTGGATTGACATTTGCAATATTATTTTGGAATATCTCTCGGCTTATTAATTTTGATAAGGATTTAAAAAGATTTATTATTTTTTCCGGAATGGGAATACTTCTTATATTTGCTAGCAATCAAGCCAACAATCTTACACTTACTTCATATCCACCATTTGGCCTGGCAACCATAACCATTTTACCTATTGCTACGTTTTTAACATTGATAGGAATTTACAATTCCGCTTTACATGTTTCCGCAAATATTGCTGTTCGAAAATATATCAATAATTTTGCTTTTGAATCAAAATTATTAGATATTTTAGGAAAAGCAGAAATGGAAAAGGAACTTCAATTGACAGTTACTCACATAGTTAAGAAACACAATCTTTTGGAAGTTCCTGAAAAAGATATAGAACTAAAAGATAAAGAATTAAAAATATACATAGATAACATTTTAAAAGAATTAAAAAGAAAGAAGTAATTTTAACTTTAAACATTTTGATTTAATAAGTTATTATATCTTAGATTTGAATTGTTTTTTGGAGAGAGTCGATTTTAAATATATTTTATACATTAATTTTTTTAGGTCTTTATTAATTTTTATTTTAATATAAAGATTTTAAATATCATATGAAGTTCAATACATTTGCAATTCAAAATTATTATTTATTAGCTTTAACCTAATTAGATCATAATATTATTTTGATTGGCTGTGTTAAGTTAAGAAAATAATATCACCTCCTTTATTATTTGAACTGGATTATTCTTTGCTACTAGAGTATTATTGTACATTGATACAAATAGTTCTACTCAGTTATACACATGACCATTATTACAATCTCTTCTTTTACTATTGCATGAGTGATAGTATCGGAAGATTCAACTCTATCTTTAAAATACTGTATTACTCTTTCGATAAGATTTTTCTCTAATGGTAAATGTGAAGGTAAATAATGTTTTAATTTCAGTATCTTACATGCTTCATAATACCGAGTACCATCATCGTGTCCACTGTATATTTTCCATATTTCTCAACTAATGATCTAGTGAATTTTTTAGCAATAAGCATATTTCTCTCCTCTGAAATGTAGATTCAAGGCACTGAACTATGTATTGGTTCAATACAAAACCATAACCAATACTGACGATTTCCAATTTGAATAACAGTTTCTTCTATTATGAAAGCAGAGATTCTTTTCCTTTTGTAGATCCGATACTCTGCAAACCTCTGAATCCGATTCTAGACAGACACGTAACTTCTTTTCTGATCCTTAAAAATTGTTAGTGCTTTGGATGTATCTCTTAAACTCAAACCAAGAAAGTACAAATACAAATAATACATAATTACAATTGTGGATGTTCTGTTTCTTTCAAATCTAATTTGCATACTAGATAAGAAATAGAGCATTCAGCTAAATCTAATCCGTTAAGTTAACATAGCCATTTTGATTATATTAAGAATAACGTATGTATGAATTAAATTAAAACCATTTCTAAAATTAGGAAAAATTAGAAAAGTAGAAGATATCCACTACTACTTCTTTCTCTGTAATAAATAATATTTTTTTTTGAACATCAAATAAAAAAATATCAATTATATAATTTATTTCTTTTATCTAATTTGCCATTCTGGATTTAGAATATAAAAATATTTAAATTATTGAATATATTATATTATCTATTGAAAACTCTGCTTTTTTATTTTCTTTTTATTTTCTTTTTATTTTCTTTTTCTTTCTTTCTTTCTGATTTATTTGGTATCCCCACAAATAACGGTATAATAAATGTTAAATATAAATGCGAATTTCTTATTAATACTACTATTTGCAATAATAATATACTCAAGAGTATAAATATCACTAATAATGATACCCTAAAGAATATAAATATCAATAATTCTGATCAAGAAGCAAATCCAATGAATGTGTCCTTGATAAAAGATATAAATTATACTAAATTTCATCCACTCAAATATGATACTATTATTAAAAAAAGTATTGTAAATAATATCCCTAAAGAAAACCTCGGATCTATAAATGAACCAAGTGTAGCTACTAAAGGAAATTTGATTTTTTACGTTGGAAACTATTATGCTGCTAGATCTACTGATGGTGGACAAACATGGGAATTTCTTGATCCATATTATGATTTTGAAAATATACATAAACCACAAATTCATAAATTTTGTTGTGATCAACGAGTTATCTATGATGAGAGAAATGATATTTTTATTTGGTACCGTCAAGGAGAGATTCCTCAAGATCTTTATAGGACTATTAATTCCACAGCTAATAAAATCACAATAGGAATTTCAAATGATACTTATTCATGGCACATGTATACTATATACCCTACCGAAATTCTAAAAATAAATCTTAAAAAATATTATAAATTAGATTTTCCTGAAATTAGTTTAGGAAATAAATTTTTATATATAACAAGTAATGTAATATATATACCAGTAGATTCTTCTAAAGCAAATACTAATTCTTACAATCCTGTTTCAGAGAATCCTAATTATGCATTCATCTTCAGAATTCCTTTGAATCAATTAAGCAATAATAATTTTACCTCGTATGAATATGGATCGATCTTACACAGACATGTGTTTGTACCTATACAAGGTTCATCCAATATATTATATTGGGCAACATTATATCAAGATAAAATATTAATTTATTCTTGGTCAGAAAAAGAAAATCAGTTTTTTGAAAGTGTAGTTAATGTTGATCCATACTATAAAATTGATAGTAATGGAAAACAGTGTGATAGTAAAGAATTCGCATTTTGGTGTATTGATATGGAATCTATAATTACTGCAGGATGGAAAGGAAATAATACAATTGGCTTTCTTTGGAATGCAATATATCCCACTGTAAAGGATAATAAAACTACATATAATACCTATATAGATGGAGCAATATTTGAATTAAACAAAGATGGATCTATTAATAAAGAATCTTACAAAAGGACGTATATAATTAACCCTAATTATTCTTGGTTAATGGGTTCAACTTCGCCAAATATTAATGGAGAAATAGGTATTGTATCCTTTTATGGGAACAATAATGATGTTCCTATTGGAGTAGCTTTTGGAAAGCTAATTAATTCTACAAAATGGGACATGATGTCTTTAATAAACAATACTTCAACACTACCTATCTTTTTTGAAAACTGTAATCAAAGCCCAAGGTTTCAAAAAGGATGTACTAGTTATTTAATAGGTGATTTCTTAACAAGTAGATCTAATTCTGAAAATGATAACTATTGGGATATAGCTGCGTATATATTTAATGGTACTCGAGAACATGATGTTGTGCCATATTATTTTAATACAAAATAACTATTAACACAATAAAATTATAACAATAAATTAAGTGTATAAATCGGTGATTGAAGAGTTAAAAAATAGTTAAGTAAACTAATGTCCTCTTTGTTCTCGGTATGGGCTATTATCCTTAGTGCCAGTTACAGTCATAAGAAACTTCCAACCAGATGGATGTGTATTATCATCTTGAATGGTTAATGCAACATTGTTAATTGTAATATTCGTTTGTGCAATTGGATCTTCACAAACTTGCCATTCTTCACCGACGCGTTTATCGCAAAGACATACAATATAGTTATTTAATGATTGCTCATCTGAATAAGCTAGTGCTATGGAATCATCACGACCTTGCATTAAGTTATGAATTTTTACTGTTCCTAGAAATCCGCCACTATCAGATATGTTTAATTTGCTGGATACATGATCACTTGGTTCTCTTTGTGGAATTATGTCACTTCTTCCATCAGAATAGCTCAATTCTATATCTTGACCATTTATGGATGCAGTTAAATTTGTTCCATTTCTTAAAGTTATTGTTCTAGTTTGATTGCTCATAATGTTTGATAAAAATAGTAATATATAAATTTTTTTTATATAGATTTTTTGTTAACTAATATTTCTTCCTAATTCAATATAATTTATTTTGTTGCTATAATTAAGTTAAGAATGACATTATAAAATAACAAAAAAAAAAAACAAAATTTTGAAGTAAAATGTAATCATATCAAAATTAAATAGAAATTTAAAATAATAGCATTAAAAAAATAAAGATAAAATATATTTTATATCTAGTATTAATAGATCCCAGTCTACTGTAGACCATTGGGTTCTTGAAATTGATGGGATTGCTGAATATATAGACAGCTTAGGCAAATCTAGAGCTATTATACCCAGTATATAAAAAATACGTCTAAATTATCATTTGAATGTTAGAGAAATTTTTCTTGCTTTAGTTTTGTAAACTTAATTCTAAAATGAAAAAGTGTTTCATCATCTATTATACAAAATTCTATTGTTTGAAGAGATGTATTATTATTTTGTAAAAACTTTATAGATTCATCTAAAAGAATATTAGCACATCTATCTTTTGGAAAACCAAATATTCCTG
>JANWKP010000135.1 GCA_025451315.1 Nitrososphaerales archaeon | reverse complement strand
ATAATTTTGATCAATTAAATATATTATACAATAGGTAGGAGCAACTATTTTTAAACATATTAAGAAATCTCATTATAGTTACCTCACAAGAAAAATTTATCATTTTTATGGAATGATATGTAATTATAGAGACCTCGTATTGAGATGATAATATATATAAACATCTTTTTTACATGTATATCATACTTTACTCAAAAATAACTATGTTTTTTTTATATTATATTTATTTTTTCAATGATATTCCTGAAATTCTTTTAAAAAATTAATCATAAAGAATATTCCTATTCCTTAAACATTATTTTTATATAAAATAAGAAAATAAATCTTTATTTTTCAACTTATGAAAAATTGCTAGATTCTAATCTAAAAATTTAAATTCATATTAATTTTTCGGCGCCGAAAAAGTTTATTTTATAGTTTTAACTATAAATCTGAACACATGATATTTTAAAAATATTAAAAAGATCACAATCATTGAAATGATATAAAGATGAATTATTTATTTAAAGTGATTTTCATGAAAGTTCATACATATTTTCACAATTGGTAATTTTATTTATTTACGTTTGATTTGAATTGACAATAATCATTAAATAAATATATTTGACGATCAGTTACTGTGATTTATCTACAATATGTGAAATCATATTTGATAATATACTTCCATTTCGTACATATGGTACATGACTTCTAAAAAAATTTTTTCCACGTGGAACCGGTATTCTTTCTCTATTTTGTATTGATTCTTCTATTTGTTCTCCTTGCAAATATATTAAGTTAGGATTTAAGTCAAAATTTTCTGATAACGATACTATTTTTCTTAAATCTCTAATAATATTTTCATATTTATTATCTACGAAATGGCGATTACATAAGCGTGATAACGACTCATCTACTGGATGAAATAATTTTGCAACTACTCCTATCATATTTGTATAATCATCTCTTAATTTATACCAGTACTCTTGCCAGTGAAAATCAGTACAGACTGCTAAAATATTGCCATTTAATGAAGAAACTATAATATCAAATCTTTCAAAATCTGGCAATTCAGGATTATCAAATATTCCTCTAGAATGTACATCACGTTGTAATGGTTCAAGATTATTTTTATCATGAAATTGTTTTTTACTAATCCATAACAACCAGATTCTTATTATAAAGGCATTATTAAATTTGAACAAATCTATATGATAATTTGCACCATCCATATCCCCTTCTATTATAGCTATTTCTTTTTCCTTAAAATTTAACAATATTCTATCTTTATCAGATCCTTGAGACTTTTTTAAAAGTTTGAGGGATATATTTGAAATAGTAGGATCGAATTGGTAATAATTATTAATATTGGCAATTAAATTAAATAATTCAGGGTACCATCTTGGATAATATGAACAGACTAAGTTACCATTAAAAGTTATTTCAGCAATTTCAGAATTATTTCTTATTTTTTGATGAGCAATATTTTCTAATAATTGTACATTTTGAATTGGAGATAATTTAATAACTATTTCTTCCCTCATGTTTGGTTGGTTAGATCCTACTATAGTTTTATTAACTTGTAGTGTTAAATTATAATCCAATAGTTTGAAGTTATCTGAAGGAAATACAAAAAGAAATAAATGTTTTTTATCATTTTCTTTGACTATCGTTTGTAAACCATTTTCCTGACCTCCCCCCCAAATAATTCGAAGTCCTCTTTTCTCATCATCAAATCCCCCACAAAAATCATCATCATTTTGAAATCTCAAAGGTTTTATGAGAATATCAACATCCAAATATTCCTCATTTTGGATCAATAATTTAATAGTAGAGATTGAAAAAGGAATGTACTTAACTTTAACAATATTATTATCATATGAAGCATTTACAAATTTTAAACTACAATTAATCATTATCATGAAGAGATTTTCAGTAATATAAAAAATTTATCATGGAAAAACAATTTTTAATTTGAAATAAATTAGTCATTAAAATAATATTTTATTAGATTTTGTAAAATAGACAAAAATAATTATATATTTGATCTCAGTTGGTATGTGTGTGACAATTTACTCTATTAAAGGAGAGATAACTGGTATTAAAACAGATTTTTTCACTAAATTAAAAATTCAAGCTATGGATAGTGACCAACAATTTTTCGAGGACTATAATGATGATCTTTTGGGATCTGCTTGGACAAATTCTGATGGTTCATTTAAAATTACTTTTGATAACTCAACCTTTAGCGATAATTGGTTAGAGAAGAGTCCAGAAATCTATTTAATATTAAGAAGTAGTGAAACAGGACAAATAATTTACAAAACTGAGGTTATTAAGATTGATGCTAATCGTAAAAATAAGACAACAGAAGTCATTGAAATACCAATTACTATTCCCCTTGATTTAATAGAAAATAAAATAAGATTATTAAGTACTTCAACTGACATCTATTCAAATAATAGCCAAAGAATTCTATCAGCATTTTCATCTCTTGGTGATGTTACTACATTAAATAATAGTAATGCTGCACGGAATTTTCAGCTATTAACTAGTTCTATTAATGCATGGGTAAATTATACTAATGAGAGTACTTGGAAACGAATTGGATATGATGGTCCACAGGTCCCACGGTATCCCCTGAAATCACCTGATCATAATCACAGATTAACCTGGGAGCTAACACAATGACTAATTGTATTTATGGAATCGAAAAATTTGAACACCGTACAGAAAATTATAAATTAATTAATTCTGATATTGTATGCGATGTAGATGTATGTATTATTGGTTCTGGTGCAGCTGGCGCAATCTTGGGAACCAAACTTGCAGAATCTGGGAAATCTGTAGTTATCTTGGAAAAAGGTGGATATTACGATGGTGAATCTATGAATCAAAGAGAGGCAGATATGATCCCCCTTTTATGGAAGAATGCTGGTGCAAATTTTACATCTAATCTAAGAATTGCTATAGCACAGGGGTCATGTTTGGGTGGCTCTACAGTTATAAATGATGCAGTTTGTTTTAGAATTCCTCAAATAGTTATTGAACAATGGCAGAGAATGGGAGTTGTAATTACAACGGATGAATGGGATAAAGCAAATGATGAGGTTTCAGAGCGAATAAACGTTAAAGAGGTTACTGAAGATGAACTAAATACTAATGCTAAAAAACTTAGAGAGGCTTGTGGGAAATTTCTATATCAAGGTAACTTAATTCAGCATCATTATAAAAATCGGAGAAATTGTGGACCTTCTATATCTGATAAATCTCTTAAATCCTGTGTGAAATGTGGTTTTTGTCACCTTGGTTGTCATTATGATACTAAACAAAGCATGTTAGTAACCTATATTCATGATGCACTAGTCAATGAAAAAATAAATTATAAAGTATATTGTAATTGTCGTGCTGATCTAATCACTTCCGAAAATGGAATAGCCGATGGAGTAAATGCGACATTTGTAGATTCAAATGGTTTGGAAACTTATAGAATACGTATTAATGCAAAGGTTATCATTGTATCAACTGGAGCTATTGCATCATCTAATTTATTGCAAAAATCAAATATAGGCGGTAATAATGTTGGCATGGGATTAGCATTACATCCAGCACCTTTTGTTATGGGACTTTTTGATGAAGAAATTCATGGAAATAGAGGTATACCTATGTCTTATACCTGCCATGAATTTGGTGTAACTAATGGTGTACAAAAAGGAGGATTTTTAATTGAGAGTATTTTTCTGCCTATTTTTCAAATGGCTCTAGCGATACCTAGTATGGGTTTGGATCATAAAAGAATGATGCAAAATTATAATCGTTATACCATGGCTGGTATAATGTCCAGAGATGATTCAGTAGGAAAAGTTTTGATTTCATATAATGGAAATCCAAAAGTTATTTACAATTTATCTGAGCAAACAATTGAAGATATGGCTAGAGGTATGAGTATTCTATCTAGAATGTGGTTTAACATAGGCGCAAAAGCAATAATTACGTCTCATATAGATGCCTATGAGATAGGAACTAAAGCTGATATTCCAAAACTAAAAGATGCAGTACGTAATAATCCTGATGGCCTCATGCTTGGTTCTGCACATCCTCAAGGTGGTAATAGAATGGGAGAAAACGAAAATGAATGTGTAGTTGATTCTAATTGTAAAGTATTTGGGTTTGATAATCTATATGTATGTGATGCAAGTGTTTTTCCTACTGCACTTGGAGTTAATCCGCAGTTAACTGTAATGGCACTTGCTACCATAACTGCAAATAAAATTATTAAAAATTGGAAGTCTCAAGACATCTCTAAAAGTTTGGGAAACATATGCCATATAACACAGCCAAGATACTGTAAAACAGAACAAATTTCAGAGCAGTTTGCCGTAGTCGATCATAATGAAAAACTGTTACAATCATTAGTTAATTCAGATGAAGACAAAATAATTGTAGGCAAAAATTGGAAATTTAATCCAAAAACTCTTCAAATTTATAATAATATATATTGGAAGGGATTTTATGGACGAGATGTAGATGCAATTACTACTGCATTAAGATATTTTGGAGGCTTTTATAAAAGATTTGGATATAAAAATAACAGAATTGAAGGAGTAACTCATCCATTTGAAACTCAAGTAATAAATGCTAAAAGTATTGCAAGTGAAAAACAGGTACCTGGGTATGGTAAAGTAGTTCATCTTGAATATCAAGATTTTCCATTTTCTAATGCATATGACTTGCTAAAAATAGTTGATGAAAATACAATTCTTGGAAAAGCTTTTTTGGGTCAATTTGGAAGAGGAAGAGAATTATTCAGTTTTAGTATGTCAAAAATATATGATGTAGATTTTCTTACAAAACAAGATTTATTGACATTGTTCAATAGTGATGAGCTAAGTCATAAACCAAATGAAAAAGAACTCATTGGAAAATGGGAAGGAATGTTAGTATCGGATTCATCTCTTTCACCACGATCTCAAATGTTCTATTTTGACTATGAAGATGGAGAGATTGATATGAGATATTCCTTTGCAAACATGTTACATGGAAGATCAGATATCACAATTACCGACAATAGTATATTCAGATTAGATGATCAAACACCATTTCATGATGAAATAAGAATGGTTACTCCCGAGTTTGCAGTAGGTTTGTGGATAAGTGAATGGTCGTCTAGAAATATTTTGGAACCAATTATACAAGACTTATTAAGGTATTATCCGATTAAAATTTTGAACAGTGATAGCTTGAAAGACAAGCTATCATTTTTAAAGAATTTTTATTTGCCAGGAATTCGATTACCAAAAGAATTAGGGTTAAGTTTCCTCCAAGTAGAAGAAAATGAACAAAAGGAAACTAGGATTGGGTTATCTTATATTTTAATGAGAATATAAAATGGTAAAAGATTCATCCTGCAATTATTCTTTTGTAGTTAGATTCAAAAGTTATCTTAAAAATATAACTGTATCTATTTTATTAGTAACAAATTGCACAAACATTATTTGTAATAAATCTTTAATGAATGAAAAAGAGGAGAGGTGATACTTTAGTTTTTGGCAAATGAAAACGAAAAGGGAAGTCGCAAAGCGATAATTATTGGTATTAATAAATATCAATCAGATCCTATAATTCCAGAATTGGAAGGAGCAGAGAATGATGCAGAAGAAATAAGAGATATGCTTATTGAATTTGGTAATTTTGAGATTTCTAATAATCATTATTTAGTAGGACCTGATGCAACTCGAAGAAATATTTTAACGGCAGTTAGTGATATCTTTCGAAAAGACGATAAGTATGATCTTGTCACTTTTTATTTTTCTGGACATGGTATTCCAGATGAAACAACAAAGGATGGATATATTGCACCTTATGATTATCATCCAAATGATCCAATTATTTCTGGTATAAATATGGCAGAATTGAAAAAAGCCATTTATAATACTAAAAATATATCAAATACAATTATCATTCTTGATTGTTGCTATGCTGGAATAGTAACAACAGATACATCGAAATCTAAGATGGCACCTAAGCCTATGACTATGATGGCTCCTCAAGACCAAGAAAATAAAAAGAATCTCTTTGCAATCAATATAGAAAACATGATTGAATCATCAGAATCATCTGCCCGAGGCCAAGGTAAAATCATTATAGCATCCAGTGAACCCAATAAAGTTTCAAGAGAAAAAAATGATTGTATACATGGTAAAAATAATTCTCCACACAGCCATGGAGTATTTTCTTATTACCTAATAGAAGGATTAGAGGGAAGTGCAGCAGATTCTCGTACTGGTATTATCAGTATAGAAAGCCTTAGAAAACATATAGAAGATCAAATGACCAAAGAAGGAAAACAAAAACCGATATATTCTATTGCTGAAGCATCAAACTTTGACAATATAAAAATTGCACTATCCCAAGGAATATTTGAAGCCAGAATAAAAAAATTAATCAATGAGGCAGAAAAATTAGCTGCAAAACCAGACATTAGAACTAATCTTGTAGCTATGTTTTCGTTACAAGATGCAGCCAAAAAAGTTAAAGAATTAATTAGTTTAAAGGATGATCATCCAGAGATACCTAGACTTCAAGGTTTAATAGACAAATCATTAGAAATGTACAAAACGCCTACCCTTAACTGGTTAGATAGTAACATTATGGTTGCTTCAGAAAGGATTAATGAAATTCGTGACAACTTCTATGAAGGTGAGTTACCTAATCTAATTTATGACTTGTCCTTTAACAAATTAGTTACTCTTTCAGACTATTACATTAAAGCTTTATTGTATATAACTTCACATGTTAGACAAAATACCAAATTTGAAAGTCAAGACGACCCAAAATTAAAAGTGTTAACTAACCAACTCAGAACAGTATTCGATACTGAAAGGAGAACCAAAGCCAATTGAATTCAGGTGATTGTAATGGCACAATTTAATTTTGATGAACTTGCTACGGAAGATGAAACTTTACATTTAGATATTCGCAATATAGAAAGTAACTCGAAGGATGATAAAGAATGGAACAAGCTTGCCAAAGATCTAATAATTAGAGGAAATCATTTTAAGTTCTTTTACGAAAAGTCAAAGTCAGAATATGCAAAGTCCAAATTAAGGTCTATGTATGACAAATCAATAGTTTGTTCAGATAAATCTATAGAACTTAATCCTCGTAATATAGATTCATGGTATAATAAAGGGCTCGCTCTTAGTAATTTAGGCGAATACGAGAAAGCTATAAAATCCTATGATAGAGTAATAGAGATAGATCCGGATTATTTTCCTGTTTGGAATCTTAAAGGTAATGCTCTTAATTATTTGGGGAAATTTCAGGAAGCTATAAAATCCTATGAACAGGTATTAGAAAAAGATCCGCAAAATATCATTGCATTTTATAATAAAGGGCTCGCTCTTAGCAATTTAAGTGAATACGAGAAAGCTATAAACTGTTATGATAGAGTAATAGAGATAGATCCTGAGAATATCGATACACTTAATGCAAAGGGCTTAGCCTTTGAGAGACTTGGGGAATATAAGGAAGCTATAAACTGTTATGATAGAGTAATAGAGATAGATCCTGAAAATATTGAAGCCTTAAACTCAAAAGGTGATGCATTAGATAGATTGGAGAGATATGAAGAATCCCAACAGTATTACAAGAAAGTTTCAGAAGCATATTTAAATGAAATAAATAATATGAATGAAAAAGCCAAAGAATTTCAAAACTTACATAAATACGAGGAAGCTATAATATATTATGATAGAGTAATATCAATAGATCCAAATAACTTCAATGCTTGGTTAAATAAAGGAGTATTACTTTTCAATTTAGACGAATACGAGAAAGCTATTGAATGCTATGATAGAGTATTAGGACTCGACAAATACAAAGAAAAACTAAAAAGAAGTGGACAAGAATTAACAGATAAACAAGTTATAAAATACTATAAATCAATAGAGACAAATCCTAGAACTATAGAAGCTTTAAACGAAAAAGGTAATACACTCGAGAAACTTGGAAAATATGATGAGGCAATTCAGCTTTTTAATTTAGTAATAGAAAAAAATCCACATTTTGTTATAGATACAATAATCAAAAATGGTGATATATTTATGACACTAGGAAATTACAATGCAGCAGAAAAAAGCTATAATGATGCTATTAAACATGATCCAAATAATATATTTGCTCTTAATAAATTACACACTTTAT
>JANWKP010000134.1 GCA_025451315.1 Nitrososphaerales archaeon | reverse complement strand
GATAAAGATATAAAAACAAAATTATTGACTAAAATTCATCATTAAATATCATTTTTCCAAGTACATTTTTTCTATTAAATAAGATTATATTTTAATCGGATGTTGATAATTCAGTGCAAACAGTTGAAGATACCTTTTCAATTATCTTAATTCCAGAAGCAAAATGCTGTTCTGGATTGAAAAGGTCGTTCAATTCCATTTCAGAGAAATATTTTGAAAGAACAGTATCGTCCTTTATTGCTTGTATGAACTGTTTACCATTATCCTTTGCTTGAAAAGCGACTCTCTGAATATCCATATATGCTTCAATTCTGGGTATACCTTTACGTACTAGGGATTCCAAAATGAATTCAGCGTAAATCTGTCCCTTTGTAATATTAATATTTGAAGATACTTTTTCAACATTTACAAATATATTTTTTATAACTTTTATCATGGTCGTTAACATTTCATCCAAAAGTATTATCCCCATTGGTATAGTAAATCGTTCATTTGCCGAATTTGATAAATCGCGTTCATGCCAGAGACAAATATTTTCCATAGAAACACTAAGAAGAGATCTCAAAAGTTTTGCTAAAGAAGATACTCTTTCACTCTTAATTGGGTTCTTCTTTACAGGGACTGCACTACTTCCCATTTGCCCACTTTTAAAAGATTCTGCAACTTCATCTATCTCTGTTCGCTGTAAATTTCTGATTTCAATTGCAATTTTGTCTAATGAAGTGCCTATCAATGCAATAAGAAATTGGGCTTCTGCCAATCGCTCTCTTGGTATTACTTGTGTCGCAGCCTCTATTGGATGTAGATCCAATAATTTCGCGACGATTTGTTGGACCTCCAATGCTTTATCACCCATTAATGATCCAGTTCCAACGACTCCCAGGGTTTTACAAATCAAAAACCGCTTTTTTCCTTCCTTTATCCTTTCTACGTGTTTTACCATTTCCATTGCCCAAACCGCAAATTTTAATCCAAAAGGAATAATACTTGCATGTTGACCATGTGTTCTTCCAACTGCAGGTTGAAGTTTGAATTCGACAGCTTTCTTAGATAAAATTTCTGCTAATTTTTTAATTTTAGGTTCAATAATTAACAGTGATGCTCTTAATTGCATTGAAGTTGTGGTATCTATAATGTCATTACTTGTCAAGCCAAAATGTACCCATGGCTTTGTATTGGGAGAACACTGTTCACTTAAAGCATTTACTACTGCAGCCATATCATGATCTGTAGTAGACTCCAACTCTTTGGTTCTCTTTAACGTGATTTTTCCTGATTTGGCGAGACTGGTGATCTCTTTGGCTGCATCTAATGGGATTATTCCAACATTGGATTGGGCAAGTGCAGTTGCTGCTTCAAATTCAAGAATAAAGTCCAGCCGTTTTTGTTCTTCAAAAATATCTTTAATATCTTTGCTACCATATCTACCCGAATCTATTGGCAAAATACCCATTATAAGATATTCAATTTATGTATAGAAATAAATCTTTTCTATCGTGATATGAAAGTTAACCAAACTGTTTATTCGTCCTTTGTAATAAAGTCAAGAATAAGTTTTGCCTGTTTAAAGTGTACAGCATCTATCATTTTACCATCAACCTTAAAGGCACCACGTTTATCTCCATGTTGTTGGATTTCATTCAATGTTGAAATAACTTTTTTTGCCCATTCAATTTCATTTTGTGATGGTACAAATACATTATGAACAGGTTCTATATGCTTAGGGTGGATAATACTTTTACCGGCATAACCAAGTTTTTTGGCAGTTTTAGCATCTCGTTGGAGACCATCTAAATCATCTACTTTCTGCCATATAGAATCCAAAGCTGGAATTCCTGCAGCTCTTGCATCCACTGGTATTTTTGCTCTAGCATAACTATATTCTAATCCTTCATTCTCATAATCTAATTTCATATCATACAAATAATCAAAAACACCAAACAAGAGAGAACAGATTCTTGAATTATATTTTGCAATATGATAAGAATTTACTACTCCTTGAGAGGATTCTATGGATGGAATTAACCTGATTATTTTTTGTACATTTCTTTTTTTTTCTAGGGTTTCAGTTATTTCAGTTATTTTTTCCAGTTCGGAGTCTGAATTTACTTTTGGAATTACGATTCCATCCAAACGGTTACAAATTACAGATTCTAAATCTTGTTCATAAAGTTCAGATTCGAAGGAATTTATTCTAACAAAAAGTTGAGGCAAATCTTTATGCTTGTTATTCGCATTATCAATTTTATTATTAATATTGATGTTAATACGATTTAAACTATGGTTATTAGTTGAAAGAGATTGGATAATCATCTCTCTTGCTATAGATTTTTCAGAAATAGGTACTGAATCCTCCAGATCTAAACATAAAATATCAGGATAAAGCAGCCTCGATTTCTCTAGAAATCTCTTATTATTTCCTGGTATAAATAATAATGTTCTAAACATCATTAACTATCACAAGTTAAAAATAATAAGTAAAAAAAGAAATTATTACAGTTCTTGGGGATTAGTTAGTATTTTACCAATTTGATCGGCATTTGCCATCATAACATGACCCTTGACCATTTCAGAGAATGGTAATTTTGTCGCGATAAGGGGCTTAATTTTTCCTTTTCCTGTCCAATAAATTACATCCTCTAATTCTGATTTTGTTCCTTGGGTAGAACCTAATAGATTAGTACCTTTAAAGAACAAATACCGAAGATCAAGTGTTGCATCATAACCAGTAGTTGCACCGCATGTAACTAATGTTCCATCCATTTTTAATAATGAGACCTCCTGAGGAAAAACTGCTTTACCTATATGTTCAAAAACAATATCTACGCCTTGCTTATTTGTTAGATTTCTAACTTTTTTGTGCCAATCTTGTTCTCTATGATTTACAACTTGGTCAGCTCCTAACTTGATACAAGTATCCATTTTTTCCTGATTTCCGGCAGTGGCAATAACATCGCAATTATATAATTTTGCAATTTGAATTCCTGCCATGCCAACACCACTAGTTCCTCCCATTATTAGAACGGTTTGTCCTGGTTTTATTTTTGCTCGTCCGACCAACATGTGCCATGCTGTCATTCCTACCATAGAGATAGCAGCTGCATCGTCGAATGAGACAGAATCAGGTATCTTTGCAACGTTAACTTCTGGTAAATGAGTATATTGTGCGAATCCACCCCATAATGGTCCAGTTTGAAATCCCCAAATATTTCTTTCATCACAATCATATTCTCTTCCTGCAGTACACTTATCACAGACTCTACAACTAAGGTTGGAATGTGAAACAACTCTATCACCTGTCCTAAATTTGGTTACATCTTCACCTACTTCTACTACAGGTCCGGCGACATCACTTCCAGAAATATGAGGTAAAGGGGTCTTTACAGGATCTCCCCAAATTGCCCATAAATCGTTATAATTATAGGATGCTGATTCCACTTTAATCATAACTTCGTTAGGTTTTAATTTTGGAGTATCGATATCTTCGATCTTGACTACCTGTGTAGGATCTTTATTATATTCCCTAAAAACAGCTGCTTTCATGCTTTGGAGTTGGAGTATAGACTTAATATAGTTAACTTGAAATAAAGTAAAAATTTACCTTTATCGTTACTATTTTCCATTTTATAATTGAAATTCATTATTGCACAAAGTGAAAAAGAATATTGGAAATGACAAATTGCACAAAGAAATTTGGTTGCTTAATCAGTTTATATCAAAATCTTTTAAAACAAAATTCCAGTTCTCTAGTGGCAATAATTCTAGTAAATCCTCTTTAGTATCGATGTCAAATCTGAGGTTGACTATATCTAAGGATTCAATAGGAATTTGAAATTTATGAGCTTCTTTTAAATGGTTCATGTAACTATTATCATCATAAAACGTCTTAATTACATCAGGTGGTTTTCTGAATAATACATTTGTACCATCAAATCGTTTTGATGGGCATATAATGATACATTTATCATATTTATTTGATATAGTACAAATTTCATCTATTTCTTTGGCTGAAATAAATGGTAGGTCTTGTGGAATTACAACGTTAGCGTTTATATCATTATTAATACAATAACGATCTGCTAAAATAACTGCATGATTAACACCTTCATCAAAGTCCTGAATAAATTTTAGATTGTTTAGATATGAGTATTTTTTAACTGCTTTATCACTGGAAACTATTATGATTTCAGAGATGAAATTTGATTCTTTTAGCTCTTTTATTGTAGCATCCAAAAGATACATTGCAAGATTTTTTCGTTGTTGAGGTGATAAAATATTTGATAATCTGGATTTGGCTAAGTCAAGTTTTTTCATCGGAATGACCGCAGCTATTCTCATTGATAATTCATTACCTTTAAAATGAAGCTTGCCAATCTGGTTTCTTCCTTTGCATTATTCATCATAATATTGGTTTCAAAACTAGAAACATCCAATTTCTTTATATCTTTGGAAAAATTAGAATCTGATTTATCTATAACTATTTTAGAAGCTAACTGGGAATAAAATTTAGCAATCCCTAGTACAGAAGATTCTATCCCTTTAGCTTGAAGGTATTTTACAGCTGGTCCACTTATTGCTTTATTTCCTATAATTGGAGATATTGCAACTATTTTATCTCTTTGCTTAATCAGTTCTGCCTTGATTTGAGGCATGGAGAGAATTGGTGAGATACTTGAGATAGGATTAGCTGGAGCAATAATAATGATATCAGATGATCGGATGATTCTCAATGCATCATTGTTGCATTTTGCTTTTTTGATATTCTTGTAATAAACATCTAATACTCTAGGCTTTGCTTTATTTTTCACCCAAAACTCTTGAATATTCATATCTCCCTTATTCGTAACTATTCTTGTTTCTACATGAGTATCGGAAACTGGAATTATATTATTATTTATATGGTACTGGTTACGTGCAATCCATTTTGTTATTCTCGATAAAGAGAAACCTTTTGAAAGCATTTTTGTCCTGATAAAATGAGTAACAAAATCCATGTCACCAATTTTAAACCAGTGATCCAATCCTAATAATTTCATACAATCAAGATAGCGAAAAGTGTCATTTTTAATTCCCCATCCACGTTCTTTGTCAAGTATACCTGCTAATCCATAAATGCAGGTGTCGATATCTGGACATATATACAAGCCATTAAACCAAAAATTGTCACCAATATTTGAAATAATTGATAATTTAGTAGTACAACTGGCTAGTCCACGAATAATTTTTATGGAACCTGTCCCACCTGCTATGACTGTTATCAAATAATTTTTTAGAGAATAGAGATAATGTAAAATTTTCGATTAATATTATATTTTTTTAGTATTAATTAGATTTACTTCTCTTAAAATACAATAAAAATAACAATAAGGTTATATTCGACAAAAATCATGTCTCAAATGTGAACGGAAGGGTCGTTTTATCCTGTTGGATAATGGGATTGATTTTGATTCCTACTGCTATTTCTCAATCATTTGCCTCACAGATGGAAGTTTTTCTTTTACCTGTACGGGATGCAGCTGATCCCATCTTTACTAGCGTCAGGTTTATAACTTTACTTTATGAACCTGGAAGCGCATTGGCTAAAGTATTTAATGGAACAAATGAGAGAATAACGTTTACTTTAAATTCTACTACTCAAGGTATGAAGGAATTACAAAATACTGTTAACGAAGCTATTTTAAAACAGAAACAAAGTCTTATCCAGCTTAATAATTCAAAATTAGAGTATACCGCACAAATAAGAGGAGATGAAGATAGAGCTCAAATATCGTACAAGATAAAATTTGCTCCACATATTACAAATTATGTACTTCCTTCAAATAGCACCTCTAATAAAGCACTTGATCTCGATTGGAGAAGTGTTGTTGTACAAGGCCCTTTAACCGTAACTGTCCCTAAATATGGTGAATTTGATATCAATTATCCCATAGGTCCAGTTAAAGCCCTCTATCCAGAAGTTGCTCAAAAGCTAGAATCTGTGGAACAAAGTAAGAAAATCTTTGACACTCCACTCCTAGACTATGAAGAAATTGGTTTCCCGATGGACAGATGGCATTTCCT
Organism: Nitrososphaerales archaeon; assembly: GCA_025451315.1. Lineage (GTDB taxonomy): Archaea > Thermoproteota > Nitrososphaeria > Nitrososphaerales > Nitrososphaeraceae > TH1177. The sequence continues at coordinate 2,079 of JANWKP010000134.1, read as the reverse complement.
CTTTGATCCAACTGGGAGTCAAGCATCTGCGGCAGGAGCTGGGTATGCATCAGAAGAGGGTGAATCCAAAGTAGTATCAGTGTTCTCTCTTGGAGAAAGTAGTTTCAGGGAAGGAACACATGCAGCTAAAGAAAGTTCGATATCTACTACCGTTGATGGTTCAAAGGTTAACATAAAATCGTCCGATCCACCACCCAGTGCACAGATACAAATCTCAGGTTTTGCACAAATTAAAAAGATCAGTAATGCAGAAATTGCTTATGTTAGTCCCACAGGGCCATCAGGAACCACTACTGCAACTGGTGGATTCCCAATACAAGTACTCTTAATTCTGGGAGGAATGATGGGTGCTGTTGCGATTCTTGTATTGATAAAAGCTAGAAAGCCTTAGTTATTTATTTAGGCAACCCCAACAATATTTTATATACCTTATACAATTTTTAATGTTTCTATCCTTTAGGCTTAGTAATGAATAAGTACTTTTACAAACATCGAAATTCTTACTCTGCATGCAAATTTTAGAAAGAAGGCCGACAAGAATTTAATAAAAAAAAGATATGTAATAAATATAATATATCACCGAATTGATTACTAAATTGTTTAGTTTTGATAAATAAAAATCACTTATACAAACCTGAATCTGTTTAGAGGGAACAAAACTGGTCCACGAGTACAGAGATAAGACATTTATCATAAAGGATATCCTGGTTATTCTAGCAGAGTATGGTGAACTCAATCAAACTAAACTTCTTAGTTATTGTGGCTTGAATTTAGCAAAGCATAAGAAAATTATCGATGAAATTTCAGAAAAAAGAAAAAAATAACAATGTGAAAAACTATAAAAAATTTTTATAAGATACTATAATATGATAGTCCAGTTTTATTTATTATCTGAATAAAAGATCCTACTCCCCAAGTCAATTTGGACGAGACGCAGAATTCATTATAGCGCTATATCTTCTCTCCAAAGGATGGGAAGTCAAATTATCAAAAGGTAGTAGAGGTCCAGCTGATCTGATGGCAAAAAAGGATTTAATTTTATTATATATTCAAATTAAAGCAAGTTCAAAGTTGCCTCGAATAAAAGGTTCAGCTATTACAAAACTAAAAAACAAGTCATTTATAGACGGTGCTCTTCCAGTAGTTGCAACGCTACAACCAATCTTTCAACTAGTAGATCATTATGAAAAAATTCTAAATGATTCCATTAAAATCTCAGTCGAGAAAAAAGATAAAACGGAATTCAAGATATATTTTTATGATTTATCAGATTGGAGTACTATGGATCTTTAGATTTTGTATAATCTAGAATTTATTTCGGATTTAAAATCATAATAGCAATATACTTTGTAACTTGAAGAATAATAGAAAGTGCATATATTTTTAACAATTTAACGATTTTCTTATAAAGTAGATAGTGTTTTAGACCAATATAATAATTGTAAAAGGTTAATAGATTAATTTATTAATTGATTAATTTTATCGTTTTTTCATTTAGAGATATCTTTAGAATATCCCAATCTGTTTGGAAATGCTTTTTAGGTTAATGTAAAAGAGTAGTCCATAAATTTTAGAAATACTTTTCCAGTATTTCATTTAAATCATTGATAAATTTGTTGTAAGTCTCATTATTTTCCCTATTTTCAAGGCTCAAGTTACCCACTTGTTTAAGATTTTCTAGCGATTTGTCCAATTGGGCCAAGCCAATTGAAGCTTTAGCTAATCGATTTGATAAAAAAAACATTGATGAGAGGATATAGTTTACTTTATCCGTTTCAAATTCTACATCCTTTGAAGACGGAAATATTTTATCAAGATTATCCAGTAATCCTTTTCTACACTCTTCAAGACATTCATTGCTGTCACACTGTTCTGCTTTTTTTGACCATTCCGATATACATTCAACAAAAAGTTTGTAAAATTGAGTCATGCTCGTAATATTTGACTAAATTTGATATTATTAAAGTTCAATTATTAAATACCTATTGAACCAGAATGTTTATTCTTTCGATGTGACTCAAATTGGGAAATGTCTTTAAATTGGTCTTGACACATTTCACAAATGTATTTATCTACTTT
>JANWKP010000133.1 GCA_025451315.1 Nitrososphaerales archaeon | reverse complement strand
TACAATGGAATTCTGCAGTGTTTTAAAATACGTAATAGTTGATCTGCTAGTCTAACATATTTGGATTGTTGTTTGTTCAATAATTGATGGTAGAATGTTGCTAGCTATGATGGTTTCTACAGAGCCGGATTTGTAAGTATTCTATATCCTAATAACGTATTTTTTGTTAACTTTTTTTAAAAACTTTATGTATTCCGGTATACCGATATTTTCAGATTAAAGATGTATTTTCTTCCTGTAGCTGACTTGGTATTCACTATTGCAAAAGATAAGAGAAGATTCCAAGAACACTGACATATTGCAAAAACTGGAATTAATATAAAAAGAATGGTGATTTCTTGATGATGTTAAAAATTTACTCTAGTTCAGTTTAATGTCTAGTCAACTGGTAGGTTGTATGCCTCCAACAGCGAATTTTGAGAAATGTTGTAATTTTATAAGATAACCACATTTGTCCTCGGTATCAAATAATTTGTATCTTTGAAGTGTATCTATTGTATCCCATTGTTGAGTTATCTCGTTATAGGCATATAATAAAACATCTGGACATCCGTCTTTTAATTTATCAGTATTAAGAGACTTGTCTATAGTTATATAACTCAAAGGTGATGATATGAATGATTTTGGATTAGCGAAATCTATGTTTGTTAACTCATCACTAAGAATATAATCTATATTTAAGAATAACGCAATTTTATCAATAGGTAAAGTGGGAAGATCAAGGTTTTTAGGAATACTATCTGAAGTTCCAAAACTGAATCCTACATTAGTTGCTTGTTTTGCAAATTTCATCTCTAGCCTTTCAACACTAGTGATATTAGATTCAGTTGAGAAAGCTTCATTAATTAATAAGGACATATTAGAAAATATCTTTCCAATTACAGGAGTAAGAATGAAATTATTATTAGAATTATCTTGCTTTATAAAAAAAATAGGCGGAATGTATATACTCTCTACAGCTATTTCTGGTGTAGGAGCAGGATAATTAGGAATAGCATAGGATTTGAAGAGTTGTGACGCAGTAGAAGTGACTGAAGCAGATGTTCCAAATATTATTTCTTTTGGCTGTTTTAAAGATTTCAATTCTTCCACAGATTGTATAAATCCTCCAGGCATTTCATTAACCCTGTCTATTTTTTTTCCATTTACTAAGGCACCTTTTGAAATAAATGTCTTAAGTGCTTCAGCATTTAATTCTGTAGATACATTTGCTTTTCCTTTAAAGGGTATTTTTGTATCTTTATTTTCAATAGTTATCATTGCATTTGGATTGGTTTCATGAACTGTAACTCTATTTTTTATTAACAGTGGAACAAAATTCTCTGGTCCTTTAGTTTCATTTATGACGTATGATGCAAATTTTACATTATTTAAAAATATTATTCCATTAGACGAATTAAAATCCACCGATTTATTATTATCATGTATAACAAGAGAGTTGTTTAATGTAAATGGATTGGGAGAAATCTTGAATGTGGCATTTGAAAGAGGTTCTCCTGTATCATAATTCATTATTTTGACAGTAATTGTTCCTGAGTTTTGTAGAGATTTTTTTTCAACTGGTTCTAAATATTTCTTTTTGATTGCCTCCTCTTGAATCTCTTCTTTGGTTAATTCATCCTTTTCTATTGGTGTCTCTTCTTTTCCTTTTTCACATGTTTCTACCTCTAAGAGTTTATTGCAAATCTTTTGTTCTAGCAAATCTTTTTCATCGTTCTCCTCCTCATCACTTGCCAAGACTTCTTTAAAATAATTATAGGAAATAAATGAGTTAAATATTTGATATTCATGTTGATTATTTTCAAAAATTGTAAATAGGATAAAATATAGAAAGCCCATAACAATTACGTTATATAGATAAATTATTTTATTCAATTATAATAGTACTAATTAGAAGTTATTTTTATTGATTATGTTTAAAATTATCTTGAAAATGGTAGATTTATTTATTGTAAATTTCTAGTTTTTATCAATTGGTTTTTAGTTCATATAGTAAACTTATCTCATGGAATTTATATTCAATATTGTAGTATAACTTATACTTGTGATTTAATTCATATCTTAAACGTTTTATTTCTTATTGATCTTATTTAAAAAAGATCTTTCATATTATATATTGAATAAAAAATTCCATCAATTAATGGAATTTTTAGTGTTGATATTATAATGGTTAATTTTAACGTTTTACCATTTTTTCTATATTTTATTAATTCTATCATTAATTTATAATTTTATACTCATGATGCTTAAAACAAATACAACTGATACGATCGATGTTATAGTTTTAGAAAGACCATGATCATTATTAAATATAAATAGGATAGAAAAAAGAAAAAAATAAAATGTCTGTCTTGATAAAGTATATCTTGATAAAGCATATCATTCCACAAAAATAGAACAATAAAGTATTAAGATATAATATTTCTTATATAAAACATAGAACTAAAGAAATGCAATATAATATGAGAAATGCAGTAAAAAGAATGATGATTGAGAGAACAAATTCATGAAACAATAAATTCAAGAAGCTATTTACATGAAGGGAAAAGAATGGAAAGGAGATCTATCTTGAAATTTATGCAATTAGCAAATAGTATGGTAGTTTACAGAATTATAATTTTGGGATAGACCGTAAATCAACTACTATATTGCACAAGTGTATTACATTTCAAAGTGTTTTGAATCCAACTGTATTTTGATTTGAGAGCAAATGACTTACATATCCATATCAAAGAATCACAAGTCCATACAAGTAAATGTTTCCTTAACAAAAACTATGGCTGGCAATGCAAAAGGTGTCAATGTGGATTGAATTCTAGATTTTAGCTCAATTCTTATCAATAAATCATTATTATTTTAATTTGGAATATACTAGGAAGTCATCATGGAATGATTATAGCGAATAATTAATTGAACAAGGTGATGTTATGATTTACATATTTTCTTAAATCATCAAATAGAAAAATCAAAAATTTGAATGAAGATAAAGTGAGAGTATCGATTTAATATAGTAATAGTTATACCCAGTTTTTTGTGTTCTTGATAATACTTTAAACTCTATAGAAAAATGTATGACTAAGTGTTGCTTACGTATTTGTTATGGTGGAAAGAGAAGGACAACTACACGACGAAGAAAATATTTCAGCATCAGGTTTGAGCCCTTTAAGATCTAGTCTTTATAGGACGTTGTGGATTGCTTCCCTCTTTTTATATATTGGTGCAGCTATGTATGATGTAGGGGCATCGTGGTTAATGACTTCACTTGCTCCAAATCCATTATTTGTTTCTCTTATTACCACAGCTACTACTCTACCAATTTTTCTCTTTGCATTACCATCTGGGACTTTATCTGATATTTTTGACCGGCGTAGTATACTCCTTATTACGTGTGCATACATGTTTACAATATCTACTTTACTGGGAATGCTCACTCTGGTTGGCGTGACTACCCCAACCGTATTGTTGATGCTCACTTTTGCGCTAGGAGCAGGTATGACTATGATTAGAACTCCTATTATTCCTATCATGAGTGGACTGGTATCAAGTTCAGAATTACCTGCAGCTCTTACTCTTAGTGCTGTTGCTGGTAACATAGGGCGCGTCGTTGGCTCAGCAGTAGGTGGTTTTATTGTAGCTGCATTTGCACCTTGGGCTGTTTTTTTTCTTAATTCAGCTTCATTTCTTGCTATGATTATAGTCCTTAGTAGATTACCAAGAAATTCTCATATCCATAAACAAAGCTCTCTGCCTCCGGAGAATATAATTCGAGCGATTAGAGCTCAGATACGTTATGTACGATATTCTCAACCAGCACATGTATTAATTGTCCGTGCAGGTTTATTCACACTATGTAGTAGTGCATTATTATCCCTCTTGCCACTCTTAGCTAAAAATGAATTAAGATTAGATTCGACAGGTTTTGGATTGTTATTAGGATCTTTTGCTACGGGTGCAATAATAGGTGGAATTGTTATATTGCCAAAATTGCGACCTAATATTTCAGTAGAATCTCTTATTACAGGTTCCATAGGATTACTTGCAATGGTAATATTCGCAACTGGATATACACGCGATTTTGCTATTCTTTGTATAATCATGGGGCTAGGAGGAGTAGCTTACATCACTATATTATCAAAATTTTATACCATTGGAATGAAATCTGCACCAAAGTGGATTGGAGCCAGAGTATTAGCAGTTTATCTGCTTGTACTAAATGGTGGCTTGGCAGTTGGAAGTGTAATATGGGGTATAATAGCTAACTCATTTGGCATCCCAGTAACCCTGTCAATAGCTTCGTTAGCCTTAGGTGTAACCATTATTGCTAGGAAACGTTACAGCACTACTTTATTGGATGACCTCGATTTTACACCAGCAAGTGACCATTGGTCACTACCTACTGAGCTTTCAGTTGATCCTCCACAAAACGACAGTCAAGCTCTAATAACAATAGACTATAAGATTGATCCAAAATTATCTGACGAGTTCGAGCAGAGTGTGCGTGAGTTAGGACGTATTCTTAAGAGCGAGGGGATGGCCTATTGGGAATTATATCAAGACACAACAGATATTGGTCACTATATCGAAATAAGAATTGCGGATACATGGACTGACCATATGCGTCAGCATGAACGCGTTACCAAGAATGTTCAGGTTATGGAAGATAAAATACGAGCACTTCTCAAAGATGGTCCTCAACCGATAGTCTCTCACTATGTAGGAAAATCTGTACACAAATAGTTCATCCGCGTATAATCATCCTTTTTATTACTTCAATTATTAGAGTCTGTACTATTTTCAGATCTACACAATTTCATTATTATCGACCAAGAAGCAATTCGAGCAATATAATAATTATCAGCAATAATTTAAGTATTTTTTGTTATTATCTCCATCATTATATGAAAAGGAAAAATTGGTTACATTAACTGTGTAATTTCTAAACATTTTTTAGGATCCAATAATTTGATGTTTCATTTAATTATCTAATAAGTTACAAGTCGTTGGTAATCCATCGAGTGCGAACCAATTTCATTTCCTTATTCTTCAAAATTCTGGATATTATCCTAATTCATTCTATTTTCTTTGTCAACAGAATCACAAAGATATAGAAAGATGTCTTAAAATTGTATGTACTTAAAATTGGTTTTGAATAAATATCTTTCATTAATATTCTATCATTAAATGTTAAATTAGCTGCTTTTCTTGTTTAAGCCAAAGAAAAAGAAATTAGATTGGGAGAACTGGATAATAATATTGTTATTAAAAATAAATGCTGTTAAACAATACATGGTAAGAATTCAAAAAGGTTATGAAATTTAGATATTATTACTTTAAGTTGAATACATAAATTTCAATATAATTTAATGTTGATTATTACTTATATAAATTCATTGATTTTCGTAATTTTATTATATTTACTATCTTAAACTTATTAGAGGATCAATTTCACGTACGCTTAATTTAAGTCTACATGTTCAGCATCATCCTCTCTAAAAGTCGCTATTGGACTACCACATGTTATGATCTGACATGAATGAAACTAAAGTTTACTAAACAATATAATGAAGTTATGTCAACTGATTTTGATACAATATAATTCGAAATTAACCAAACGGAAAAGAGAAAATAATATTACTATCTTGTTATATTTTCATCAAACCATAATTTAATCAATATTCGGTTTAATTTTTTTTATCTAAAGTAAGAATTGTGGCCAATACAATTTTTGTAACTGATGTTAGGTAATTCCAATCTATTTTTTCAGGCGTATCAGAAATGGAATGATAATGAGGATTTTGGTCAGTCTTAGCAGATCCATCATAAGCTCCTACTACTACATATCCTCTCTTTTCAAATGGTTCATAGTCACTATCATATATTGAATCAGGCTTGGGAGATAAATCAGTATAAGCACACATTTTTTCCATGATATTCCCACATTCAAGTGAATCCTTATCATTAAATACAACTCTATTATGTCTTTCAGATTCCTCGTTGTAGTTGTCTGTTTCAATTATTATCTTTCCAGGGTTAAATTTGGGATATCCAATCATGTCTAAATTTATCAATCTATGTAAGTTCAAATTATCCTTCCTAATTGATTTTGCATACTGTTCTGAACCTAAGAGATTCTGTTCTTCCCCTGAGAAGAAAACAAATTGTAAATCATAGTTTAATTTTTTATTATAAAGTACACGTGCAATTTCCAAAATAGAACTTACTCCGCTTGCATTATCATTTGCACCAGGAGCTCTTGAATAGGAATCGAACCATATCTCCATTCGTGAATCATAATGAGCACAAATCAGAATACATTTATGATTTTTTCCATTTTTTTTACATATTATATTTTTTAAATTGTATTCATTTTCATCTATTATTTCTTTGTATTCATGAAAAGAAACATTTTCATATCCTATATTTTTAAATTCATTTTTTAGCCATTCTGCTACTTCATTGATGTATTTAGATTTACTATGTATAGTATGATAAGATGATAGTTTCATTAATTTTGATTTTATGTTTTCTAATGATACTTGATTAATCATAGATGCAATTTTGTTGTCTAATTTTTTATTGATACTTTCAATCTCCCCTAAGGTTGTTTTAGCACTAGTGATATTTCTTTCTGCTTTTGAATGATGATGAGATGTAGTTTTATTCACACTCAAGTATCCTATCTATTTCTTAATAATACACGTTATTTAACAATTTTCACAATATCTTTTACAAAATAATCCAAGAACTTTAGAAATAATTAATTTCAATCTAATTTTTTACCTTCAGTTTTATGTATAAGTAAAATTACATCAGAATTTTAATTTTAAATTATTTCTTATCTTCTGATAAAGGGTAATATAATAGTCAAAATTATATATTATACATTATTCTTATCCTTTTAAAATTAAACAAATACTTGAAAGAAAAATAATTAAATGATCTTGTATTGATAATTTCAAAGTAGTATTAGATTAAATAATATTAGAATTTTATTTATTTAGAGATTAAATATCCTTAGAGCAATTTACTATAATTTTCTGTAAATAATATATTCGACAAAAAAGTTTTTGTTATATGTTCCCCTTGCTGTGATCCCATGTAGCATAGTAGTGCGGAATTATTTCAATTATAACAGATTCTCCTCTCTTTATAGAATCCATAAGAAACTTTGCCATATTGTTATTGAGACTTCCTGTATACTTGATCATTATCTTTTCTGCTATTGATATGTTTCTGCTAATATCTTCAGAAATAATGGCTGTACCTTTACCTCTAACTCCTTTATATGGTGGATTAGTTTCATCTATACAAAAGTAAATATTATTTCTCTTCCTGATATTTCTAACTTTCTTAGATTTCTTACCTGTTTCAAAGTAGAATCTACTATTATCAAAATAGTACCACACTGGATGTATGTTAGGGTCTTCTTTCTCGTCTATCGTTCCTAATCTAGCAAACAACTTATTAGTTGAAAGAAAATTCCTTACTTCATCTTCAGTCATTGATGAACCAAGCCCTGGTTCACTTGCATTAAGGATTATCATAAGAGGATAATTAGTAGTTATATTAATAATGTTTTTTGTTCATAGTCATACTTGTCTCTTCAAAAGATTTGTAAGAATATAAGTATTAAATTGGATTATAACCAATAAATAAGAGATCTTAAAGATCGAATAAATAGATGTATATATAATATCAATATCTTTAATTGGTTACATTTATTGAACAATTTTTTAAAATGCTATCAAAATTCTAACTGACAATC
>JANWKP010000132.1 GCA_025451315.1 Nitrososphaerales archaeon | reverse complement strand
TACAATGGAATTCTGCAGTGTTTTAAAATACGTAATAGTTGATCTGCTAGTCTAACATATTTGGATTGTTGTTTGTTCAATAATTGATGGTAGAATGTTGCTAGCTATGATGGTTTCTACAGAGCCGTTCCAATCCTCAAGTTATTAATAAGATTCCCATCAAATTTTCTAGTTCAGCTATTATTCCAAATAGATTATACATATTCGGAATCAATGTTAACAGGTTTATAGTAACTAAAAATTTTTTTCAATGAGTTGGATATGAGAAATAAATTTTTTAGTTTAATATTGTTATTTTAGTTGAGCATTTTTATTTATTGGAATTAATATGGCGATCCTGAAAAATACTCATTCATCGATAATAAATCCTGTAGTGATGAAAATGAGTCTTGTATATGAACTACAAACATTATTCAGCTTTTATTATTATATAATTGCGCTATCAATTAGTGTACCTTTCTATAGACAATTTTAACTCCATCTCCATTCAAAATGAGTTCAGATTCTATTCCCTTTCTATTCCAATCCAATTAAACTGCCGGGTTATACAGTATTTAGCAGTGGATCGTACAAGGATTCAATTAGTGTACGTTTTTCACACCATCCAAGATAATGAAAAGTCCAGCTAGTCAGGGAAGATTTCCTCGAAGCTGTGAATGACAATGTTTGATTGGGATGATTCAAAACCGTGCATATCACGTTTACAAAGAATTGCTTGCATTCCAGCCTCATGGGCTGCTACGATTTCCTTTATTGTGTCGGAGATAAATAAAAAATCGTTGCTATGACGTGACATCGATGAAACAATGTTTTTGTAGCTCTTGCTTTCCGTCTTTGCGCCTACGCCTGTGTCAAAGAATGCACTAATGTATGGAGTAAGATCACCCGAAGGAATGGTGCTAAAGAGAAGGCGTTGCGCAAGAACGCTGCCTGAGGAATAGATGCAGATTTTTCGATTTTGCCGCCTCCACCGGTCGAATGCTGAAGGAACATCCGAATAGACCTGTCCATGCAGTTCTCCGTTGGAGTACCCCTCTTTCCAAATCATTCCTTGAAGAGTTTTCAATGCGGAGAACTTTCTGTCATTGCTCATCAGCCAGCGGCAATATCTAACCACTGAATTCAACTCCGATTCCTCAGTTTCATTCGTCCAGACAGAAGGTTGTAACCCCTGATCCTCATCTAGTTGATGTTGCCTATACAAGTCTTGAATAAGTGACTTAATTTCTGGCTCACAGTAGTGCTGGCGAAAGAAGATTTCCAGCATTCGATTCGCATACGGAAAAAGTGTTAGGTAGACGAAGTCTACATTAGTCGTTGTACCTTCAATATCTAATAGGATTATGCGGACTTTAGACACAAAATCGATTGGTGTGCCTATTTTGTTGGTGAATGTAGAGGAATGTAAGTAGGTCCCCAGCATACTGGCTCATATCTTTGATCAATCTTACTATTTGTGTAGAATGGTGTCCAGCCTGATGAGCTTTGAAACAATCTAATTGCACGGATATGCCGGTCACCACAAAGATCAAACCAGTGAAGTGTACCACGTGGAACTCGGATCAGATCCCCTTGTTCTACTTCAATGGTTACAATAGGTCCATTATCAGGATGAATGTGGAAAAGTCCTCGTCCGCTAACAATGTACCTCACCTCATCTTCATTATGGCTATGTTCGACATTGAACTTTGCTAGCATTGCATCGAGACCCGGTGTGTTAGGATTCACGTCAATAATGTCTGCGGTTATATAGCCACCACGTTTCTTAAGTTCGTCAATTTGTTTTTCGTAGATGGTCAGAATTTGTTCGGGTGGCAGATCTGGTGAAATAGCAGGAACGGGTTCCCAGTGTTCGTAATCAATACCAATATTTGATAAATATGATCGAATTTTGTCATGTTCTTCTAGCAATACGTTTTCGTTAGGAATACGAAGGATAACCATCTAACTTCTCCTCGTTTGATATTGTTCAGGAAAATCTTTTGTTTGCCCAGCGGATCGAACCAAGACCTCCATTAGAAATTCCAAAATTTCAACATTGTATTTGGCTTCTTGTAAACTATTACCCCAAGTATAAAACCCGTGTTTGAGCAAAAGAAATCCATGGATCTTGGAATTTTCCCTTAATAGCGTCGATACTTGGTCTGAAAGCTCTATCATGTTTTGAGAGTTCTCTAAGATCGGTAACCATTCATGGTGCTGATGCGTTCGAACCCCATCAAGACCCTTCAACATTTCAAACCCTTCAAGTTTGAACCCACCAAAGGAGGCGTGCGTGCTGGAAAGCACTGTGCTCCAGACAGAGTGTGTATGTAATACTGCACGGGCATTTACACAGCGAACTATGGTAAGATGAAGCAATGCCTCAGCTGATGGTTGTCCTGCGCCGTGGATGACATTAGCGTCACTATCAATTTCTACAAAATGTGCAGACGTAAGACCACCTTTGTCCAATCCTGTAGAGGTAATGGCTAGCCGCAAGGGATTCATCGAAATAACGGCGCTAAAATTTCCGCTAGTACCCAAAACCCAGCCGCGTAAATAGAAATTTTTGCCAACTTCTACTAAATCCGCAACGAGCTTTGAAAAGTTATTCTTACTCAGGTTCACTTGGTCCATATCCCTTTGAGGGAACAGGGATTTATAGCTGGTTCTGTCATTATTCATACTAATAAGCCTCTTTTGATTTCCAGTAAATACTTGAATGATTGAACAACTTTAATTCTAATAGAGATTCTTTTGATGGGTTCGCAAACTTTGTATTCCTTCTTAAAATGTGATTCACAATTAATGAAAACATATGAACATTTGTTCATTAACTCCTCTAATAATATTAAGATGACTGATATATTTTTCTATTTGTCTATATAAGCTACTAGTTATATAAATAACAAGCAATATCCAAAAATAGATGTTTGTTATTGAGTACTCAACATGGATAGCAATGAGCCATTTGTGGTATACCCGAGGACAATAAATCATATAGCAGTTAGTGTTTCTAATCTAGAGGAAGCAATAAAATGGTACCAGGATATACTAGGGTTTACATTAATAAAGCAGCCGATAGAATTTGTAGCAGATGACTCCCTGACGGGAATGGCGGTCAAAGATTTTCATGGTCCAAATTTAAAGAAAATGAAAATAGCTTGGTTAACTTCCGCCAATCAAGTAGGATTTGAAATTATTGAATATCTTGATCCCAAAGCCGAAAGAAGGGCAGATAGTTTTGAGTACTGGAAATCAGGAATTACCCATATTTCTGTTACTGATCCAGATATTGAAGGGTTGTGTAAAAGAATCTCTGACAGTGGAGGAAAGCAACGAAGTAAGATTTGGGAGATAGTTCCTGACAAGCATTATAAAGTAGCTTTTTGTGAAGATCCATTCGGCAATATCATTGAAATCTATGACCATAGTTACGAACAGTTGATACTCTCTCTTTAAATATCCACGGTCATTTCTTTCTAATTATAGAAATATTTTGGACCAAAATTTATGTCAAATTTGTTTCACATCCCACTGGTCCCATTCTATAAGTAGGTTCATATACTTTGAATAAGATATTATGTGTTGTAAAAAGAGGATAAGAAACGAAGTATATATGCCACTAAAACTATCTACAACAAGAAGACAGATTCAAAATATTCCTAATGCCAAGAATATAGAGATAATAAATGAATTTCTTGAGTATATGAGAAATAATGAATCCTCAGAATATCATCAAAATAATAATCGAAAGAATATTTGAGAATATAACACCATAAGCCGTTTGTCTAGAAGATATTGAGGCTATTTTAAATCAAAATAAAAACAGAATGAGGAGAGTAATTGCTACGAATTTTTTTGAAAGAGAGTCTATTGTCAAGATTAATAATAAAGGGCCAATGATATACCATATTAGCTTTCCACTATCAAATTAAATATAGCCTAATGTTCCTATATAATAAGTTGGAAGCATATTTGCATAATAGTTTGTGTTTATCCTTATTTTTTGTCCTCTAAAAAGAAGCACTGAAACCATCCGCTAGCAACTTTTGCAACCTCTTCTAATGTGCCTGGCTCTTCAAATAGATGGGTAGCTTTAGGAATAATTACAATCTTTTTCTTTTTTTCTATCTTGGTAAGTTGCTTCAATGCCCTTTCATTTAGCTCTATTACTTGCTTATCATTTTCTCCTACAATCAAAAGTGTGGGAGATTCAATGCGATTCAGAATGTCTGAACTGGCCAAATCAGGTCTACCACCACGTGATACAATCGCATAGACTAAACTAGCTCTTTCAGCTGCTGCAACTAAAGCAGCTGCAGCTCCTGTACTAGCACCAAAATATCCAACCTTTACATTTCTAAATTCATCACTTTGTGATATCCAATCAGTTGCAGCAAGAAGCCGTTTAGCAAGTAATTTAATGTTGAATCTATGCTCTCGAGTAATATCATCTACTTCTTCTTCTTTAGAGGTGAGAAGGTCAATTAGCAAAGTAGCAATACCAACATCATTTAATACTTTAGCAACATATTGATTTCGTTGGCTATGGCGACTGCTTCCACTTCCATGAGCAAATATGACAATTCCTTTAATATCTATATCAATAGTTTTAGGTACAGTTAGATTACCTTCAATGACATTCTGCTTATCATCTTTTATTCTTACAATATCTTGATGATGTAGCTGATTATGTTCAGATGTCATTTTCTTAACATTGTATACTATTAGTTGATTTATTTACTTTTAGATCTATTCTTTTTGTTATCCATATACTCATAATTAATCGAAATAACAAAATTAAAAATTTGAATAAAACAGATCAGACTATAAGTAAGCCTAATCTAAAATTTCTAATTTTTTAGATATCCAAATCAGTATACAATAAAGATTATTTGTTTTGCATTTCTAATTAAAGTGTCCTATTGTAACAGAATTAGGATATTTAAGGTATCATATATATCTTATAACAAATTTATTCTGTTCTCCTTAATGCAAGAAAATACTGGAACTAATACAGGAGTTTAAAGTTGAAGATATATAATAAAAAATAGGAATATCTAAGATTAGAAATTTATATTCTTATTATTTTGGATTGTTTTTCCAAATAACTGGTCCCACTTTATAGAAGAGTTCAAATCCCACTGGCCCCATTACAAACCTGTGTCTTTATTTAGACCCATTGTTATTAAGCCTATAATAATGCCAATCAATGATGTTCTTACAAAAATTATTTCAAAAGAAGGACACAATAAAGAATTGACTCCTTATCTAATATTCAAATACGCAATTAAAACAGATATTAGTAGAAAGTATTATGAAAGAAGGTTGAAAAAATTCTTTGACTTTATCGACTTTGAAATAGCAGGTAAAGACATTGAATTTCGATGTAACGAATTTGTATTTATCGTGAGGAAAAAAAGCTGTATCTCATCCCACAACCAGTATTTATTCCTACTACTGGAATCTTTCGTTAGAAGATACATGTTCGTGTTATGAACTGATTCCAAATTGGAAAATGCTAAAGATCTTTAACTTTTTTTAGCTGCTTCCTACAAGTCACTAGTCATTACTGTAGGTCGTGTGTATCATTTTAATGTCTTTTATACTATTTTGAAAAGTTGTTCTTCTATTTTATTTAGTTTTACTCTTGAATAATGGAAGAGTAAAACTGAAATTAGCTCCCTTTCCATCGATATTATTTTCTGCCAATATTTTACCACTATGAGCTTCAACAATATATTTAGAGATATACAATCCTAAACCTATTCCTTCAAAAGATTTTGTAATAAATTTTGAAAATATTTTAGGTAATATTTCTGGATCTATTCCATCGCCAGTATCCTTTACAGTCACTAGGGCATAATTATTGTTATTATCCTCTCTCTTTTCAGTAGAAACAAATATTTCGCCTTCTTTAGTAAATTTAATAGCGTTACTTAGAAGGTTAGAGATTACTCCGACAATTCTTTCTTTATCAGCTTCTACTAATAAAGTCTCTTTCGATGGATAAAAAAGTAACTTGACTCTGTAATTTTCCTTTGTGATAATAGACTTATGATCCTCGATAATATTTGATATTACTTTGTTAAAATCGAATATTTCCTTGTTTAATTTTAATGAACGGCTTTCAATTTTAGTAACATCCAAAATATCGTTAGAAAGCCTTTGGAGTCTTAGGGAATTTCTATTTATTGCTTGTGTAAACTCTTTTTGTCTTTCAGGATACCTTTGTAATAGTTGAGAGTATGATAAAATAGCCTGAATAGGTGTCTTCATCTCATGACTTGCGATATTTATGAACTCTCTCTGCATCTTATCCTGCATTTTTAGCTGTTCATTTGCTATTTCAAGCTCTCTTGTTCTTTCTTTTACAAGTCTGTTTAAGTGTGTGTTTGTTGAAACGATATATTGCTTCATGATATTAAACTGGGAAGACAATTCTGCAATTTCATCATTTCTTGCGGAAATTTCTCTAATATCTACATCAAAGTTTCCTTTAGATATTTCATTAGCTGCATATTTCAGTTTTAGTATACGTTTTGATATTGACGTAGAAATAAACAGACCTACGATTATAACAATAATGGATATTATACCGCCAATCATGAGAAGTGTAAGAATTAAATTGTTGACAATCTCATTTAATCGATTAAGGGAAAAATCTGCTTTTACCATTCCAATCTTTTCAGTAATAATTATAGGGACGCACACATGTAAAACATCATTTTCAATTTTAACTAATGGCTCATCAGGTGATATTCTATCATGTAAATTAAGGCAATCATTTAATGTCTGATTGTAATATTTATTTTCCATTGTTCCGTCTGTAATAATTCTTCCATCTGGAAACATCACATATATTGATTGAACATCAGGATTCTGTTTAATGTTTTGGATAGCATGTTCTATCTCATATAAATCTAGAAAGTATACGGGATTTCTAAGCTCCCGGCTTGCTAATAAAGTCAAAGATACTGCCTCATCCTTATATCTGTCTAATATCTCGTTTCTTGATATTGAATAGAATGTAATTTCAAATATGGCTGAAAAAATAACTACAGATATAACTACAATAAGAATTAGTTTATGTGATAACTTCAGCCCATTATCCACCAACTTCTACTTCTTTTTGTTCTAATAAAGGCAACATATTATTGATAGGACCAAATAATTGATCCTTGTTGGGCATTTCCTCATATTTTGTTGAATTGTCAAAATTTCTTAAAATCTTAATTCCCTCTGGTTCTTTATCCATATTCAATAGTATAGTATTAATCTTGTATACTAAATCTGGTTCCAGCTCAGACCTATATGAAACCATATGACGAGGCACATCAATGGTTCTATCAACTATTTTCAATTGTGATTTTATACTTTCATAAGTTTCATGTTCAAGGTCTACATTTGAAATAACTCCAATGTCAGCTTTTCCTTCAACTACCCATAATGGTATATTATGATCTTCTCTAGCAAAAATATATCTAATTGTATTATTACCATCATTACTTCCATCTT
Organism: Nitrososphaerales archaeon; assembly: GCA_025451315.1. GTDB lineage: Archaea > Thermoproteota > Nitrososphaeria > Nitrososphaerales > Nitrososphaeraceae > TH1177. The sequence continues at coordinate 3,216 of JANWKP010000132.1, read as the reverse complement.
TACTTGACCAATCAATATTGCTACTATTGATATTAGGGTCTTTACTTAAAATGATTGGTTCTCCATGGGCTAAATATGATTCAAGTGATTGACCTATAAGTTTAAACCCTTTTTGAACTAAATATGCTTTTGGTAACAAATATCCAGATGTTGATTCAGGGGCTTCAAAAGCAATAGTTTTTCCACCAAAATCATTTACTGTTTTTATAGATGAGCTATTTTTAACGATAAATAGCGAATGATATTGGGTTACTCCTTCTTTCCATCTTAACAAGAATGGCACTGCACCACTTTCTTTATCTACTATTGCAATTGTAAAAGGACTTTCAAAATATAGATCAATTCTTTGCTCTCTTAATAGTTCAATCATATCATTAATAGTTGACGGGATGATGACTTGTCCTTTATACTGTGTTGTTTCATTACTCAACTTGGCAGCGATGTAATCAGCTGTAGGTTGGAATTTTAACATTTGCGTGACAGCATCGACATCAACAGTTCCTATTCTTATTGTATTTACTGTTTTCATTGGTTCGGCATTTGCTTTTTCAAAACTTTTAACATTTACAGCTGCAACAAATAAAGCCAATATAACAATTAGGATAATTAATCTTGTTCTGACTATCGTGGTCCATGGTATTTTAATGGTCTTATTTATCAATCCTAAAGTCATCTTAAAGGAAGATGAATATAAAGAAGAAAAAAGAAATACTTTATTATTTTCTTCATAGTTCAATAATGATTTAATTATTATTGTAAAATAAAAAAGTTAGGAATTTTACATATAAAGTTAATGGTCATAAGAAACTTAAATACTTCATATAGAAAACATAGTTTCTATATGATAAAATTTCCTCCTCTTATATAATTCAAAAAAAGTTTTTTTATCTAATTGATATTTTTATATAAATATCGCTTCTTTTCGTATATGTTTGAGTTTTAAAAATATCCAAGTTTATTATCATAACTTTTTTCTATATCGTAAATGCTCAAAGATTTTTTCGGTTTGATTATATTCATGTCAATTCCTTCAAATGATAATCTTTCTTCTACTGTTTCTGGATCATCTGGAGTAAAGAAAATACGAGACTCGTTATTTTTAAGACCATTTAAAAGATCTCGCGATATTATCCAATAAGCATACTTTTCATTATCAAATAAGAGAACGATGTGTTTGTTTCTATCTAAATGATCAATAAATTTAATTGGATGGTAATCTACATTTTCTGTGTTATTATTCTTCATCTCCCTTATCGCCATTCTCTGATCGAAGCATTTTTATACTCTATTAAAATGTGTTAGTATTTTCTAGGAAGGTTTCTACTATCTTGCTAAATTGTTCTGGATATTGGTACATTAATCCATGACCGCCTTCTTTCATCTGAACAAGCCAAGATCCAGGAATTTGTTCCATAATTTGTAGAGAATTGGCTGGTGGAGTTGCGATATCTTTAGTTCCTACTATAACTAGCGTGGGTTGAGTTATATTTGTTAATTTATTGCAAATACCTGCCCAATTGACAATCGCTTTTAACTGATGGCTAAGTGTTTGATTAGAAATCGTCTCCGTAGTTTTTGGAATACCTTCAAGATAATTTGGATTTTCATTGCGCCATTTTTCTGAGAATATTAATGGTAGAAACCTTTCTATTCTATCTTCTGCCGTTCCAGTTTCATTAGTTAATGCGTTTAGAACTTCTTGGCTTGGTCGTACAGATTCTATAGGACCACAAAATGATGCATAGACAATAAGTTTTCCAATTCTATCAGGATAGTTAAGTGCCAATTCTTGTGCAATTGCTCCACCCATAGACCATCCAAGCACATCTGCTTTGCTGATCTTTAATGCTTCCAATAAGCCAGCGGTATCATTTGCAAATAGTCCTATTGAGTACACTTTTTCATCGCCAGAGGTTGTGTTTCCTATTCCTCGATTATCAAAGATAATTAATGTATGGTTTGCAGCAAGCTTTCGTAATAAAACTGGATCCCAACTATCCATAGCAAAGGAGTAACCATTTATCAGTATAATAGGATCTCCCTTACCAAAAGTCTTGTATGCAATGTCAATATCATCTACGTGAACTTTTTTTGATGAGATATTTTGAACATTTCTTGAATTTGTAGTAATATCAGGACTGATTTGATTTTCCTGCTCCTCCTGTTGACCATATGCAAAATTGCTAATACCAAGATAGTTATTACTACTAATCAACAATACTGCATTGCTAGGAATAATAATAATTAGAAATCCAAAAACAACGACTAATAAGGATAGTGGAATAACAAGAAACCAGAATTTACTAATAGATTCTTGATTTGACATATTATTATCCTTTGATAAGATGCAGGTAACTATTTAATAGGCATTTCTTAGTAGATGCTACTTCTATCATGAATTCTACAAAAAAGATCATTCTAACAAAGATTTCAAATCCTACCTCCTACATTGAACTCATAAAGTATTTTGGGAATTTCTAAAAAAGTTCTAGCATTTATACATAGTAGAAAATAAGTGTTTGAATTTATCCTTACATAGGGTCACAATATTGTTTATCTAGAGATAATTGCTTTTAGTATATTCTAACTTATATGTTAAAAATTTTTTAATCTAATCAATATGGCTCATTTTATAAAAATTCTCATTAAATTTTTTTATCTAATGTTATTATCACCAAAAACCAAAATTAAATTCATTATAGAAAGGGACCAAAAAATGGGTCAATTTTGTTTCACATCCCACCTAGAAGGATACAAAAATATAGCTAATCGTGGTGTATTTTAGAAGATTATATTTAATTATTATAAGTTATTTCTATTATATTTTTCTATGATAGTTGACCTATATTCCTTACTTTGTTTTGGCTTATTTATTTTTTTAAATTATCAAATTTTATTTTACTATAATATTGAATCATAAATGATCGACATTTACCTTAGAAGATAATGATATTTGGTACTTTCTCTATCTCCTAATTTGATTTTCATTTCCTGCTATTATAAAATTATAACTATATTATTTGTTATTGTATGGATATATGAATTTTCACATCTTTTATAGTATTTGTTCATTTTAAAATAAAGAAATTAACTCTAATCGTTAATCTATTAAATATGAACTATACTCAATAACATTAGTTCGTAGACCTTAAGAGATATTTTGTTATGTCTAGTTGGAATCTTTTGGTTCTATAATACCTTGTTATTGTATATTTG
>JANWKP010000131.1 GCA_025451315.1 Nitrososphaerales archaeon | reverse complement strand
GTTAATAAAATAATTCTTCTTAGATATCATATCATTATACATAGATACAAAGAATTGTATCCAGTTATGTACATGAAATAGATTACATTCATTTTTGACACATGGATAGTAGTCATCAAAACTCTCGATTCTATCCTTGAAGTACTGGTTGACTCTTTCCATCAAACTTTTCTGAAATGGTGAATGTAGATAGTGTTTCAATCTTAAGACATTACATGCCTCATCGTACCATGTACCACCGTCTGTATACACTGTATGTTTTCCGTATTTGTCAACAAGAGATCTAATGAATTTTTCAGCAACAAGCATATTTCTCCTCTGAAATGTAGATTCCAAGCACAGAACTGTGTACTGGTTCTATACAAAACCATAACCAGAAATGCTGACTTCCAACCTGGATAACAGTTTCATCTATTATAAATGCTGATACTCTTTTACGTTTGTAGATATTGCATGAATCAAATCTCTGAATCCAATTCCATACAGAAACATAACTTCTTCGTTTATCATCCTTGAAAATTATTAGTGCTTTAGAAGTATTACGTAGACTTAAACCTAGAAAGGATAGATAAAGAGAATACATAACTATAACAGTGGCTGTTTTATTTCTTTCAAATCTAATTTTCATAACATGAATGGAATCTTCCTAGCTATAGTTTTTACTGCTTAACTTAACAGAGCCATTACAGATATGATAGGAGCAATACAAGCGGCACAAACAAATCTTGGAGCAAATTCTTTCGTTAAGGAGGCAGAGGTAACTCCTGCACACGGATATCTAGTATACAAGATAATTGTATTATATAAAAATATGAAAAAATATAAAGTCATAGTAGATCCATGCAATGGAAAAGGTTTGATAAAGAAATAACATGGTATGATTTTGAACATGAAAAAATGCAGTCTGGTAACGAAAAGTATAACAAATACAGTCATGATGATGACGATTATGCTGAAAAGAAAATGATGAAAATGATAAACAAAGATAAAGAATACTAAATAATCATTATAATTTCAATATTTTTTCATTTTATCAGCAATCACTTTAATTTTATATGTTATTTTCTAGAACAATATATTAATTATTATCATTACATCCTGAACTAATACCAGTATCTTCCAGATGATTCAGAGTATGACGAATTGTCTATCTGTCTGGGGACTGATTTGACTAGTATATTATAATGATCATAAAATGTGAATAGTTTTTGATAATGATATTAGTAATCATCTAGGTGAATTTAAATAGTAAGGTCACTTGAGTATTCGATTCTTCTATGTTGTTTTACCGTATTTTTTACTAAATACAGAAACTAGTATCTGATAAAGTAAATCAAAATATATCGACTTATCATCAGTTGCCCATCTAATTCGATATTTTGGGTAAATTACTTGGTATGTATCAAGTAAAATATTACTTGTCTATATTATTAGAAATTTTTGAAATATATATTAGTTATAGAAAAGCAATATTCACAAACTTTAAAAATCTATTTGCTAATTTGAATCAAAACTTTTATTATTTGTTATTATGTTTGATTGATTTAATATTGGTTCTTGTAATATCTATTACTTTATTACCAATATGTGCACTTTCATATTCTATCATTCATTACTATCGATATAAAAATCATATATGATAGATAAAAGAAAAATATTTGATTTTTTGTTATAGAATTTAATTATATATAAAATAAATTTTTATTTATTAATAAGGAGATTTATATTATTCTGATGAACGTCGGATGGTCAATGGATAATTCTAGTGGTTCAAGTTCTATTCCATCGAGATGTTTTACTTTTTCATTTATAGTATTTGTAATATTTTTATCATTTTCATTTTTAGCTTTTAATAATCCCATTTTAATAAATGCTCAGGCAAGTAGTGGAAGTGATTGTAGTTCAAAAGATTCGAATATTATAGTAGGAACACGTCCTTTTACCTTGGGGACCAAATGTAACGATGTAATTATTGCATGCCCTACAACGGTGAGTGCATCTGGGTTGGGTTCAGCATGTGGAAATGGAGATACCGTTAGAGGATTTGAGAAAAATGATGTTATTCAAGGTTCTGTAGGTAATGACGAACTTTATGGTGATGAAGGAAATGATAAAATTTTGGGATCTCAAGGAAGCGACAAAATCTACGGTGGACCAGATACTGACATAATTCAAGCTGGTGAGGGAGCTGACTTACTAGTAGGAGGAAATGGAAATGACGAACTTTATGGAGGGACAGGTGACGATGTTTCTATAGGAGGAAAAGGAGTAAACTTTTTTGATTGTGGTGATGGAAGTGATATACTAGTAGATTTTGATCCAGATAAAGGTGATACTCAATCCGGTAATTGTGAAGTAATCTTAAACAATCATGGGGACATGAATATCTTTACCCAACCAAATAAAATTCAATCTCAACTTGAGGCATTTGGTATTGGCTCATCAAAGGATGAAATTGATATTAACGATTTGGGAAAAACCATTGATAAATAAAGACAGATAATAAAGACTATACAATTATTATAATAGAAAATCTCCTTTAATCTTTAATATGTTTAACTTAGTAGTCGTTCTTCTTAAGTTTCTAGATTTCGACGAAAGTATTACTATATAAAATAAAATCGCTTTAACCCCATTATAATAGCGCAAAAACAATACAAATTTTCTATTTAGATTCAGAGGTCAATGCAGTAAATATTAAAACCATATATCTTCCACTCTCAAAGTTTCTAACATAAACGTCTTCTTATTTTTGGAAAAAATTTTTTTTAAAAGTTTTATTCTCTTTTCAATGCCTCTATCGGTAGCAAACGTGACGCTTTAAACGCAGGAAACAGCCCTGCTAAAAAACTCAACCCAATAGTGATGAGCCAAACTCTTGCCATATCAGTTATTAAAAAAACAGGAGTAGAATTATTTCCATCACTATTGGAACTAAACCCAGTATTTAAAACATATCCCAGAATTACACCAGTTCCCAAACCAGAGGTGGCACCCAATACACCAATTAGAAATGCTTCCACTAGAAAAAGAGTTAGGATATCAAAATTTTGTGCTCCAATAGCTTTCAAAGTTCCTATTTCACGAGTTCTTTCTATTACAGAAGTATATAGTGTTGTTATAATTCCAACTGCCCCTACTATTAATGATACAATTGCAATACTTAGAAGAAAAGAACTTAATCCAACGGTAAACTCTTTAATTGTCTCTATGAGAGCTTGTACTGTAGTAATGCCTATGTCATTACCATAAAGTTTCCTTATTTCAGTCTCAATACTATCTATATTATCAGGAGATAGAGCTACTACTATTAATGCATCAAATTTTCCAGACTTGTGTAGAAGTGTATTGCCTATTTGTTCATTAATGATGACAGCTTTGTCAATGTTAGGATTTCCTGATTGCTTTATTATTGCTCTAATAACAAAACTTTTTGTTTCAGTTTCTCTGTTTCCTGTTATTGGATCCACAAAAGTATAAGAAACTTGTACAGTTTGTCCCAATGATAAATAAGGTACACTTTCTCCAGGCGGGAATGCTACATCGCTGGAAACGATCATTGCAGAAGGGTCATTGTATCTCACAATTGAGCCCTCTTCGTATTTTAAAGTAGGAGCAATAACGGTTAGTTTTTGCGGGTTTAAGGAAAATATTGCAAAATCTTTTGATTCGCCCTTTGATTCAATGGTTACTTGAGATTGATATGAAGGTATGACTTCTTTTACTAAGGGAAGTGAACTCAATCTCTTTTGTACTGCAGAATTCAAGGTGATTTTTGCAACAGGAGGAGGACCAGCATTATTACCACCACCGGGTCCTGTTCCTCCACTTTCTGTTTGTGGAGCAGGATTTATGAACATAATATTACCTGCAAGATTACTAGTTTGCTTATTAAAAAATTCGCTAAAGCCAGCACCCATGCCACTAACAGCGATCATAAGACTACTACCTACCATTACCATGACAATGGTCAGTAAAGATTTTGTTTTTCTCTCTTTAATGGCATCCAGAGATAATATTATTATTTCTTTAAAATCCATTTCTAATTTCTTTATCCTTTACTTCTTTTAATAATTTGTAAAAACATCATAATAACTTTTTATTTTTCATTAATTATTTTGACCTATTCATCTTTTTTGTCACCTAAAAAATGGTCTATATTATTATCTTGATTCTTCAATGATTTATAAAATTTTGATTTTTTGTTTTTTCTCTTTTTGATCGTAACTAAAACAACTATTATTGCAATAACGATCAGAATGGATAAGATTGCGATTAAAGTAATTACAAAATTAGAGGTATTAAATCCCAAAATACTACTACTATTTTCACTCAGGTTAGTTTGACCACCTTCTACAGGTTTGAAATTTACAGTTTGGTTTAAAATTAAATCATGTTCTGTTCGCAAATCATCTTTATAACTAATTTTTAAATTTGTTAGATATTTCCCTTTTTCTGTACCTGATTTGATTTCAATGGGTATACTAAAAGGTAGTGGTGAATTTTCTGTGAGGTCCCCTAGATATTGAGGTAACGATGAGCTTTGCAAAGGGAGCTGTTTTAGGACATCTCTAGTCTGAGAAAAATTTGATGAAAGTTTAGATGATGATTCATTATTATTGATAATTTCTATAGTAGTAAAAAGTGCTACTGTATTTCCCTCATTTAACAAATTTCCAACTAGATTTAGAACACCCCCTATATCCTCCATCGATACTTCGTAGGTTCTTATTTTTATTTGTCCTTGTATGTAAGCTCCTATAGAAAGAGAATCTTTTTTAGATTTTTCTCCTGAAATATATTCAGCATCTAACGTAAATGAAACAGGTTTACTTATTACTTCTTCTGAAGAAAAAATTTGTGTAAGTAATTCAATTTTTGAGAATGGTTTTATAGAATTCACAGTCCATCTTGTGTCGCCTAGAATTTTAACTGAATCTGATTCAGACTTTAGAGAAAAAACAACATCTTTAAGTTCTTTATTTCCATTATTGTAAACAGTTATCTTAGCATCTTCAATCATTCCAGCTCGTAGCATGAGGGTATCCTTTTTTGTAGTATTAGAAGTTGTTCTATCAGGAGTAATATTATCTAAGACATTTCTAGCTACTATACTCAAGACAGATTCTGGAGGATTAGGAGATATTATTAATCCCACAGAAGTTTTTAAAGTTTTTTTATTCCCATACGGATCATTATAATCAATCTTTAATTTCATATTTTGTATAGTTCCACCAGTAGAATAATCAGGGTAAATTAGTGGAATAATTAATGAAGTATTATTTGCCAAAATTTTCTCTACATTAAATGTAGTAGCTTGTAGATCGATAGATTTAACATATGGTTCTTTTTCTAATATTTGTTTTGCCGAAGTACTGGTAGTAATATTCATAGGCTTATTTGAGATAGTATAGTTACTATCAAGGTTATTAGTCGATTCAGAATTATTGTAAAGTATTGGATCGTCAGTAATGCTGTTATAATTATTTTGATCTTTATTTCCTATTGTAGTAGTTCCTCCAGAGACATTGGTAATAGTAACAATTACTCCATTTGCGTCTGCAGATCCTTTGTTATATAATAAAATTGGTAAATCATTGGGGTAATTAGTAATTAAATTTTGTTTCTGTAATATGACGTCTAAGATTACTTTCCCTGGGACACGAAAAGGTACAGTGATATTTGACATAATTTGTCCAATTTCAAGAACTTTTGAATATTTGATTTTCATAGAACCGTAATAAGGCCCAACTTTTGTATCATTCAAGACTTCAAAAGTAAAATAAAGTGGAAAACTCTCTCCCGGTTTTACAACGGAATTATAGCTTGCTACAGAAATGTTATCGGATTTCACATCATTTTCACCTCTTATAGCTTTGAAGCCTTCTGGTAGTGTTAAATCTCCAGTTATTCCTGTAATTTCTGATCTTCCTGTATTCACCAATACTACAGCAAGTGTTGAAGGCCCTTCTCCAGGCCCAACTTCAACCTTTATAGGTTTGTCCTGACCTTGAGACTGAGATGATATTGATGTAGGTTTATTTGTCCAGTATGCTTCGAGAAAGGATGGACTTTTATCATCAAGTGGTTCCCTTTGACCATAGCCACTACTAATGATTGGTAAATTGGGATTTATAAAAATTACCAAAATGAATAACAAAAAGAATATAGAAGAATATATAATGAAGAAAGTAAGTGTCATAATTTTATTAGCTTCATTTCATCTACTCATAAATATCTAATATTAAGGTTCTTCAGTTGTTTTTGCTTTTTTATATTCAACAATTTTTGTTGGCAATTTTATTAATAATTTCCTTTTCTATCTTTCCATCTCTGATAAAAATTGTTTTATCAGTTTCTAATGCCATCTCTTGATTGTGAGTTACTATGATAATTGTTTTCTTGTATTTTCTGGTAAGCATTTTAAGTAAATCAAAAACTTCTTCTCCTGTTTTGGTATCCAAGTTCCCCGTTGGTTCATCGGCTAGAATTATTGTGGGATCATTAATCAAAGCTCGAGCAATAGCGACTCTTTGCTGTTCTCCACCGCTAAGGTTCATTGGTTTGTAGTCTGCCTTATCTTTTATACCTAATAGTTCTAATAACTTTTGTGAACGATACCGGCGGACTCTTCTATTCATTCCCATAATTATAGCAGGTATTTCAATATTCTTTTGAACACTCGTTCTATTAATTAGGTTGAATGATTGAAAAATAAATCCTATCAAGTTATTTCGCATTTGTGCAATTTCAGATTCATTAAGACTTAAGATGTTAAATCCATTAATAATAACTTCTCCTGAAGTTGGTTTATCCAGTACGCCTATCATATTAAGTAATGTAGATTTGCCACTTCCACTTGGTCCTACAATTGATATTAATTCTCCTCTTTTTACTTTAAAATTAATATCTTCAAGTACAACAGATTCTCCCGCTGGAGATTCAAATATTTTGGTTATATTTTTCAATTCCATTACAATAATATTTTCATCTTTAGTTTTCTTGTCTCCTTTCATTTCATTTCTAATAGGAAAACAGCCATCAGTTATTGGGAAAGACGAGGTTTTATCACTTTCAGACGAAGTACTATGTTTACAATTTTTTATTGTGTCCATTTATTACTACCTATAATTTCTAGACCTAAAACAAATATTTCTGTTTTACATAAAATATGCAATCTAAAAATCCATCCATTTACATAATTTTCTCAAAGGATTTTGCGATGTATTAATTACCTTGTATGAGTAAAATTTATTTTTGATACTTATAAAGGTTAATCATTTTGAATCTCTTCGCAGTTTCCTGCAGTATCATCACTTTCATTTAAACTAAAATCAATTATAACATCTACTCCGTCTCCACAATCAAAATAATCAGCACCTTTTAAACCCGAGAGAATATCATCACCAACGTCTCCATACAATTTATCATTTCCATTACCTCCTATTAAATAATCATCTTCAACTCCTCCAGCTAGAACATCATCATTTTCTTCTCCATACAAAAGATCACTACCACTTCCTCCTTGAACTATATCCTCTCCATCATCACCGTATAACTGATCTGTTTCTTCATTTCCCTGTATCTTATCATTCCCTGTTAATCCGTGGACGGTATCGGAGCCAGATAATGCAACTATTATGTCATCATTTGCTGTACCGGTTAAACGATCATTGCCAAAGGAACCGATTATCAAATTGTCTTCTGATGGTTGATTTTGTTGTTGTAATGGTTGATTTTGTTGTTGTAATGGTTGATTTTGTTGTCCAGTTAATGATCCATTTTGGCCCAATACTGATGCTTCTATTTCGTCAAAAACGAAAATTTGATATGTATTATTAGAATTCAATATGTTAATAGCAAGTATAACACACATACCAAATATTATCCAATAGAATTTTATAAAAAAAGACATCTATAATACTGATTACTTTTCCTTATTAATATTGTACTGTTATTTATATTTAATTCATCATTCCAAATTAGTGTTTTTATTTTTTATATAGTTATTATAGAATGGTAAAAATTATACTCAACGTTATTTACCTAAAATACCATTATTTTGCTTATAAGTTTTCGATGAAATAAGATTTAGTTATAAAAATAAGTTACTCAAACAGTATTCTATATTATAAAATTCTTTTTAAATTCATCAGTTTAGAATTGCAAAATAATTTAATGTGGAAAAATATTTCTAATAGATAAACAGCTAGACAGGGAATTTACAAAGTTAAATTCAGAAGCTTAAATATTTAAAATAAGTACAAAAAAGATTTCTTGACTAAAGGTTTTGATATCTCATCCAAAAATTAAAGTTATGAAATAAATATCATCCCAAAAACTAAGCTAGAACCTAGGATTATCTAGGTGAAAAATAAATAAAAGTCAATAAATTAATTGGTATGGTGAAACATCAAGAAGTCTTTCATAAATACTAATTTACTTCTTAATTTTTTTCATAAGTTTGTAAAAGATAAAACTACCAAGAATTAAGACATCTTCTAAACCATTTAGCTTCCAATAGTATCTATAAAGAAAACTCGAAATAAATAACCATATTATATTATTGACGAGAATAGAAACTAGAAATCCAAAAAAATAAATTAAAATTATGCCAGTAATGGTACCACCAACAACTAGATGCATTATTCGTATTAATATTGATTTTAATAAGATATCCACGAATCTTTTACAATATTATTATTATCACAATATATTTTATTAGAATCAATACAAATAATATCTGGATTCTATCCTGAAAAAAGATATGAATTAGCCCTTTCTTATTATTTAAGTAATAAATAGTTGAACAACAACAGTTAACATAAGTTAACATCTTCAATTAGTTATGATAATATTAATAGTATTGATAGAGATGATAGTGTACTTATCAGAAGACAATAATCATCAATCTAC
>JANWKP010000130.1 GCA_025451315.1 Nitrososphaerales archaeon | reverse complement strand
ATTTGTTTACTCTATTCCAGAGGTGTATATTGTGTTGAACAATAAAGGAATGAAAGCTCCAAAAGCACTACATTAAAATATTCTTATAATAAAGTGGTTTTTGTATAATAGAAAATTATGCAATTTAAATAAATAGTAAGACTTAATTAATATTTATAGTTGGATAATATTTCTTTCTCGATTCCCTTATTACTCCACATATTAGATTTATTTGGGGTAATGGTATTTGCTGTAACCGGCGCTCTTAAAGCAATTCAATACAAAATGGACATGGTGGGAGTTATAATATTAGCCAGCAGCACAGGTTTAGCTGGAGGGTTAATTAGAGATCTGCTGTTGGACAGATTGCCACCTAAAATTATGTTAGATCCATATTATCTAACTATTGCTGTAGTTTCAGGTATCATTGTATTTTTTTTACATCCATTTTTTAAGGAACGTGAAAATTTATTTTTAAAGTTTGATGCAATAGGTTTAGGAGTCTTTACTATAATAGGCTCAAGTATTGCATACGAAATGTTAGGATTAAATTTTCTTACAATGTCTTTAGCAGGTATCTTTACTGCCATCGGAGGAGGAATAGTAAGAGATGTTTTTGTTAAAGAAATCCCTCTAGTATTTATCAAAGAGTTATATGCATCAGCAAGTTTTTTAGGAATTATTATTTTTTTTATCCTCTTATACTTTGATTTTAATTATTATATTTCCATGGTTTTCTGTATTGTTATCATTACATTATTTCGACTGTTAGCAATAAAATATAATTGGAATTTACCAACTAAAATCGAATTTAAAAAACGAACTAGATAGATAATTAAAAAATTGATGAATTTAGAGGAGGATGATATGAAGAAAATACTATCCACTTTTCTTGTAAATTTAAATTTAAAATTAAATTTAAAATTAATTTATGGATTATCATTTCAGATTCTTTAAATTTTAGTTTCTTATTATAGTTCTGATTTTTGGTATGTAATTTACAATACTAATTATTAACAACGATATACCACTTCCTAAAAAAAATCCCCCTAAAACATCAAATGGATAATGAACTCCAACATAAATTCTTGAAAAGCATACTAAGGCGCCATCAATGACTAAAAGAACAGGCAGAATTTTAGTATATTTATTTCCTTTAAATAAAACCATGATAGTTACAAAGCCAGCAGCAATTAAGGTGGAATGTCCAGAGGGAAATGAATAGCTACTATCAATAGAAATTAGAGTATCCAATCCTGGTACAAACGGTCTTGATCTTTCAATATAATCTTTAGTTATAGAAACAATTGGAATCAGGATTAAAATGGAAATAGATGTTATGACTACAGTCTTTCTTCCAATTTTACCTCCAAATATGAAAATCAATCCCATTACAAATGGTAAAAAAAATTCCCTGCCGTAAAGAGTGATCAAAATCATAAAGTGGTCAAGCTCCCCTGGTAATTTTACATGAAATTCGTTTATTGTAATAAAAAGAGTTTTATCAAAATTCACAATATCATCAAAATACATGCTATTCGATTTATTAATTACTATAAATGATAACAATATAAAAGATGCAAAGCAAAAAATTGTTAAAAAAAATATTTTATTCATAATTAAATATAAATTTATTAGGTTAATAATAACATTCTTAGGATGACGATCATCATTATATAATTATTTATTACCATGTTCTATTTTATAAATACATTAGATCCTAGTATTAAATAAAGAATATATCATTACATTTTAAATTATAGTAAAAAATAAATTGTTTAGATTTTGTGTTAAATAGTTCTTATGATATTAATCTTTTCTTAATAGAATATTAATTAATTCGGAGATTCTTTTATCAAGAATATTATAGTGTGAATCTGTTAGCTTTCCTTTTTTAAATAAATTGGTTATTTCTTTTCGTAACTCTTCCAATTGTTTAACTCCTTCTACTTTGTCTTTTTTTAAGGCATCATAAGTAAAGTCTATTCTATTCATGCTTTGATTTAGATAACTCCTTTCTCTTCTTTTATAATACCAACCTGCAAATATGGAGGTAGAACCAACTGTAGCAGCTATCATTCCAATATAGGCTTCAGTTGATATAGCTGATTTGAAATTAGCTACTAGTAAGTTGTTTTCAGTTGTGTTTAGAGTTATAGGATTTTTGGTATCTTCGATCATATTTGACCAAAAATCGAATGAGTATCCTCTAGAAGCATGTGCAGTACATTTTATCTCGGTATTTATAGGATGTAACAAAAAATCTTGTGTAGGTAATTTTGAATTGTTACAGTCTATGGTTCCTGCATTTTCTGGCTTTATTTCTACAGATAACTGGACAACTACATTATCAGTTTTTCCATCAACTATTATAACACCATTCGAAACTGTATTTGTTATATAAATCTGATTTGTAATAGGATTAAGAGCCAATTTATTAGCTAATAGCGGAAAAGTTAGATTTATAGGTATATCAAGAATAGGATCATTATTTCCATTATTTTTATCGCTATTGGGTTTAACCGACAGATCTTTAATTTTTTTATTAGTTACTGCATCTATTACAGATACAGTATTGTCTCCATTATTAGATACATATATTTTATTCGTTAAGGGGTTAATTATAGTATCGACAGGATTTTGTCCAACTTCTATAGTTGAGTTTACTTTATTGGTTTTTCCATTTATCACAGAAATCGAATTAGAACCATAATTAGTAACATAAATTAAATCTGATTTATAATTTATATTTAATCCTGTAGGTATATATTCAACCGGAATATGGTTAATAACATTTTTTGTTGTTCCATCTAAAACAGATATGGTATGATTTTTTATATTAGAAAGATAAATTGTTTTTGTTAATGGATTAACAGCTATACCATAAAAAATGCCATTCAATTCCACGGTACCTGTAACTTTATTACTAATTCCATCTATGATTGATAGAGATGAATTTTTCCCGAGATTCGTTACATATATTATATTTTCTGAAGGATCTATTGATATTCCTACAGGTGATTCTCCAACATTGATATTTGACAGTCTTTGATTTGTAGAACCATCAATAACAGAGACAGTATTTGAACCTCTATTGGTCACATATATTCTATTATTATAAGAATTCACCTCTAAATCATATGTAAAATTATCTACTTGAATTGTGCTTTCAATGTTATTTGTATTGCCATCTATAACCGTGACAGAGTTAGAAAACTGATTTGCTACATATAGTTTGTTAGTAACAGGGTTTATTCCTATTCCAACAGGATAGCTACCTACCGGTAAAATTGGCTTACCAACACTTTCAGAAATAATGGGTTCATCGCTTTGGGAATAAATCAATGATAGTGGCAACTGTAGTATCAATAATATTATAAAAAAAATAAAAAAAGCTAATGAAAATCTTTGAATTAAATCATTCAACAAATATCTTTCTATTTAATGATATAAAAATAATATTTTATCAATAAAGAAACAATTATATTCATGTATACAAAAATGGTTGAAAATATCGCTCTGAAAATAATTATATGATAGCTTTATAAAAAGTAGTAGTAATAATATAACCTAATGGATAAGCTGTATAAAATGAACTATTTATCATCGTTATCATTCATAATAATAGGTGTGTTACTTTATGTAACATCTTATGGTCATCAATCATTTTCAGTTCAAGAAAGAGAAGACAATTCAGATACAAATAACAATGAAGAATCAGCTGGTAATGATATTTTTAGTGATTTAAGCAGAAATCTTCCAGATATTAACGAAGAGGTAATGAATGAAGATGGAGAACTCCTTGACAGCGGAGGACCGATATTTGGAAATCCTGATTCAGATGAACTCAATGATAACAATGAGATTGGTAATAGTGAGAATATTGTAGAATCTAATGAACAGGGAACCACCAGTAAAAGTATAGAAAAGTCTTTTAGTAGTGGATTTAGTGATAGTAGTAAAGAAGCAGATATTATCAATGAAGACGTAGAGTACAGTAAAAGTAATATAGAATCATCGTCTTCCAGTAATAAACTAACCAATGAAGATGAGGATAACAACAACATCATCATAAACAATTCTGATTAAGACTACAGATAATTATATGAGTTAGTAAGAAAAAATAAAATAATGTAATAAATAATACATGAAAAGAAATTTAATTCTGTATATCTCATATCATTATTAAATTATGAAGTTTAGTTTAATGTTTTATAAAAATATAGTTTCATCATGTGCTGTTATCCTTTTTTCTTTGATAATTATCCTAGTGCCTATCAAATCATTTGGAGAATTTCCGATTTCAATTGTGGATCAGAAAATTTTCAAAGATTTAAATGGAGATTGGAATTTGGTTGGCGTAGTACAAAATGATGCGGGTCTGCCTATAGAAGTTAAGATAGGTGTAAATATAACCCAATCAGAGAGACAATCATTAATTTTAACAAGTAATACATTTACCAATGTAATATATCCATATGTTGCTGCCCCATTTAAGTTTACAATTAGTGGTAATGAATTCTTTAATGGGTTTGCGTATCCGATTGAGACCAAAGAAGTAACAAAACCATTATTAATGGATTTGAGCCAAAATTATTCAAACCTTGCTACGGCCGAAGAAAAGGCTCTAGTTGGTACAATAAAAAATACAGGTCCTAATATAATTAAAAATATTGCAGTATATGCTTCTGCCCATTCAATTAATGGTACTCAATTAGATTCTGTCAAAAGCTCATTAATTCCAGTTATTTATCCAGGGGAAGATGTTAGATACAAAATTCTTCCAGATCCTGCAATAAAAGATGGTGTATATTATTATAGTTGTGCAGGACTGGACGTTAATGCCCCAATATCTACAATTGATCTTGGAGAAGGAGAATATATTGTTTTTAATTTAGAAAGTGCTTCTATGATTAGCGATTTCAGATATGAAAATTCGTCAGATAGTATTATTTTTGAGGTTAAGCCATATAACCCAGGGGGTGGACCTACAAATTTTAAAATTCCACAAATATCCCCAAACCAAAAGATAGAAGTTTTGTTAGATGGGAAACAATATGAAAAGAAATTAGTTACTATGAATGGTAAAACAATTAGTATAGATATATTCATTCCAAAAGATAAACATATATTAAAAATATCAGGAATTAGAAATCAACTTTAAATATTTACATTCTACATTTGAATTCTTATTAGAGGTAAATTGAATGAAATATTCTCTGCTAACTTTAGTTTGTCAAAAATTTTTTAGCAGAGATAATCATGGATGAATAAATGTTATATAATATTATTATATAATTTCTCTAAATAACTCTCTTATATTGGATTCTCGTTATAGAATTAGACACTGTCTACACTAAATTCGACGGAAATAACGCTGTTGAAGGATGTGATATGGTATCAGCTGACTTGTGCAGGAAGGCTATACCAAAGCTGAAAATCGATGGGTAACGATGAGCTAAATCAAATTTGATTTAGCTCATCGTAATTTCTTTAATATTTTGAGTATACTAATAAAAGACTGTGATTTTAAAACTTAGTATTTTGTTAATAGATGTAAATTTTTCGTTGAAAATAAAATAAAAAAACAAAATTAATTAATAAATATTCATAAAAGATATAATTTAGTAGATGTATATATATAAATAGACTAAAATTATGAAATCTTCCAAAATAACAAGTAAAAAAGAAAGAAGATTTTTTAACCATGAATATCTGAGAGAGAGTATTATACCTCGATATAAAGAATGTGAGTCATGTAAAATTAGGACGCAACTCACATGTTTAATATGTAGTTTTTGTTGGAGCTGTCATTGGAAGATAGAAGAATTAGCTAAAATTCCGGATAATATATAGAAATTAATAGTTTTAATTACTTTTAAATTTTTCAAAAATAGATTGTAAATTTCTATAAACTATTAATATTTGTATTTTTGAATATAGTGATATGGATTATGATAATCTCTGTAAAGCTGTAATTGATATTGATTCTAAAATAAGATTTGAAGTAATATGTGATGAATCTGGAGAGATAAAATATGGT
>JANWKP010000129.1 GCA_025451315.1 Nitrososphaerales archaeon | reverse complement strand
TTTTTGAACAGTTTATTGTTGTCATATTTTTATAATTATTTCTTGTTGGTAAATTAAATACAAATATCCCATACCCATCTAAGAACAATAAAAGAAGGTTCATTGAGGCTCATGAGTACATGTCCTCTAGTTTGGTTTTTCAGTCCAAAGAACTCCAAACAGAACCTATTGGTATATTAGAGGATATAGTTAATAAAGTTTAATAATTTAAGATAAAAGTTTTAATATTCGACCAAGAATGACTAAGTGCATTATCATTCCACGATCCAATGATGTCTAAACCCAAACTTTTTGTAACAATAATCATAACGCAAATTATTATTTAAATTGGATAATCAAATTAATAGGAGTAACTTACTATTTAAAAAAATTTAATAAACTAATAATGTCAAATACTGAAAATTGAGACAAATTTTTTGAACAGTTTATTGTTGTCATATTTTTATAATTTTAATTACTTTGAAAAAATATAATATATGGTCTGAAATCCGACTTGAACTCTGCAACTATATTCACGGTTTATACATATTTAGTATTTTTAAAGAAAATTGAGACATAACTAATATTTTATTATTCTGCAACTTATAACGCTAGTTCGATTAAAACAATTTACGGAGGGCTTGGGCGGCATGCAATTTTTATATCATTGTATTAAAAAAAATCATTATAATAGACCAAATAAACTAAAGTTATATCATTTGTATTATGAGTAAATAGCCTTTTGAGGATAAAATTAATTAGATTGATGAAGTATATTATATATTATGAAACTTTTAGCTAGCAGGACTGATAGAGAAAACATGCTTTTTCTTATTGGTATGATAGTAATTATTATCGGTATACTTGCTTTGCTACTTGCTTATGTTTTCTTCCCAATCCAAACAGCTAATATCAGTATAGGGCAATCAATAGTCCCTGAAATCTTAATATGGAAAGACAGCTAATTAAAGCAATTCAGCAATTCAAAATCTACTTCAATCTAACAAATCTATTTTAATTTTTTAAATTTTCTTCAATATAGCATATCTATGCATGTTCATGTCTTGACAAGATTATTTTAAGCATATTGAAAATACATATTATTAATAGCATTACTATTTTTTCCTTTTTCCATCCCTATTAAATAAATTTAATGACAGTTATATTGAATGAAATTTTTTTCTATTCAATTATCTAGATAAAAGAATAAACAAGTTGATGTGTAACTATATAATAGTGGATAAACCCAAAAAGTCTAAACCACAATTAAAACATAATAATAAAAAATCAAAGTTATCATCGTTTCTATCAGTTCTCAAATCACTACGACCTAGCCTTATTACAGGGGCTGCAGATAATGACCCTTCCGCTATAACGAATTATTCTCAAGCAGGAGCAAAATTTGGTTTTGGTCTTCTTTGGTTAGTAGTATTTCTTTATCCATTTATTACAGTAATGGTTGGAACCTGTGCTAGAATTGGTATTGTAACAGGAAGAGGATTGACATCAGTAATATGTAAAAAGTACTCGAAAATAGTTGCTTTCCCAATAGTAGTTCTACTTGTTGTTGGAAATGTAATAAATATTAGTGCAGATATTGGAGCAATGTCTGCTTCTATTAAACTTATATTTCCACAAATCCCATTAATTGGATTCTCAATAATTTTCTCAATTATTATTTTATTAAGCATAATTCTCATTTCTTATAAAAAATATGCAAGAATACTTAGATACCTCACATTGACTTTACTTGTTTATTTTATAACAGCAATAATTGTAGGAGGAAACTGGAATGAGGTATTATTATTCTCTATTATTCCACATATCGAATTAACACCAGATTTTATGATGATGATTGTGGCTATTTTTGGTAATGCTTTATCACCCTATATGTTATTTTGGCAAGCATCAGAAGAATCAGAAGAAAATATTGCAAAAAATAAACTAAAGGAAATGGGATTAGGAAAACCAAAGATATCTAGGATGGAAATCAGGTTGATAAAAGTTGATGTAGCGATTGGTATGGCTTTTGCAGTATTTGTTATGTGGTCAATTATGGTAACAACTGCAGGTAGTCTACATCTCAATGAACTCTATGAAATACAGACCGCAGACCAAGCAGCACAAGCATTAGAACCATTAGTTAAGACATTTCCTCATTCTGGTGAAATATCAAAAATAATTTTCATAATTGGTATAATTGGAACCGGATTATTAGCAATACCTGTTTTTGCAGGAACCTGTGGATATGCACTGTCAGAATTATTTGGATGGAAAGAAGGTTTAAGCAAAAAATTTTATCAAGCAAAACCATTTTATATAATAATAATTATTTGTATAATAATTGGTTTGATAATTAACTATATCAATCCAATTAGTCCAATCCAGATGTTATTATATGCTGCAACCATTAATGGTATTATTTTAGTTCCAATCCTTGTAATAATAATGAAAATTGCTAATGATAAGAAGATACTTGGTAATAGAGTTAATGGATTATTATCTAATATTTTAGGATGGACTATTACTGGTATAATTTTATGTTCAGTAATAACTTTCTTGTTTGTAAAATTCCTTTGATTCAATTATTATCTAGACGAAGGCTAATAATGGTAGTTGTATCTAATATAAGCTAATTCAAAAAGTCAGTATCATTTCTGTTATATTACCATTTTGGAGTAGAGCCTTTCATGTAGTAGGGTTCTACTACATAGTATATAGCTGTTAAAAAAGAGATTACATTGAGTGTGAAAATGTAAAGACCTCTACTAATTTGTGACGTTAATTAGACATAAATTCTGAATTTATCCTTAGAGATACTGAAAGTTTATGTTTGTATTCTACCAGAGCCAAAGATACTCATAAGGCTACTAATAATTGCACCTAAAGCGAAAGGTTGACCGTATTCTTGTAATTGGGGTATTAATGAAGCAACTAATAAGATACCCACTGCTACTAATGAACCGTATTGTGTTACTTTTTTTAGAATTGTTTTTTCTTTATTAAATGGTGCTAAAAGCATACCAAGAATCCATATACCGAATAACCAAACTATTATCATAGTAGACATCATTGCTGGAGCCAGAAATCCCATGCTAAAGTACATTGTAGTAACAATATAATCAGATTTCATCATATTAACAAAAATATCATCAAAGCTTTTAATACGTATGATAAAATATCCAAATACGGTACCAATAACTATTATAGCACCTATACTAATTCCAACGTATACAATATTCATAGAACAGTGAAAAAACAGAATATTAGGGTCAAGGCTTTTACAAAAGATGTAACTGGTTGTTACAGCCATAAGAAATGATTTTACTGCAATACTTGCAACAAATAATAACGCTTTATGTTGTTTTTCTAATATTAATTTATTATCATTCAAGGCACGTTCACTTATTGTTTGCATTACTATATGGAATATCGTATTAAGGGATTTTGATAATTTGTTGTTTAAGGTATCAAATATAGGGATTCTTGAAGCTTATTAACAAATGGAAATAGAATTTTTAATGTAAGTAGTGGTGTGTGTAGTAGATGGTAATGACACAGGTTAAAATAGTATAGTGGAGAAGAAAAAATTACCATTCTCTTCTTTTCAATTTTTTATTTTTTACTCACTTTTCATTTATTACTTTAATTTAAGTATAAAATAATACTAACAATTAATTTTTATAATATTTTTATAAGTCTTGATAGAGTTGCTACAATTTTGTAATTAATGTATCCGGTTAATACCTACACCGGTTCTAAAATATGAGTCTATTGTAGATAGTAGTAGTATCATTTATTTAGCTTTTATTATTAGTACTTATTTTTAAATTGTTTTTGAAAATTTAAACTATAATAAATTTTAACTACAGATAGAAATTGTAAAATTGAATTGAGAGAAAAATCAGAAATTTATAATAATATTTAGCTATATACCTTGTAGATTACTTATTATAAAATTGAACATTTGAATTTTACTGCGTTAAATATTTCGGAATTCTTATAGCAAAATAATTGTATGAGATTTAGGACAATTATGCAATATTTGCATTATGCAAAATTTGCATATAGCTTGTAAAATTAGTTTTTTTATCTCTAATAATATGTATGTCTTTCCTATTTTAGTATTTCTTTGCCTCTTTGTAATCAATTATATACTTTATTTTATAATATAGTAGTAGTAAAATTATATCCCATTTGACAGACAGATAGTTTGCAAACAGCCTCAAATCTTTACACCAAAAAAGAAATAGAGTTGGTAGAAGAGAACATATGACAAATAGTAGTAATAATCTACTACCAACTCTAAAAACTCTTCACAACAAAGCGACTTTATATTTTATTAAATATAATGAAAAAAAAGATTTTGAATTAAATTAACAAATGGATAGATATTATATTTTTATTTTCCTTCTATATTATTATCGCATCATATTGCGACATTCTTGTGCGCATTTTTTGCACATTTCTGCACATTCTTTACAAATTTCCATTTTTCCACCCATCTTTTCACATTCCATTGCACATGCTTCACACATATCTGCACACATATTACACATTTGTTTCGCATACTCACTACCTCTGGCCATCATCATGGAAGCCATTCTGCACATGTCTGCACAATCGCGACACATCATCATACATCTTCCCATCATTCCTGCCATTTCGGCGTTGGACATACATTCTGTACAACAGGCCTCGCAACATTCTGCACAATTGTTACACGCATCAATACAAGTTTGGTATTGTTGATTTTTTAAAATTGAAGTTTTCATAACATTAGTAAATTTTTCTCTTATATAACGATTGTGGTAAAATTTGCAAGATATGTGTAAAATTTGTATATATTTAAAATAAATTGCATATTTAATTAAATTATATGCAATTTTTGCATAATTGTATATGTAGATTTTTCATATAAATCAGCCTTTATGATATATTCAAGATTAAGTTAAAGAAACGAATACATGAAAAATAATTTTTCAAATGTTCTATTTTGCATATACTTTTAAAAATTTACATATTTCCCAAGGATAATAAACAAATACTTTACATTATTATTCATAACAAAAATGTCACATGGAATATTCAGAGAAATAGAAAGGCTGATAGAATATATTCCAATTGAGATAGACACTTACGGAATAGGAAAACTAGCTACTAATACATTCATAGATTCTAGATACAACTTTAAAGATATAGATAGAATTGCAACAAGATTAGGAATTCTAGAAATAGGTAAAAATACAGTTAGCGTAAGAGATATCATAAAACTTTTAAATAAATTTCTCAAAGACGCAGAGATTGAAGAGCTAGTAGAGAGCCCCAGACGTTATAGAGAAATACAAAATAGTGTTTCTGGTATTCCATTGAAAAGTTTGTTATTTGATTTCTGTTTATCAGCATTAGTAGGTGATACGTTTGATGCTAAATTGTTCCTTACACATTCACTTTATCTTACTGGGCTCCGTAGACAATTAGTTATACTACTTTCTGCTATAATAAATGATTCAGCGCTTGTGAAAAATGATAATGACGTTAGAGAGATGCTGACACTTCTTGCATTACTTTCTGAACCAAACAATATTGATGTTTATTTTGATATAAATAGAGAGGGATTTCATACAAGATATAATACGTATTTAAAAGAAATAGGTAAACTCTCAAAATATAATAATTATTATAACACACCTTTACCTAAAATTAGTCAAGGAAAAAATAAGATATAATACTAATAATGAATTATAACAAGACTTGTCATAATTATCAAGAATACATTATTTTTATATTAAAATATAG
>JANWKP010000128.1 GCA_025451315.1 Nitrososphaerales archaeon | reverse complement strand
ATGACGAAAGCAGTAGAATTACCAGCGAGGAAGAGGATGACGAAAGCAGTAGAAATACCAGCGAGGAAGAGGATGACGAAAGCAGTAGAAATACCAGCGAGGAAGAGGATGACGAAAGCAGTAGAAATACCAGCGAGGAAAGTACTAGTGAAATCTATTACAAGAAACCAAATGTTCTATCAACTAATGAATTAACTGGTAATAAAATAATAGGAAATTCAATTGATAATGAAAATAATAAATTGATGTCTCAGTTTTCTGAATTAAATTCTTCCATTATATCAAACAACCAAATAAATGCAGAGGAGGAAAATTCAAAAATCAATGATAAAAAACCAATAGCGAATGCAGGTTTGGATCAAGTTATCAAAGGTGATCAAAATATTGTTTTAGATGCATCTTCTAGTTTTGATCCAGAGGGTAAAATAAGTAGTTATTTCTGGAAACAAACCGGAAATTCAGAAGATAATATCCATACAAGCCATTCAATGATTTATTCATTTCCAATCCCAGAAGGTTTGGAAGAAAACATATTAGAATTCAAGTTAATTGTGATGGATGAAAATGGCCAAAAAGATATTGATACGGTAAAATATTTAATAACGGATGAATATGATGAGGAGACTGAAACTTAACATTTTATAATATCCTTTTTTTAGCAAAACTTAAATTTTGTTTTAATTGTATTAATTAAGATATAAAATTCCAATACTATATCCTAAACATACTGGTTTCCATGCAAAGTTATTATTAGAAAATGGCAGATCATTTTCAGGTATTGGATTTGGTTATCCTAGTCAAAAAGCAGGGGAAATTGTATTTAATACTGGCATGGTCGGATATATTGAAAGTCTGACAGACCCATCCTATAGCGGGCAGATCTTAAGTTTGACATATCCTTTAATTGGGAATTATGGTGTTCCGGACAAGAATATTATTGATGAATTTGGAATCCCAAAATATTTTGAATCTGAAAAAATTCAACCTAAAGGACTTGTTTTTCATGCATTATCGAGTGTGGCTAGCCATGGGAGCTGTGTGAAAACGGTAGATGAGTGGTTATATGAAGAAAAAATACCAGGAATATACGGCATTGACACACGCGAACTAACAAAAATAATTCGCCAGAAAGGTGTTATGATGGGAGTTTTGACAGTATCTGATAAACCCATAGATAAAATTGACTTTAGGAAAATAATAAATGTAGAATATTATAATACAAAAAATTTTATGTCGGCAGTCAGCTCTAATGTTGTAAAAATTTATGGTAAAACCGAGAACAAAGTTTTAGTCTTATTAGATACTGGAACTAAATACAGTATAATTAGACACCTATTAAGAATTGGTTTCAAAGTTGTTCAGGTCCCTTGGGATTCAACTTATGAAAAAATTTTAACGTATAATCCTGTAGGAGTTATAATAAGTAATGGACCAGGTGATCCAAAAATGTGTAAACCTACAATTGAAACCGCCAAAAAGCTGATAGATATATCTATACCTACGCTAGGAATATGTTTAGGTAATCAAATACTTGCCTTAGCAGGTGGAGCAGATACATATAAACTAAAGTATGGACACAGGGGACAAAATAAGTCATGTATTAATGAAGAAAATAGCTTATCCTATATAACGAGTCAGAATCATGGTTATGGGATTGATCCCTTGAGTCTAACTTCTACAGATTTTCAGCCTTGGTTTTACAACCCAGACGATAAAACCATAGAAGGTATAATCCATAAGGATAAACCAATCATTGCTGTCCAATTTCATCCAGAAGCATCTCCCGGCCCGAATGATTGTAATTATATTTTTGATAAATTTAAAGAAATTGTTAATTTAAATATGAGAGAAAAATTACCTAATAAATAAACTTAAATATCGAGTTAAGAGGTGAAAAAAATTCCAAGGAGAGAAAATATAAAAAAAGTTGTAGTACTGGGTAGTGGTGCAATTAAAATCGGAGAAGCAGGCGAAAGTTAGAATTCTAACCGCTAATTTGATTACTCTGGTTCTCAATGTCTCAAAGCTCTTAAAGAAGATGAAATAAAGACAATATTAATTAACCCCAATATTGCCACAATTCAAACAGATACTAGATTCTCTGATGTGGTATACTTATTACCTATTACCAAAGAATACGTTTCCAAAATATTGGAAATAGAAAGACCTGACTCTATAATGTTATCATTTGGAGGACAAACAGCTCTTAATTGTGGAACGACGTTATTCAAAGATGGGATATTAAACAAATATGGGACTAAAGTTCTAGGAACACCAATCGAAGGTATAGAGAGAACAGAAGATAGACAGCTCTTTAAGGAAGCGATGGAAAAAAGTAACGTTCCTGTATTACCTAGCTCACCCTCATATTCTGTAGAAGACGCAATAAAAGTTGCAAAAAATATTGGTTATCCAGTTATTGTAAGAGTTGCATATACCTTAGGAGGAAAAGGTGGAGGAGTAGCTCACAATGAATATGAGCTTCAGGAAATCGTACATAGGGGTATTTCTCTAAGCATGAGTAAACAAGTACTCATTGAAAAATATGTTGGTCATTGGAAACAAATAGAATATGAGGTAATGAGAGATCATATTGGGAATAACATTATTGTTTGTAATATGGAAAATGTGCTGGCTATGAAAGTACATACTGGTGATAATATAGTAGTAGCCCCTTCTCAGACACTTAATAATTTTGAATACCATATGCTCCGTTCAGCCGCAATGCGGGCTACAAGTGAATGCGGAATAATAGGTGAATGTAATATTCAATTTGGTCTTGATCCTACTTCTGAAGATTATTGCGCTATAGAAATAAATGCTCGACTATCACGATCATCTGCTTTAGCCAGTAAAGCAACAGGTTATCCGTTAGCATATATGGCTGCGAAATTGGGACTTGGTTATACTTTAGATGAACTAATTAACAAAGTTACTAAAAAAACTACAGCTTTGTTTGAACCATCACTAGATTATATTGTAGTGAAAATGCCTAGATGGGATTTCAATAAATTTGAAAATGTGAATACTAGACTAGGAACTACAATGAAATCAGTTGGTGAGGTGATGGCTATAGGAAGAACATTTGAGGAAGCAATTCAAAAAGCAGTTAGAATGTGTGATACTGGGAAAATTGGAATTGTTGGTAACAATAGTTTAGATGAAAAAGCAATACAAGAATTAGAAAATATAGAATATTCGCTTTTGAACCCTAATGACAATATTTTATCGGATTTAGTTAAAGCAATTTATTCAGGTATGACAATTGAAAGGATCAACGAATTATCTAGTATAGATCCTTGGTTTTTAAACAAAATCAAAAATATTGTAGACATGGAAAAAAAATTTAAAAAATCATCCAATAACTTTCAAAAACATATTATTCTAGAAGCAAAAAAATTAGGTTTTTCCGATCAACAATTAGCTTACTATCTTAATTTAGATGAAGATCAGATGAGACATCTTAGAAAAACTTTTGGAGTCCAACCGGTCATAAAACAGATTGATACCCTCGCTGCAGAATCGCCTGCCCAGACAAATTATCTTTATCTTACATATGGTGGAGATTATGACGATGTAAAAATTAAAAAGAAAGGTAAAAATGCAATAGTTTTGGGAGCAGGTCCCTATAGGATTGGAAGTAGTGTTGAATTTGATTGGGGAACAGTGAATATGGTTATGGGCCTAAAAAATAATGGTATCAATGAGGTTTCACTCATCAATTGTAATCCTGAAACCGTTTCAACAGATTTTGATGTTTCAGATCGATTATACTTTGAAGAGATTACTTTAGAAAGGGTTATGGATATTTATGAAAAAGAGGATTCGGATGGTATAATAACATGTGTAGGAGGCCAAACTGCAAACAATTTAACACAGAGGTTGGCAAAGAATGGTGTAAAAATAATTGGAACTTCTAGTTCTGATGTTGATAAAGCCGAAGATAGAGAAAAGTTTGGGAAACTTTTAGATTCGTTAAAGATTAGACAACCTCCATGGAGAAAATTTACTAATCTTGCAGAGGCAAAGACATTTTCTGAATCAGTACAATATCCTGTATTGGTAAGACCTTCATACGTTCTGAGTGGTGCAGCTATGAAAGTGGTCTGGGATGATAAACAGTTAGAGAAATTTATAGAGAATGCAACTATGGTAAGTCCAGATCATCCAATCGTGATAAGTAAATTTTACCAAGATGCTTCTGAAATCGAAGTGGATGGTGTTGGTTCAGTAGATAAGATTATTGTTGGTTCTATAATCGAACATATAGATAATGCTGGTATTCACTCAGGAGATGCAATGATGTGTATACCTCCATGGAGATTGACAAGAAGTATAATGGATTCAATAACAGACTATTCTAACAAAATCGTAAGAGCTTTGAATGTTTTAGGTCCTTTTAACATTCAATTTTTAGTTAAAAATGAAGAAGTCTTGGTTATAGAGGCCAATATACGGGCATCAAGATCTATGCCTTTTGTTTCAAAATACGTAGGGGTAAATCTTATTGACTTAGCCGCAAGAGCGATGTTGAAAAAACCTTTACCTAATATCGACGAAGAATTATGGCTAAAAACAAGTGGATTTGCTATAAAGGTCCCCCAATTTTCTTTTATGCAATTAGAAGGAGCAGACATCGTGCTTGGTGTTGAAATGCAGTCTACGGGGGAAGTAGCATGTTTTGGAACAAGTTTTTATGATGCATTAAGTAAATCGTATATAGCAGCAGGTTATTCTTTACCACTGAGAGGAACTTCATTAATTACCATAGGGGGACAGAAAAATAAGGAGAAATTACTTCCAGTTATATCTTTAATGACCTCCATGGATTATAAAATAATGGCTACAGAACATACTGCTGACTTCTTTGAAATGAAGGGAATTAAAGACATTCAAAGAATTTATAAGATCAATGAACCTGAAAGAAAGCCAAATATTATTGATCTTTTATATCAACATAAAATAGATTTTATCATTAACATCCCTTCTACGTCTACAATGGAAAAATACCTGAACATGTTAAATGATGAATATTACATAAGAAGAAAAGCTGTAGAAATGGGAATTCCAGTAATGACTACATTTGAGGCGGCCTCGTCCTTTATAAAAACTCTCCAATGGCTACAAACCAATTCGCCTACTATTGAACCTCTTAAAAAATACTTAAAGTTAGATTACTAAGTAATTTAATTAAAATAAATTTTTAATTTCCTGAATCTCTCCAATAAGCGAGCCTTCTAATGTGAACAATAATCCAGAAAGTATCGCATCTTTTTTTAATAATTGTCTAATTAATGGAGATATAGATCTAGACTCTTTAGGATAACGTAGTGAATAAAAATATTTGTTAAAAGTAGGAACAATTATTATTTCAATAGTACCTTTTGTTTTCAATCCAAAAATGGATTCTTTTTTTATTTTAAGATATATCCATAATCTCTTTCCGTGAACAACGCTATTAGAATTATTAAAAATAGGATGAATATGACCCATAATAATTTTGTTTATATTCGATTTTGTTTTTTCAGGAAAGGTATGTCCATGAATTAACAATATATCATCAAAAATCAATCCACTAGAATTACTAACTGTAACTGACTCAGGTACAAGTAGATCAATATTTCCATCATGGTTTCCTGGAATTAAAAATATTTCTTTATCTAACGATAACTGTTTAAGGAAAGTAGGTATTGTTTCCCATTCATTTTTTGTAATATGT
This sequence comes from Nitrososphaerales archaeon, assembly GCA_025451315.1. Taxonomy (GTDB): domain Archaea; phylum Thermoproteota; class Nitrososphaeria; order Nitrososphaerales; family Nitrososphaeraceae; genus TH1177. Next base: position 19,251 of record JANWKP010000128.1, on the reverse strand, counting down.
GTTATAGAATTTTTTAGATCGCCCAAAATTATGATGCCATTAAATGAATATAAAGCTCCCAATTCATCAATTTCTTTTAAAATATCTCTTGCGATCCAATTAGAATCAATAGTTATACCTTTATTTATTAAATCTGTTTCTGAACCTAAATGCAGATCAGAAATTACTAAAAATTTTTTCGACTCGCCTACTTTCTCAATATATTCCAATAATAGGGCTGCATGAGAATTTATAGGAGTTGCTTTAGTCACATCAATAGTACAGTTATAATCTATTTATCATTTTTCACTTTATAATTCTTATATAGACTTTTAGGTTCAAAAGATAAAATAATATAATTATTAGCTCAATCTTGTAGTTTAATAACTCGATAGGTTTTATTAATAAGCAAATTTCCTATAAATTATTGATAATTAGTGGAATTGAAGTTTCTTCAAAGATAAAAGAAGAATTAATTATAGAAATACAGAATTTAAAGAAAAGAAGTATCTACCCATGCTTGTCCACTATTTTAGTAGGAGATGATCCTGCCTCAGCAATATATATAAGAAATAAACATAGAGCGTGTTCTGAGGTTGGTATAGAAACAAATGATAATAAATTAGAATCATCAATAAAAGAAAAGAATCTGATTGAGTTAATAAAAACATTGAATGAGGATAAAAAAGTTCACGGAATCCTGATGCAATTACCTCTTCCAGATCATATTAATCAGTTTAATGTTATCAATACGATCGAACCTCAAAAAGACATTGATGGTTTAACATATTATAATGCAGGTTTATTATTAAACAGAAAACCATCATTTATCCCTTGTACTCCACTAGGAGTAATGGAATTACTCAAATACTACAATGTTGAATTAAAAGGAAAAGATGCGATTATAATAAATCGAAGTATTCTTGTAGGAAAGCCACTAGCATTATTATTACTTGATAAAGATGCAACAGTTACGATATGTCATTCAAATACAAAAAATCTTGAAGAAAAAATTAGAAATTCAGACATAGTCGTTACAGCAATAGGAAACAGAAAGTTATTTACTCTTACAGCTGACTTGGTGAGTGATAATGCAATAGTAATCGATATTGGAATATCTCGTGCAAATGGAAAAGTAATTGGAGATGCAGACTATGAAAACGTTTCTAAAAAAGTTTCTGGAATAACTCCAGTACCTGGAGGTGTCGGACCTATGACAATAGCTATGCTTTTAAAAAATACAGTTCTTGCAGCCAACAGAGTTATAATATAATAAAAGTAATGACAGAAAATATTTTATCCAAATATCAGATACGTCAAGAAATTTCACGGATTAGAAATTCTCTTTCTGAATCTGAAATTGTAAATAGTAGTAATATTATTAGTAGTAAGGTCATTTCTACAAAGGAATTCAAAAATGCCCGATCGATTGGAATATACTATCCAATTAGATCGGAAGTGAAAACATTTGAAATAATTAAACATTCATTAGCCACAAAAAAAATAATTGGGTTACCAAGAATTATTGACTCGAAAAGAATTGCATTCTTTAAAATTATGGAAAAGTCTTTAGAAGAAATAAAACTTACGAAAGGAAAATACGGAATATTAGAAAATATGTTATCTGACTCCATAGTAGAAGAAATGGATTTATTAATTATTCCTGGAATTGCATTTGATTTGGAAGGAAATAGAATAGGTTATGGAAAAGGATATTATGATCGATTTCTTTCTAGCAGGAAAGCAAATTACATTATTGGATTGGCTTTTGAAAATCAGATAATAAAGAAAATACCTTATACCGAATATGATATTCCTGTTGATCTGTTATTTACAGAGAAAAGAATTATTTATGTAAATTCTATTTAGCCCTTTAATCCGATATCTTTGCGATAATATTCCCTATTTTTTCCCCAATGTATTTTTTTTACTGCTTCATATGCCTCTGATCTAGCATGAGTGAGATCTTTTCCTAGTGCTGTGACTCCTAAGACTCTTCCTCCATAGGTAAGGACATCATTATTATTGCGTAATGTTCCAGCATGAAAAATTTTAATATTATATCCAAAAGAAGAATTCAATCCATGGATCACATTTCTTTTTTCAAAATTATCTGGATATCCTTTTTCTGCCATGACTACACAAACAGCTGGATTTTCATACCATTCAAGAGGAGGTAATGTATGTAAAGTTCCAGATATTGAACACTTTATATAATTGAATAAATCAGATTTCATTCTCATCATTATTGGTTGACATTCTGGGTCACCCATTCGTACATTATATTCCAAAACATATGGTTTTTGAGTATCTTTTTCAATCATCAAACCAGCATATAGAAACCCTACGAATGGAGTGTAATTTTTTTTCATCGCATGTACAGTTTTTTTCATAATTTTATTTATTATATCAGTAAAAGAATCATCTGATATAATTTTGGATGGTGAAAAACTTCCCATGCCCCCCGTGTTTGGGCCAGTATCGTTATCATAAATTCGTTTATGATCCTGGGCTGTAGCCATGGGGATAATAGTGCTACCGTCTGAAATTCCTATAAGTGAAACCTCTTCACCAAAAAGACGTTCCTCAATTACTATAACATTTCCCGAATTGCCAAAATTTTTCCTAATCATTATGGAATCGATCGCATTAAGAGCGTCTTCTTTATTTTCACATACAACCACTCCTTTTCCTGCAGCAAGCCCATCCGCTTTTATTACTAATGATTTATCAGTACTGTAGACAAAATCTTTGGCTTTTTCAGGATCTGAAAAACTAGTAAATTCAGGTGTGGATATACTATTTTGTTTCATGAAGTTTTTTGCAAAAGACTTACTCGCCTCTAATCTTGCTGCTTCCGAGGTAGGGCCAAATATGCTTATTCTCTCTGATAATTCGTTCACTATTCCCTTTGTTAATGGTTCTTCTGGACCTACTACCACAATACAATTATTTTTTATTGCAAATGACTTTATCTTAGAAAAATCAGTTATGGAATAAGATAGATTATTTATTGTTCCTCCGTTTCCGGGGCAATAATATACCGTATCGACAGACTGGCTTTGCGATAACTTCCATCCTAATGCATGTTCTCTTCCTCCAGAGCCTACAATAAGTATATTCGTTTTCAATTAGTAAGTGATATAAAATATGATATATTTCTATATAATTTTTTAAAATCTATAATAATGAATTAAGCTTTATTATTATCATCATTCATTTATTTTTAAACTTTAAGAAGATCTTTTATGAGCATACTAAGAAAATTAAAATATTCGTCATCGGAGAATTTTATTTTATCATAGTTATTATTTTTTAGTAATTCATTAAAACTCTTTAAATGTTGACATTTTTCTTTTCCAGAAAGTGTTTTATAGTAATAATGCTTACATGAGCAATAATCTAATTCTGGATCTACCCAATACTCATTATTTTTACCAATAATAGTCCATAATTTTCTTTCACTAGGAACAAAATAATGAAGCTTAAGAATATGGCTAGTTTCAAAATCATTTGGAAAAAGAGAATTAGACATTATGAATATTCAAATCTTTAGATATATTAAATTATTTCTCTAATAGATGTACTTTTCGTCCATCTAATTGTAATTTACCATCAGAAAAAAGTTTTATAGCAAGAGGATATAACTTATGTTCTATTTTTAGTATACGATTAGATAAATCTTCTTCCGTATCACTTTCATAAATAGGAACACTCTCTTGAATAATGATTGGTCCAGTATCTACATCATCATCTATAAAATGAACTGTACATCCAGAAATTTTCACCCCATAATCAAATGCTTGTTTTTGAGCATTGAGACCCTTAAAAGAGGGTAACAATGAAGGATGTACATTAAGGATTCTAAATTTGTACCTTCTAACGAATTCTTTACTCAATATTCGCATATAGCCGGCAAGACAAATAATACCATTTGATGGGAAAATTCCATAATTCTTTAATACAGAAACTATTTCTTGATCATATTCCCAGCCTGTTCTTCCATGGCTTAAGAGTATCTCTGTTGGTATATGGAATTTTTCCCTTGCAATTTTTAATCCAGGAGCATCTTTTTTATTTGATATAACCACGCACGGTTGTATATTTCTTAATTCTGATTGTGCGTGGCATGATAAGATGGCGTTCATATTACTCCCCCTCCCAGAAATCAATATAGCCATATTGAGCATGATATTTTTCTAATGATCATTAATGCACATTTCTTTTGAAGTTTGTGTTCATGGAGATAAAATAATTAATACCAAATAGTAATAATTGATAATCCATTGCGAAGAATCTAAACAATTAAAATATATGGTACAGAATACCTTGTCATGAACTCTCGAATCAGATCAATGGATTATGGTTTGTTACTAGAGAATAATCAAACTCGCATTTTACTAGATCCTTCCAAGGTTGAGAGTAATGATTTTGTATTTATTTCTCATGCTCATTCAGATCATGTTTATCGTAAACCTAGAAATAAATCAAAAATCAAGACTATTACTTCGATAGAAACTGAGGCGATAGCGAATGCAAGAGGTTATGAAATTACAAATACAATATATGAACAAAAAGATTTAGAATTGATAGATTCTGGTCACATATTAGGTTCGAAAGGATTACTAGCCTTTAATGAAATATTTTATACAGGCGACATATCAATAAGAAAACGAGCATTCCTTAAGCTACCTAAAAAAATACCTCAAGTCGATACGCTAATAATTGAGTCTACATTTGGAAGACCCGAATATAGTTTCCCCGATCATAGAGAAATAATTCATCAAGCAAATAAGATAATTTCGGATGCATATGATAAAGGGCATCCAGTTATTCTCATGGGATATCCATTAGGCAAAGCTCAATTGTTAACAAATTTTTTTGGCCATTGGGATCCTTTTTTTTCATATGATAGTATAGAAGTGATGAATAATGTATATCGCAATATGGGAATATCATTAAGAAAGACAACCTGCTTTACAGAATCACAAAAAGATGAAAAATTTAATACTAAATATCCCTGGATAATGTTAGCTCCATTAATGAATGGTAATTCAAAATTTTTAAAATATATGAAAGAAAAATATAATGCAATAACCATAGGATTTAGTGGATGGGCTTGTAGTCAGCGATATAAGTACATGATGGGACTAGATTACGCCCTCCCCTTGAGTGACCACTGTGATTTTAACGAATTAATTCAGGTAGTAAAAAAATGCAATCCAAAAAAAATATTTACAATCCATGGTTTTGCAGCGGAATTTGCAAGGATACTAAACGGTATGGGATATAACGCTATTCCAATATCTCATAAACCAAATAGGAACAAAAAAATAGCTAAAGAACCAACTCCGAGAAGAAAAAATGATATGCAAATATTAGACTATTTTATTAAATAAGTTCTTTAAGATTATATTTAAACAAGTAAAGAAAAAATAAAAAGATAATTATTTTTGTTCCTGTTCTCTAAAATAAGGAATAACCTTCTTTCCAAATAATTCTATATTTTTGAAATACCCATCTCCCCAAAATCTTATTATAAAATGATTAGTTCCAGCATTTATAAAACGTTCCAGCATTTCTATAACTTCATCTGCCTTTCCTACTCCTATAGCAGTCCTGGCAACACTATCAGGAATTTTTAATGCTGCTTTTTTCATCTGTTCCATCATTTCTGGTTTATCCATTGTATATTCTGTAAAATATTTTCTAAAATCAAATTCAGAATCCTGAGAAAGATTATGAACTTTTAATAATTCCGGCTTATAAAGGCTGACTTTAACTGCGTTTTTCATCTTGTTCCAAGCATCTTCACCATCATCAGTAAAATAGACATCCACATCATTTGCAAATTGAAAATGGGACAGATCTCTACCAAAATTTTTAGCATGTTCATGAATTACATTAGCATGAGTCTTGAATAATTCAGGAGTATATCCTATAGGAATCCAACCATCACCATATCTTGCACATAATTCTAATGTTTTTGGAGCACCTGCAGCGATATAGATTGGTGGTCGTGGTTTTCTTATGCTTTTTGCCTGTAAACATGCATTAATTAATTTATAATATTGTCCATTATAATCTACTCTATTACCTGGATCAGATTGAAACAGTTTTTCTATTACTTCAAGTTGTTCTTTTAATTTAGTGACAGGTTTATTGAATTCTATTCCAAAATCTACTACATTTTGGGCTTCACCTGCACCTATTCCCAACATACCCCTTCCATTAGTTAATCTATCCAATGTCACAGTACAAAGGGCAATAGTTGATGGATGGCGTCTTATTGCATCTGTAACACATGTACCTAATTCTACATTAGTTGTGAGAGCTCCGATTGCTGCAAGCATTAACCAAGCATCATTTACAATAGCATTTTTCCATTGAGGAACATTTGTGTGATCCATTGCCCAAATGGAATCGAAATCTAGTCTATCAGCCATCTGGCACGCAGTAATTATTTGACTCTCATCTAATCCTAATCTGGCAACATTCAGACCTTGTGTAAACCCAAATTTTGTTCTCATTACCATTTTAATCTCCACATTTTGACAAATACGTTAGAAGATACAAAGAGGTTCTTTATAACCATATAATGTAAAAAAAATAAAAGTTGTATTTATGCATTTTTACTCACAAGCAAATAATATCTTCTCTGGCAAATTAAAATTAAAGAAACCTTAAATAATTTTTGTTTGTATTACAATTAGATGTTACTACCTTCCGAGATAGAGGCTAAATCCTTAATTCCTGCGATACGAGCTATATTGGCAAAAAAATTAACTATTGAATATAAAATGAAGGAAGAATTTGTGGCTAAAGTTCTTGGGGTTACGCAGGCTGCTATTAGCAATTATATTAGAGGAACCAGAGGTGATACAGATCTTATTAATAAACTTTCATCCATTTTGGAAATCATGCGCAAAATCGACGATATTGCTCAAGATCTAGTGGCAAATCGTGTATATACTCCTAGCACGATGGCCAAATTCGTCGAGTTATGCAACTTCATGAGGTATTCATTTATTATATGTGATGTTCATCATAAAATGGAGGCTAATATTGATGAACAAGTATGCGAATTATGTAAAGATAACCTTATTGGCTCTAAATTTTAAATAAAAAAAGAATTTCCCACGGTTATTTTTTTGCATTCATAATTTCTAAAGTTTTCTTTAGAACATCGGAACCGTTTATCATTCCGATAACTCCAGTCTTAGCATATGACTCTGTAAATCTTTGAATTCTAGTATTTTTTAGAATTTTAGTAGATATTAGAAGCGGGACAGGATCATCTGTATGACTTTTTTTTATACAGGGAGTTGAATGATCTCCCGAAACAACTATCACCACATTTGAAGATCCTAGTTCCTTCAAAAGAGGTCCAAAAAAATCACTATCTATTTTTTCAATGTTTTGTTTTTTTCCGAGGGCATCACCATCATGCCCAAATTCATCTGGACCTTTAATATGAACATAAATCATATCATATTTTTGTAATTCCTTAGCTGTAACTTTTGCTTTGGTTACATAGTCATTTAAGCTTCCTGCTTCAATTATTTCCATACCTAAAATTTTAGAGATACCAATCTCCACAGGCATATCGACTACGCAAGCAACCTTCATTTTATATTTCTGTTCTATTGGTACATAATTAGGAATTATGGTTCCAGCATCTCTTAACAAAATTGAGTTCATAGCGTTAAGATTTCTTTTTTCTCTAGATTTATTTACAGCATGATTTTTTGAGATAAGATATACTTGACTGCTAAAATCATTAACTAAATCAGAAGATATTGTAGAAGAAACATTATTATCTTGTGGAATAGACTTTAACACTTTCATTTCTGATATATCAGTCTTGGCAATACCCATTCCATCTACTTTATCATAAGCTGGGTCTGTATTTGTTATTTGATTAGATAAAGCTATTTTTTTGTGTCTAAACCTTATGGTAACACGATGGGCGATAGTGGGAATAATAATAACAGATGCATCAGGATCTTTTAATGATATTGAAGAATTTAATGTATCACATAGAGATTGAGCTTCTTCATTTTCGATTAACCTACCTGCCCTTCTATCTATTATTACCTGATTTTCATCTATCGTAGCGAAATTTCCTCTTAAAGCAAGATCTCCAGTTTTCAACTCTATCCCGCACCCGATCGATTCAACTATTCCTCTACCTACGTATGGCACATCCCTGAAATTATAACCTAACATATTAAAAACTGCGATATCAGACTGAGGAGCTATTCCTTTTCCAACAGTTATTACTTCACCCATAATTCCATTTGTAGCTAAGTAGTCTAAGTTTGGAGTACTAGCTGCTTCTAAAGGTGTTCGATTATTAATTGAAGAATGAGGGAGATCGCCTATTCCATCAAGAATTATATATAAAATTTTGAATAAACTATCTGTGCTATCCAAGCTCACAACTTAGGAATGTTTTTTTGACAAATTTATTTTTATTTAATTAATTAATACTATAGGGAAAAATATAAAACAATTTATTTATTTTGATTAGCTCCTTTTTTCCATACCTGTATTTGTCCTCCATAAACTTCATTATTGTACACCATTGAAGGAATTTGAGCATAAAAACCTTCTCTACCTGTGCTAAATGTTTTACTTACTAGGGGAATATCATATTGTTTTCCATCTGGCATGGATAAATTAACCATTACAATTTTCTTATTTATGTTATCTTCATTATTCAATCTGAATACACATAATTATAAAATAATAATATAAAAACAATTTTTATTAGAAGTTAATACATGCTAAAATAAATAATTTTAATATTTTCACCTGGATATTAGTTCTATCAGAGTAAAAGTGTATAAAACAATTTTATATTCTACAATAAAAGGTTTATTGTGGATTTTATAGAGAGTTACCGACGAGCAGGGAAGATCGCGTGCTCTGTAAGAGAATTGGCAAAAAATAAGGATTACATAGGAACTACGTTATACGAAATCTGTGAACAAATAGAAAAACAGATACGAGAAAATGGTGGATCTCCTGCTTTTCCCGTAAATGTAAGTTTAAACGAAATCGCTGCTCATTATACGGCAGAACCCGATGATCAAAAAATAGTGGAAGAAGGGGATGTACTAAAAATTGATATAGGCGTACAGGTTGATGGTTACATCGCCGATACCGCTGTTACCATTAGCTATAATAATGAATATCATTCTTTAGTAAAAGCATCAGAAAATGCATTAAAGGAAGCGTTAAAAGTTGCAAGGAACAGAGCAAAATCGAGTGATATAGGTAAAGCTATAGAAAACTCAATAATTAAAAGTGGTTATATTCCCATTAAAAATTTGAGTGGTCATTCTCTAGAACGTTATACAATTCATGCTGGTAAATCTATTCCAAATATTAATTCATTTGGATCTTTTCTATTAGAATCAGGTCAAGCTTACGCTATTGAACCATTCGTAACATTGAAAGAAGGCATAGGCATAGTCTACGAAGGTAAAGTTGCCAATATTTTTGCAATAATATCAAGAAAACCAACTAGGGACAAAGAAATGGATAGTTTTTTAAACGATATTTGGAACAGATATAGATCCTTACCATTTGCTTTGAGATGGGTAATTGATAATTACGATGAAAAAAATGCAAGATTTATGTTAGATAATCTTAAAAAGAAAAAAAATATTCATGCTTATCCTACACTCGTAGAGGGAAACAAGATGATGGTTGCGCAATCTGAACATACTATTATACCTCATGAAACTTTTACAGAAGTTATTACAAGATGTGACACTAGTTAGAGAGAATCATATTAATATTGAAAATCTTCCCAAACTTAAAATTAAACCTTTAAAAATGTAAATTAAGATAGTATGGGGTCGTTGTCTAGCTTGGTATGATGCCAGCCTTGGGCGCTGGAGTTCGCCGGTTCAAATCCGGCCGACCCCATTAAGACCTCGGATCAATTTTGTTTTTCGTCTTTCGTTTACTCACTTAAAATGATTTCCCAATATTGTCATATTGTTAAAGCAAGATTTCAATAAATTAGAACTTTCTCTTTCTATATATTAATCCAATGAAATATACTTTTATTATATATAGTAAATAAAAAAAAAGTGAGATAAAACTCGTTATGCATAGAAAAGATCGACATAGAAGAAAATTTACTCAAATATAACGAATTAAAAAACTCAAATGAATTTGTTTTAATTTCTTAAAGTAATTATGAAGTTTATAATAATTTAACTTTATTTTTTCGAACTTGATTTCCCCATTTCTCGAGATAAATAATTTCGTTAAGTGCCAATCTCTTTAGCCATTTTGATTTTTCCAAGTCAGGTGTTTGTGAAAATTCCGAAACATATCCAAGGCAGAGATAAGCTATAGGTTTTATATATTTGGGAATTTCTAATATCTTTTTTAATTCTCTATTCGATATGATACTTACCCAACCCATGCCAATTTCCTCTGCTCTTGCTGCTAGCCATAAATTCTGAATTGCACAACATACACTATAAATTCCTGTTTCTGGAATCGAAGTTTTTCCTATTATAAAAGGGGCAAATCTGGTATCATCATAAGTAACACATAAGTTTAGATTTGATTCCAAAATTCCTTCGAGTTTCAGAGATTTGTATTTGTTTTGTTTTATCTTGTTATTTTCTAGTAACCTAATTGCCTTCTGATGTTCTCTTAAGAAGGAATTCTTAATTTTCAATCTTGTTTTTTCTTCTTTTATCAGTATAAAGTTCCAAGGTTGTGAATATCCCACCGAGGGTGCATGATGTGCGGCATTTATAATTCTCAATATAGTTGCCAATGGGATATCTTTTTTAATGAAATGAGAACGAACATCTCTTCTTGAAAATAAAATCTTATAAAATCCTTCCCTCTCATATTTTGAAATTTGTTTTCTATACTTTGTTTGTAAACTATTTGAGGATAACAATAACTTGTTTTTTATTGATGCAATATAAGTAGATTCAAAGTTAATAAAGAGATTAATTTTAGGTTTAACCAACTTCTCTGAGTACGATAATGAGATAAATTACAAAACGATTTAGATAGGGTTGTAATCAAGACAAATTAAATATATCTCACTACTAACTTGTCTGCTTGCATTCGGTTTAGTAAGTATCACTTTCTTAAATTTTTTTTTCAATTCGACAACTAGTTCATTAAGCATATCACCTTGAAAAACTTTAAACACAGCTTTTCCTCTTTTTTTTAATACTATATTACTTAACCTTAAAGCATTTCTGGTTAAATCGATTTGTCTTGCATGATCTAATTCCCAATTACCACTTACATTTGGTGACAAATCCGATAAAACAACATCAACACATGAATTTGATATCTTTAGAATGTTATCCGTTACATGTTCATCTTCAATATTACCTTGAATATTAAATGTATTAGATAATGGTTCAATTTTTTTTATATCTACACCTATCACCTTTCCTTTTGTTCCTACCTCATGTAATGCTATTTGCATCCAGCCTCCTGGGGCGCATCCGATATCTACAATGCAATCACCTTTATTCAATATTCGATAAGATTGATTGATTTGTTTGAGTTTAAAAGCGGATCTACTTCTGTATCCTTGATCTCGGGCTAATCGTCTGAATTGGTCTTTCTTAGAATCGGTTAATTTCATACTAAATTAAACAGTATTAATAGAAATAAACACATTATAATTAATCTATAATCTTGGAAATATCAATTAGAGTTATTTAATTAGTTCACTTTAAAAGATCGCTGACAATATATAAATAATATCCAAACGTAATATATAATATATGCCTATCAATAATGGCCAAGAGTATATTGAAAGTTTAAGAAATAGGAATCTTAAGGTATATCTATTTGGAGACTTAGTAAAAGAGCCGGTAGACCATCCTATGATTAGACCGTCAATAAATGCTGTTGCAGAAACTTATGACATAGCTAATGAAGACCCATCTATTGCATCTGCTGAATCTTCCCTTTCTGGTCAAAGAGTGAACAGATTCTTACATATTGCCGAAAATACTACAGATTTAGTCAATCAAAATAAAATGCAGCGAAAGCTTGGGCAGCTGACTGGCACATGTTTTCAAAGATGTGTAGGTATGGATGCTTTAAATTCTCTTTATTCGACTACATTTGAAATTGATGAAAAATACAATACACCATATCATTCAAGATTAAAAGAATTCATAAAAAAAATTCAAAAGGAGAATTATGTCATAGGAGGAGCTATGACAGATGTTAAAGGAGATAGAAGTCTTTCTCCTTCCCAACAAGCAGATCCAGATTTATTTGTTCATGTCACAAAACGAGACGAGAATGGTGTTTATATCACTGGCGCAAAAGCTCATCAAACTGGTTGTATCAATTCTCATTGGATTTTAGTAATGCCAACTATGAGGTTGCGTAATGAGGATAAAAATTATGCGATTGTTGGAGCTATTCCTGTAGACGCTGAAGGAATAACATACATCTATGGAAGACAGTCCTGCGATACAAGAAGTATGGAAGAAGGCGATCTAGATGCAGGTAATTCTAAATATTCTGGCCAGGAAGCAATGATAATCTTTGATAATACCTTCATTCCTAACGAACTTATCTTTATGGATGGAGAATATGATTATGCTGCAATGCTAATAGAACGATTTACTTGTTATCATCGGAGAAGTTATGTATGTAAAACAGGATTAGGTGATGTACTCATTGGTGCAGCAGCTTCAATTTCTGACTATAATGGTGTTGCCAATGCGTCACATATTAAGGATAAATTGGTTGAAATGACTCATCTAAATGAGACAATTTTTGGAACAGGTATTGCTTCCTCCTTTCAATCATATAAAACAAAGGCTGGTAATTTTCAAAATGACGATATGCTTGCTAACGTTTGTAAGCATAATGTAACTCGTTTTCCCTATGAAATAAGCAGGTTAGCTCAAGACATAGCAGGAGGTTTAGTAGTAACAATGCCTTCTGAAAAAGATTTTCGTAGTCCTGAGACCGGTCCTCTCTTAGAAAAATATCTTAAAGGGAGGAAAGGTATTTCTATAGAAAAACGGGTACGAATCTTAAGGCTCATTGAAAATATGACGCTAGGAAGAAATTCTGTTGGTTATCTGACAGAATCAATGCACGGAGCAGGATCTCCTCAAGCCCAGAGAATTCAAATTGCTCGGCAAATGCAGTTAGAATACAAAATGAAACTTGCAAGAAAATTAGCGAATATTCCTGAAAGCGAGGCCGAGGAGTTAGTTAAGGAACATTCTGAATATTTTGATAGGATATTTGGTTTAAAGAAAGAAGCATCCTAACAATTTCAAATTTTTGATAACAAATATACAAAGTGAATTGAAAGACACATTACTAGAAATTATTGATTTAAACAAATATTTTTCCATACGTAGCAATATAATTGATATTTTACGTTTCAAAACTCCTAAGAAAATAAAAGTTATAGATAATATCAATTTAAAACTCTGCAAGGGTGAAATACTTGTTGTTGCAGGAGAATCTGGATCGGGAAAAACAACTCTAGCTAAACTTATTATGAGATCAATTCAGTCTGATTCAGGTAAAATAATATTCGATGATAGAGATATTACTAATATCAAAGGAAAGGAATTACTTAAGCTAAGATCTGGAATTCAAATGATTTTTCAAGATCCTTATTCGTCTTTGGATCCCCGAATGAAGATATTTGATATTATTAAAGAACCTCTAGAGGTACACAAAAAAAAAATTTCAAAAAAAGAATTAATAGATTGCGTTAATTTTGCTTTAAAAAAAGTAAATTTAGATCCTGATGAAGTATCTTCTAAATATCCCCATATGCTATCAGGTGGCCAAAGACAAAGAGTCAGTTTTGCGAGAGCCCTTGTGATCAAACCTACATTAATTATAGCTGATGAGCCTGTCTCAATGTTAGATGTTTCTATACGCTTTCAGATACTTGATCTAATGAAAAAATTAAAAGATGAAGAAAACGTTTCATTCTTATACATTACACATGATCTTTCTACTTCACAATACGTTGGAGATAATATAATCATCATTTATAGAGGACAAATTATTGAGCAAGGCAATATTCATGAAGTGTTAAGTCATCCTCTTCATCCTTATACCAAAGCTTTAATATCTGCAATCCCACAATTTAATGATTTCCAAGAAATAAAGATAAAGAACGAAATAGAATCGTCGTCTAACTGTGGCTGTAAATTTTTAAATAAGTGCTTATATTCAAGTGAAGAATGCAAGAACAGTGAACCAACATTAATTGAAGCAAATCGTTCTCATTTTATTAGATGTTATAATTATGAGTCCATTTGATCCTCCTTATATAATCGCTTTAATTTAATGTGATTTCGTCTAATTCCTTTTTATGATACTTATACTTAACAATATGGGAAATACCTTCTCTTGGATAGACTCCATAAATTTGATCCACCTTTGAAATAGTCGAATCTTTTAATGTTACCATAATTATCTGATTATTTTTAGATCGTTCAAATAATATCTTAGATAATCTTTCAGTATTTTGTGCATCCAAGTGGGCGTCAATTTCATCCATCAAATAGAATGGAGATGGTTTAATAGCTTGAAGGGCAAGGAGAAAAATAGTTGCTGCCATTGTCTTTTCCCCACCTGATAAGGCAGTAGAATCTCTTCTTGGCTTTCCTGGAAATTGAACTATTAACCTGATTCCCTTAGAAAAAATATCTTCTTGATTTTCAATTTCAAGCCAAGCGTTCCCGCTAATAATAGAAGAAAAAATAAAATTGATGTCTTTATTAATTTTTAAGAAAGCATCCATAAAGAGATTCTTTTTCTCTTTGTATATTTCTTCTATGAAAATAACAATTGAATTTCTTTCCTTTTCTAAATCATTTTTCCTATCTGACATCCCTCTATATCCATTAACAACTTGGATGTAATTTTCATTAGCTCTCAAATTAATTCTACTTTTTAATAGCTCATATTCTTCAGTCAAATGAATAACAAGATCATCAACGTCATAATCAGCTTCATTTAATTCTTTATAGCCTAACCACATAAGGTCGTTATTTAATTTAACTTCATGTTGTTTCAAACTCAGTATTTCTTTTTCTAATAAAATAATCTCCCTTTCGAATGTACTATTTTCTCGCGAAAGTTTCCTTTCATGATCCAATAATTTCTTAATTTTTTCTTCATATGACTGTAATATTGTATATGTGTTTCCAGAAGAGAAAATAATATTCTGTTCTTTATCTCTTAAAAATTTTATATCTTCTTCTTCTTTTTCTATTTTATTTTTTAAATCAGACATCAAAATCTCTTTCTCAGTTTTTTCTTTTGTTAAAATATTCCTTTCTTCATGTACCATGTTAATTCGTTCTAAGAGTAAATCTCTTTCATTTTTTTTCTCCGAAAGTTTAATAATAATATTTTGTAATTCCTGATTATCTGATTCGAGTATTCCTTGATATTTGCTTCTCTCTAAATTTGAATCGGCTATTTTTGTTTGTTCGAGATTTAATTTTATTATCTTCAGATGCTTCTCCAATTTTTTTTTGGTATCATCTATTAAAAAAAATCTTTTTTTAACTGTTTCCAGCAATGTTATGGAATTTTTATAATCACTTTCATTCTTACTTTGTAAAATCTTCAAATCCTTTAATTCTGTTCCATTTTCATTTAAGACATTTTTTTGAAAAATAACTTTATCTTCTAAGTATTTCACACTATTTTCTAATCCTATTTTTTCAGATTGCAATTTTTTTAATTTATCTAGTAAATTTTGTAGCTCAGTTGTCTTTTTAAAAAGAGAGTTTTTTAAACTCATTATTAATACTCTAAGACTTTCAATATCATTTTTAAGATTTATTTCAGTAACAAAATCAACAACTGCAGAATTATAATCTACCAAAAGGATTTTTGATTTAGGCTCAAAAAATTCCCCATCAATTGATACTGAACGGTATCCTTTTACGGAAAGATTGTATGCTTCTCTTGCTGTCCTAACAACAATAGTATTTCCGAAAATAAAATCTATCAATTTTTTATTATCAGAATGTACAAAAGTGGATAAGTTACCAATAATGGCTGTATTCTCTTCATATAATACAACTTTTTCAGAAAGTTGAATAATGTCTAAGGGAATTATTTTAACCCTAGGTAGTTTCCTAACTTTAGCAAATTCTGCTACTTTTATCATATCTTCTACGTTATTAACAACTACAGCTTTCAACCATTCGGATCCCACAGCCATTACCGGCCTAAGATAATTCTTATCCCATATCACTAAATCTTGAACAATTCCAACAATACGTAAATCATTATCCTTAATTATTTCAGAAATAGTCAAATCTTCAGACATAGATTCCAGTAAAATCTTGTTTTTTTCATCAAATCTGAATGTTTGAGTATCAGAATTCTTTAATATTATTTTAGATTCTTCGATTTTATCATTAAAATCCTTAATTTTTTCCTCAATATTCAATATTAATTTGGAAGATTTTTCTACCTGTGCTTTTAAATCTATTACAATTGCAGTATTATTTTGTAATTCTTGGGCAATTAAAGATTCCTTAAGCTTCAAGTTATTGACTCTAGAATTTGTTTCATTTCTGTTATTAATAATAATTTTTAAGTTTTCATTTAGTTTTAGAAGATTAACTTCAAATTGGTTGTTTAAGGACAAGATTTTTTCGTATCTATCATTAATCTTCGTTTTATCAAATTCTATTTTCTTATTTTTATTAGATAGATTGAATATTCGATGATCTAAATTTTTTAACTCATTAGTATGAATAAGTTTTCTATTATTTACAATTTCAATGTTTTCTTCTAAATTTGCAATTTCGTCCTGAGAATTCTTTAATTTTATACTCGATTCTGATTGTACAGTTTCTCCATTTTTTAAATTTTTATCAATTTGCTCTATTCTTGAAATAGTTTCCTTGAAAATAGCCTTTGATTTCTCAACATCATATACTATTGAAGATATCTTATTGCTGATTTCAGCTTTTTCCTTATTGATCAGATCCTCTTCTTTAATGAATTTCATTTTCTCTAAATCTAAATTTTCTAACTCTTGTTTTGTATTTTTCAGCTCATTACCAATATCATTGTATTTTATTCTTACTTTTTCTAATTCTTGATAATTGGTTAAAATATTTTCTCGAACTCTTCTATTTTCAGTTGAAATTTTTACTGCCTTATATTTTTTGATATCCATCTCTAGATGCTGAAATCGTAATTGTTCATTTCTTTCAATCTCTAATTCATCAATCCTCTTTCTGATTTCATTCATCCGTGCAAGTGCTATATCGAGTCTTCTATCTGATTCGTCTAATTGTTTTAATGATTCCTCTTTTTTTTCATCAAAATATGAAAGTCCAACAATATCTTCTATAATTTTTCGTCTTTCTTCTGAATTTAACTCTGATATTCGTGTTATCATTCCTTGTTGTACAATATTCAATTTATTAGGAACCGCAACTACAATTTGTAATAGCTCAATAATTGTAGATTTTGTAACTTTTTTTCCATTTAAATGATATTGACTTTCTCCTACTGAATCTTCCATTTCCCTAGTTAGCGTTACATTATCCGAATCAATTGGAATGCCTCTATTTTGATTGTCAAAGGTGATGCTTACGCGAACTAATTTGTGCGATTTTTTTTGGGTGTCATGAAAAAGAGATTGAAACTTGTCTACCCTTAACGCTTTGGGACTATTTTCACCTAGTGCGAACATAATTGCGTCTAATACATTACTTTTACCTGAGCCATTGGGACCAGTAACTGCCACAAGCCCGTTGTTAAAATTTATAACAGTATTTTTAAAACCAAATGATTTAAAGCCATAAATTTCAACTTTTTTAATAAAAACCATTCTGATAAGAATAACGAGTTGATTGTATATTATATTTTTTATTAAGTTTAGATTATATTCTTCAGCTCATTAAATTTAACTAGTCCTTTGGCAGTATAAGAATTAAATTTCCTAGATTTTATAGTAATAGCCTGCTTAATTTCCTAAGCAAATTCTAAGTTCTCATAAATTGCGATATGAACTGGTAATAATTTTTAGCTGTATTCCAAGAAATCTTTCTAATTTTTAAGTATATCTAAATCTTGATCAGTGATCTTAAAATTAAACTGAACATAAAATTTATTATGCCATTACTATTGTTAGGTAGTTTTTAATAATATTCAACTATCGTTAATATTTAGTTGCATCTTTATGTTCATGAGGATTTTGCTTCACAAGATTATACCATTGTTCAAAATATTATGTTAAATATATTTAACAAATTCTTGATGAAATTTATATTTCTAGTGATTTAACTATGTAATTAACACCAACTTTTCCTACATAACTAAGTTTAACATGGAAATATTTAATAAAAAATAATTTGGGGGAAGATTTAACTTTTCTATTATTTCATGTTATATTCAAATTATTCAAATAAATAATTATCAATAATTTTTGTTAAAAATAATTTTATGTTAATTAAATATTTTATTAATATCATTTACAATTCAATTCCAAATTAGTTATAGAGATCTTCTTTGATAGCATTTCGATAACATCATTCGATGTTTATACTACTTCAACTTAGATACATGAACTACCCATTAAGAGATTATAATAATCCACTTTATACTATTCTAAGAAAAAAAGGACAATTATTGTTTAACTTTGTATTTTTTGTATTTGTACTTTTTTGATTAAGCCTTAGGAATACATCTATAACTATATGGATGTTTAAATATAGAACAAGCTATGTGTATATATAGAATTGCATACAAATGTTTGGTCAATTAAATATCTACAAACCTAGAAGAACTTCTGCTTTCAAAATAGATCAAATTAATATTCAGATTGGTAGTCAACGCTTTTAGCCATTGGTTTTATTGAAATTATATACATAATTCTGTTCTTGGAACCCATATTTCAGAAGACAGAAAATGCTATTGCTGGGATTTTCATCACCTCATGAGTTAAGAAATATTGAAAACATATGGTATATAACTGATGATATTACATATCCAGAGGCTTGAAAAGTACTTAAAGTGAGACACTATAATTTCATCATTGGAGAAAACTATGATTAAAATGGTAATAGATTACTTTAAAGACGGAATAGAAGTATTTATAATTATTATTGCCTTGTTGCGCAACTAACTATTCCTAACAGATTTAGCTAACCTATTCTAGTCATAATACATGTGAACTGGAAGAAATACAATGAATCTCTTGTTAAACGAGGAGAGGTATTACTTGATTTT
>JANWKP010000127.1 GCA_025451315.1 Nitrososphaerales archaeon | reverse complement strand
TTGTTCCTAAAGATCAAGATTCTAAATATATTGAATTACCTGATAAAGGAGACAAGGTAGAAGTATGGGGAGCTTGGGTTATAGATAAACCAAAAGGATGGAATGAAATTCATCCCGCATGGAAAGTAATAGTAACTTAGACAAAATATAACTAACCAATATTTATTTTTCTAATATGTTCTTCGTTATAACCAATTAAAATATTTTACAAATTTACTATGATGCCTATATAAATTAAAATACAATCTCTTAGAAAATAGAAAGACGACCTATTATTAGTTGTGATAATAAATTGATATCCACAATATTATACGTTATAAAATGTTATTGAACCCCACTAATACACGGGCTCGGAGGGCTTCGAGCATCACATATAGTTGGGATCGGTAATCTTGTATTTATTAACTTGGTAACTTAATTAGTTTTCATTAAAAAATTTCCAATAGATTAGAAAAGCAAAGAAAAATCAGTAGGATTTGAACTTGTCATATATGGGAATTCAAATATCTTGTATTTAGCTTTTTTTTTAGAAGTTTTCGTTATAATTTGTGTTGATGAAGTAATAGGATTGGAAACTTACTGTTTCTAAGGGAATATGCGCATTATGACACCATCATCTTTGGATGCATTTGACTAGAGAATTGCACCGAAGTAATCGAAGCGGTTAGCCATTGATCCCTCCCACAATAGCTGGTTTGCTAAAACGCTATTTGCATTCAGACCATCTACAGAGCCATATATGATATGGACTATACCTACATCCCATAACGGGCCGACAATGTGCGTTCCACCAAAATCTTCGTACGGTACTCCTATAGCCAAGTCATCGCGCCCGTCACCGTTATAGTCAGCTGACGACAGAGAGTAACCAAAGAAATCAATCTGCTCAGAAAAATCTTTTATATTGATAGAGTTCTGTGTCCACGTTTGTCTTGGTAAAACTGCAGTAGCTGAAAGACCATCAGAAGAACCATAGATCACCTTGACAAAACCAGCATATTTCAAAGTATCAATGGCTTCTGACGGTACTCCAATAGCCAAGTCATCGCGCCCGTCACCGTTATAATCACCAGACGAGAGGACCCCCCCGAAGGATCCGAAACCAGTAGAGTTATGTGTCCCCAACCGCTGGGCGGGTATAACAGCAGTAGCTGACAGACCAGTCGAGGAACCATAAATGACGTGGACGACGCCAACATTTTCTGCGTCAAAGTCTTCGCCCGTTACTCCAATAGCAAGGTCATCAAGTCCATCACCATTATAGTCGCCTGAGGTGAGATCTGCACCGAAGAAATCATTCTCAAAATCAATAATATCTATATCTGCTTCTTCCCACAACTGACTAGGTATAACAGCAGAAGCTGACAGACCAGTAGAGGAACCATAGATGACATGGACTACGCCAGTGTTTTCCACATCATAATTATCTTCGTCTGGAGCTCCAATAGCCAGGTCATCTCGCCCGTCACCGTTATAGTCAGCTGACGAGAGGTATGATCCGAACCTATCATATTCTCCAATATCTCCATAAAAGAATAAGTCCAAATCAGGTGTTATCAAATCCTGTGTCCACAACTGGTCTGGCAAACCTGCAGTAGCTGACAGACCAGTCGAGGAACCATAGATAACGTGGACGACGCCAGACCAACTTACATCACCGACGTTCTCTTCCGGTACTCCGATAGCGAGGTCATCAAGTCCATCACCATTATAGTCGCCTGAGGAGAGATCTGCACCGAACAAATCATTTAATTCACCAATGTCTTCTATACTAGCAAAACCTTGTATGAAGAATTGGGCTGGCAGTTGGGTAGAAGCTACTAGACCATGTGCAGAACCATAGATAATTTGCACAACACCAGCATTTTCTGCAAATAAATTGGAATTAATACTCGCATCAAAATCATGAAACGAGACAATAGCAAGGTCTAAACCCTCTCCAGGTACTCCGATAGCTAAATCATCAAATCCATCACCATTATAGTCTCCGGGAGCAAGAGCCGAACCGAACAAATCATCATCTTCTGGACTGCCTTGTATAAAAGGAGAGTTTTGGTTCCATATCTGGTTGGGTAAAACGTTAGCAGCACTCAAGCCATCTGAAGAACCATATATGATGTGCACAGAACCAGCGTTATTTATAGAACCAGCGTTTTTTTCTGGAATCCCGAAAGCCTGATCTTCAAATCCGTCACCATTAAAATCACCAGTTACTTCGGAAGCACCTTGAGATTTTAAATTGAGACTAAAAGGATTGAAAGGAGAACTAGTAGCATTTGTTTTGATTGTCCCAATTGAGCTTGCATTAGAAGAAATTGCAATTAATGGGGAATTTTGATCGTTAGTGGGTGATTCTGCATATACATAATTTTCTTTCATTGTTGTTATTTGTTCTGTTATCATAGTCGTTAGAGATTCTATAAGAGAAACTAAAAGTAGACCTGCAAGTATTATTGCTGACAAGGCTATCATTTTGTCATTTCTATCAATATATAAAATAAAGTTAGTTATAATTTAGATAATAAGTAGTATCTTTTATAGATTTTGGCAGGTAGTTCTAGTTTAAACTAATCTATATATTAGTAATAATCATTCATTGTCCTACTCAGAATGATAAATCAATTATATAGACATATTTATCTTTAAAACTGTCGACGTATTTGTTTTCGGCTTATTATAAAAATTCTACTATAATATCACGATCAAATTTATAATTATCAAAATATTAAATCTGCGTATTTGACTTTCATCAAAATTAGATGAATCTTTGTATCTAAATTTTCTAATCATATCCTATTAAAACTCATTCTTGTGACCAAATTTACACAATATTTAATATTCTTCTTTTCCTTGTTTTTAATTTTCAACTTTATATATTCAGGCAATCATAAAGTCTTATCTTGAGCTTATACGGACAATTGTATAACATGAAATGGTGTTATATTTTTCTCATGATCTATTCTAGATGACCAAATTAGAGCTAATTTAAATATCAACTAAAAAAAGGAGAACTTGCTACGAAATTTGACATTTGCATATACTGGGCTTTATAAATCTACATCATCCTCTCTGGAAGATATTTTATTTTTACCTATCACGCATACTTTTTGATACAAAATGGTTCTTTTAGCAGTTAGTTTTTTATGTAGGATCAAATTTTAATGAAGATTAGATTTGATCACATTTTCTTATCTAGTGGTATAGAATCAAACTTTAGAGCACTTGAACCTTCTCCTGTACCTACAGATTTTTTCCGTCCAATCCAAAGAAATATTTTTCCATTATGCCACATAATACGCCGACACTTTTCAGAGATAATAATTCCAGATCTAGGTATTTCAGATTCATCAATATAATAAGGAGGTGGAACTTCATTTAGCAGTCTTGAATTAGGACGTTGAGGTTCCTTTGTTTTAGGATTTATTATAGATCCTCTTTGCAACTCTATATGCAATTGTGATGGAAGATTTGTTACTGGATTGGATAAAAAGTTAGTAGTATGAACTGGAATAAATGGAATCCAATTTGGTGGAACAGTTGTCATTAGAGTATATTTGACTGGTTTATTAGAACCTAGATTATTGCTGATATCTTCATTATTATTATTTCTTGATTGTTCATTATTATTGTTGTTTCTTGGTACCTGAGTTTCATATCCAGAAATAGGTTCTCCATATAACGATCTATATGCTTTCTCTATACCCCAAGTGAGATTTGCAATTTCATCTCGTAGAAATTTTATCTCTTCTAATGCAGGGCCTGATAGATTATGATCAGTAGTTGGAGGAAGAAAAAAATAAGGAATGTTACCGCTAATGTTCGTATTATTAGGATCCTGATCTTTATATTTTTTTGAAAGTGAAAACATATTCCAAGAATACCATGATTTGTTATTTTCTAACATTTTTTTTTCTCGAGCTGTAAAGCCGGCAGGTTCTATTATAGTCTGATCACCAAAAGAATCAATTATTTCGAGACTATCTATTTTGCTTAATGTACCAAGTCTCATTTGATAGGGTATGACATACCAATCTGAAGAATGAACTAGAGCAAATTCCATCAGCAATATACTGGCGATATTATTCTTCTTGGGTTCTAATGAGCCAAAATCTACATAGCTATCTTCAAAGTTCCACCATCTTTTTTCAGGCATACCAGTAAATTTTAGCTGAGTAGGAGTCAAAGTAACCTTTTTTGACTCAGAAATAGGTTGCTGTGCAGAAAATTCTTCTTCCAAAGTAAATGAATACCAGTCTAAAAGGTCTTCTTTGTATTCCGATGCATCGAGTAACAATTTTGTGTCATTATTATTATTGTTATTATTGTCTAACCGAGGTACTAATTGCACTTTGAAACTATATTCTAAATGTCTTGGATCCCAGGCATTAGATGTGGTATAGTATTCATGATTATCATTATCATTACTATTATTATTTGTACCACTTTCTATCACTGGTGTTTCAAAAAATGGTTCTTCGTCTTCTTCTGAAGAAGAAGTAACATTACCATCCCACCAATGCTTCAAATTCGTAAATGCAACCGCAAGTCCATCAGCTATTCTATCAGCTAAACTGGAATCATCTACAAACTTTGCTTTGGATTTATCTCTTAGAATGGTAAGTGCTTGTGGCTCATGATAGATTTTGTATATGTCTATAACTCTTCCTTGTATTGCAGAGAGATAGTTTGTAGTAGAATCAATTTCAGATTCTTGTTGTTTCTCATTTAAGTCATCAAAAGACAATCTAAACTCTTCGTTCTGGTTGTGAGATACAAAATACTGTTTTATATCATTTATTTTGTCTGATTGAATACCCATATCTTGGAGTATTCTATACATTTCATGTTGAAAATGCAATCCCATTTTAACTCGCATTTGTAGATCCAATTGTGGGGTAGATACATAGATTGAGGATATGGGCATATTATCCGACTCATTTTCTTTCTTAACTTTCGTTGAAATTTCAAGTTTTGTCTTTTCTATTAACGTCTCTAGCGGCATATTATCATCATAAGAAATTGAATTACCCTCTAAACCATTAAACAAAACATTCAGTATTTTATATTCCCTTGAATTTAATACACTACAAATTGGGGAACCGGCATCTTCTCCTTCGAATTCTCCTAACTGCCATTGCCTTGCAAGCATCCAAGCTGGATCATGGATTGTAGCCTGAACTCCCTTTGAAAAATCACTTCGGCGAGAATGTGGCTCGATTCTCTGCCATGAAAAGAAATTTCTAAAACTCAATTACAGATTGTCAACTCCATTTGAGATTTAGATATCTTCAACCTATTTTGTATTCTTATTCAGTTTCTCCTCCTTTCTCATATAATCTTGTGTAAATAGGTGATCCCGATGAATTAACTACAATAGTAGGAAGGAATTGACTTAACTCCTTTAAAGAACGATAATCTACTGCTCGGATTTTCATAAGATCCATCGCGTCTACAATCAGATCCTTTAATGTATTGTTTGTCGGATCATCCCAATTCCAAGCATGTGAATCGTTAGGAGATACAGCGAGCAGAAGACATTGTGGGGCCTCAGTACTTGGACCATTATAATGAAAGGCGACTGTCGTGTCTTGTTCTGGAAAAACAATTTTCTCGACCCATTCATCTATTATCAACCCTGCTAATTTCTTTGGATCTGGTGGTGGAAATTTTTCTCTCTGATCTTCGGGCATACCTGTTTTATTAGACATAGAAATAACCATAGAAATTGGATTATTATCCTCTACATCGTTAGATATGGATCCAGCATTTTGCATGAATTTATTCTTGTCATAGTAAAATGAAAAGTCTGCTGATTCAAAAATCTGATTGAAAATAGTGATATCATCAAAGTGCTTTAGTCTTGGTCTAACATATGCTGCTTTTCTAATCCATTTCAGCGCCTTTTTATTTTTGGATGGTGATGATGGTTCAAAATTTTTGATAATATCAGGAGGAGGAGATTCAAATGGTGGAATTATTAAAAATGATGGAGCATTGATGATAATTCTAAAACCACTTATCAAGGTATCAAGGAGTTTATTGTATAGAGTTAAAGTAGTGTCAATCTCATCTGCTTCATCTATATTATGCATTTGGCGATATACAAGATTAAAGAGAGATTCAGGATTGCCACCTTCGGATTCTAGTTTAATTCTCCATTCGGATAATTTTGTCTTGATATCCCCTATTCTCAGTTTTTGCAACCTTGATCGTAATTCAGTTATTACTAATCCAATTTTTTCATTAAGTTTTTCAGAATCTATTATAATTTCATCATCGTAAATAGGGAAAATATCTGAAGAAAGATTGAAGAAACTTGCATTCATAATTGCCTCTCTCTTTATCTCTATAGAAAGAGTATTATTCTCTGCTGTTTCCAGTTCTTCTATAGTTCTAGCTGTCAAGAAAACTAAATCATAAAATCTTTGAAATATCTCCATAATCATATTCTTTGAAATATTTGTTTGTATTGAATCATCACCGCTGTTGTCAGAAATATCCGACTGAGGTGAAATGAAATCAGAATATTTTAGTGGTATGCTCTGCCCAAACATCTCCTGTAATGATCGGATTAGAAGCTGAAGTTCTGAGAATGATTTTTTATCAATATTATCTTTTTCACTTGGTGGCTTTTTATCAAATTGTTCAACATCACAGTAGTATACAATAGAACTGTTATTATCTAACAGATTTGATGTTTTTCCATAATATTTGAGTCTGTTCTTAAGTTCTGTTTCCTTAATATGTAATAGATCTATAGGTTCAAGTCCTAGAGAGGATAGAGTTACTTCAACTGGTGGAGATATAACATTTCCATCTTTATGATCTTTGAGATAGATCCAGAAAAGAATATCACCGTAATAAGACTTTAAGATCCTGTTTAGATTTGGTTCCGCAATTATCCTTGGATTTTTGAAAGAAGTGTTAATATTACTATTATCGTTAATATCACGAAGATTTAATTTTATCAATGGATCTGTTTCTGTTGCTAGTACAATCTTTTGTACTTGATATGTACCTCCTACTGGTATTGAGGCGACCTCTGGTATAGGAATCTCTCCTTCACCACTTAATCCATCCAAAACTGCTGCTGAACGCTCATAGTTTCCATTAACAGCTTGGTAAACGCTCTCTGCAATCGATAGGTCAGATAATGCATCAATTTGATCAAGGAGGAAGTCTAAGTGAGGTTTGAGGCGATTAATCAGTTCAATTATTTTTTGATCATCTTGAGCATATTTAATTCTGATTTCGATATAAAACGAATGCCATCCTCGATCATTTGGACCTTGTAGATCATTTGCCATAAAATTTTTGATAGACAATGCATCAGCATTAGCTATGTTCTCGATTAGCCGTTTCCAATGTTTATAAACTGAAAAACCATCTACTAGATTCCTTGGAACTATTCTCTCCTTGGAAGCTTCTACTGTATTGCTCCCCTCTAATTCCTTAAGATCATCTTTTTTAAGGACAAAGTACTTTCTGAATTCATCTATGAGATAATCGATCTCATCATCATGTAGTCTTCTCTCGAATTTGTATCCCAATAGCTCATTCAATGATATATTATGTATATCCCGTATAATTTCAAGAGCATCCTTGGTTCTTTTTGAAGTAAGATTTATTTTTAGTAGATCTTTCTTGTCCAAATCATTTGAATGAGTGAGATAGCCATCCCGTAAAACTGCAGCAGAAGTTGCATGAGCATAAGAAGGAGATTGTATGTATCCACCTGGATAAACAGATTTTTTTGGAGATTCTCCAGCAGGACCGCCTATATTTTTTGGTTTAAGATTTTCTATCCATCCATAACAGCCTATATATAGACCTGTTTTTGTGACATCATTATATTCACGAAGGTAATCCAGTCTCTGATTAGCAAATGATGTTAGCCAAGCATCTAGTCTGTACGATGCAAGATCTAGAACTTGAAGCATTAGCGATTCTAAGCCGAGTGGATCTTTTTCTCCTACTGTCTTTGATAAAAATTTTAGACTTTCAGCAAATTTCGATTCATCTAATGACTTTTGCCTTTGTGAGATATCGTTAATCTGATTCAGATCGCCTCCCAATATACTTGCGGAGTATCTTAACAATTTAAAGAGTAAAGAATCATCTTTTTGCAATGGAAGAAATCCATCTATCTGGGATTGTTCTTCACTCGTCTTTAAATAATTTGAGTCTATTCCAAATTCATTAAGATCCAGATACATGTCCATTAAATATGTAGGAACAGTAATCTCTTTATCTTCATTGAGCTTTGAAGTATAAGGTATATTCATTCTGGTAAATCCAGAACCTAGAATACGCCTGTATAGTTCAGTTAAATCAAGAGGAATTGTTGAGACTGATTGAATGTTAAATAGTGATTTTAACATCGTATTAATTCTAGTCTTGTTTGCTTCTAGCAGGCGATTTGCTATCACATTAAGAATAATTCCAAGTTTTTTAGAAATAAAATTTTCAATGTAATTGTAGTCTCTTAAACCTCTTACATAATAAGAATGAGAGAATGCCTCCATGGATAGGATATTTACTAATTGTTTTTCAGGCGAAACACCATTCGGTATATTCATTATGGTTGGGACATCATTAACATGCTCTAACCATATATTTTTCAAATAATGAAAAAAAGTTCCAATATGGGCACTATAATTTTGAATCAGGCTAGAATCCTCCCAATCAATAACAAGATGAAAGTCTCTAAGATGAGATAGATGTGTTAGAGGTAAGATTCCGTATGGTACCTTACCTATTCTAAAAGGTGGAATACTTCCTTGCGCTCTAACATTTTTTATAAAATGTCCCCTTAGTCTAGTCAAAAAGATATCAGATAATTGTGTTTTTTTCAATAACTCTCCAATAATCACGGGCAATAGCAAAATCGACATATAAGCTGCACTAATCTGTTCCATATTGTTTGCATTATTTACTCCTGATGATAGATGATCAACTCCAAGTTTTTTTTCAAATATCCTGCCATCAGGAATCATGTCTACAACAGAAAAAGGTTGGCTTTCTAATGCAAATAATCCTGAGAACTCTATTTGTCTACATGTCTTTACATTTGTGGAAGAAGATAAGGATGAAAAACTATTATTTTGTTCGGTTTGTCTATTAACCAAGTTAGTTGGTGTTCCTTGTTTGAGGAAACTAAATCCTGTTGTATAGTGATGGGCTCTAAATAAATTCTCTACAAATATCTTTGTTTCTTGTGGTGTTAGATCATCTTTAACTCCACAGACAAAAATGTATTCAAAACCTTGGAGAAACCTGTCTTCAGTTAGTTCTATCTCTATCGCCATACCATTATCTTTTGCTGCTTTAAAACTAGTAAGCCACTTTAAAGAATCATGAATTTCAATATCATCATCGAAAGTAAAAGATCCTACATGTAATTCTTTTAAAATTTGGTTAGATTCACCTAAGAATGTCGGAGAAGATTCATCTTTAAATTTGCCGTAGACCCTAAAGGTTCTGGGAAGTGCTCTACAAATACCAACTATATCCTCTTCTTGTACTTCGATTCCATTCACTTCTCGAAATTCGGGGTTAGTAGGATCAGGATTCTGTACTGGATCATATTTAATTACACTTTTGGAGATATAGGCAGCTCGATTACAGCCGTATTTGTTTACTAATTTCTGCCATGCATTTTCTCTATTATTTTCAAATTCAGTGTTTGTATGCTCAATGCTTTTTACAGTTGTCCAATAATCCTTTGCATCTGTTATCTCTTGATTTGTAAGTCTAGGATCAAAAGTATCTATGGATATTTGATCAGGAAAGAATCTAATTCTAAGAATCCTCTTTCCCTCATCTGTAATATGGTATTTTGTCTCTAATCTTATTGGAAAGAATAAGACTGGAAATTTGTTATCCAAAACAGCCACTTAAATATGGACACATCCTATTTGGGTTCGTTCTTTCACAATATTCAAAGAGAGAATTAATTGATAAGCTTTTGCTAAGATAAGACCTAGATTAGCTCAGAAATATGAATTGCTATTCTAACTGGCAATTGTAGCAGTATATTTGCCATATCAGCTGAATGAGAACCCCATTTTATCCCGTTAATTTCCTTGTCTTTTAGAATACCATTTTCTAAATCTATGTGTTGATTTGATGATGGTAGTAATAATGTTATATAATTCCAGCTAAGATTGTTCCAATCTGTAAGAGAATCAGGGTCTACTGGAAGATCATCATCATGTCCTAGATCGATTCCAAATCTTGGATCTGAATGCTGTTCTTGAATAACGAAAAACCATCCCGCTTTGTCGTGAGTACCATCAACATGTTCATTTCCAGGTTCTGGTCCATCGTGTTGTATTTCTCCCAATAATTCAGCTTCTGGTATGGAAAAACCGAAAAAAGTTATATCTGGATTCATTGTTCCCTTAAATAGGGGTTCTCTGATCTCCTCCGATAAATTCGGAAATACACGTTTTACTAAACCTGTGTTAGGATCCGTTTGAGTGATGGTTGGTAGAGTAGGCTTGTTTTTGTACCATACTGCTCTTATTGCGTAAATTATGGCATTTGGATATCTCCGCATTAGTTCGCCTTTGATTAAAAATGCTTTTGGTTCTATAGATATATTTTGATTTTTAGGGTCAGATATGCTACTTTCTTTCCATTTGTGAATCTCATCTATATCTCGATATTTTTCAATTATCTTTTCGTCATCCTCTCTAGGAAGACTGTCTTGTGCATCAAGACCAAGAGAGGATAAACGTTGTAGTCTTTCTCTTTCGATCGCTATAGATGGATCCCAAAATTGTCTGAAATAACTACCACGTTGATCAGTGGGATATTCCCTCCAGAGTAATTCTCTAGACATTTCATGATTTAATCCAACCATATAGCTGTTTATAAAAGCAGAATTTACTTCCAGTAAACTAACCGTGTTTTCTGGAATATCTTCAACACCAGGAAGCAATAATTCTTCAGAAATATTTAATAACGGTTCAAACATGGGACGATTAAATTTTGGATAAACCATTATTGGATCTAATTTATCTTTCAAGTTTTCTCTATGTCGTTCTGGTCTATGAATTTCGAACAAAGTTTTGGTAGTTATTGTATAATCTGGATCCAGATCAATAAACAATCGCTCATGTATTTTATCAAGAGGCACTGTTTTTGTGTTTGGTAATTCTTCAATGACCGTTTCTTCAAAATTTGGTATAGTTTTTTCTAAATCCTTGAAATCAGGATTATTAGACAAGAATTGATCATCAAGAAAATCTTTCTCTGTTGAAAATCGATTACTGTCAATTTCTGGTATGGGAAGAAGGGATTCTATTGTAGTCATAAATCTTTTCGATGGACGATTAGGATCCTCATTTGACAAATTCTTGTTAAAGTCTTTAAGCAAGTTAGAAAAAAGAAGATTATTCTCATGATTATCCTCACTCAACAACCCTCTGTGGATTTTTCCTCGTCTTGAGGTTATCTTTCTAAACGATGGTGTGAAAAAAGCATTAGGGATAGGACTATTATGTAGTATATTTGCAATTGTTTCTCCATGAGTAGTTGTTCCTTCCATACTAATGGATACTCTTGTATGAAATGGGGTAATGGTGCTAATCATTGTATCAGGATTCATAATTTTCAGTGTTTTATCAAATACATTTTTTGAGAGTGTTCGTGAAAGTTTAGCTAGTCGTAAACGCCTATTTGCTTCAACAATTGCTCCTGCCTGGTCCCACGCTGCTGCCATAAGATCTTCCTGAAGCTCCTGGATAACTATTGTTCCAAGTCCTGCCGCAACTCTGTTTTTAGGATCTAAATTAAGCTCTTCCAGCCAGAGAAAAGGTGAATTATCCCTGAGTTTATCCAGAAGTTTTAATAATTCTTGTCTTTGACTATCAGAAAGATCATTATTATCAAGAATATTTTTTATCCATTCTGGATCTTGATTATCATTGCTGATTTTTGATATAATTTTTTTTGCAGCATGCCATTTTCCGTAGATCGGAACTGAAATTGAAGGATCTTCTTTTTTATCACTAGCAGTATAAGGAACAAAACTCCAAGTTAGTCTTTCAGGAGAATCAAGCATCTCTTTAAGAGACATGATGAATTTTCTAATCTCTTCTGGTGAAGGACTATCTGGATCATTAGGAATTGAATAATTGCGTACATCAATCTGTGTTTGATCTGCTTTTTCTTTGGCACTAGTAGACCACAATACTCCTCCCAAGCTTAAGGGTTTTGAGATTCCAAATATGTTTCCATCATCATCATCATCATTCTGGTTATCACCATCATCATCGGCAGTTATCTCAAGTGGTTTGCTTACATCCAACTTACGTAATCCTATATTTTCTGACAGTTCCACGTCTAATGGTTTTAATTTTCTTACTAAGGCTTCAAAATCTCCTCCACCACTTGTACTGTCTGCTGTACTAAACTCCCATTGATAATAGATTGGAAGTTCTAGAATTTGTTGTGATGGTGAGTGTCCATCTCTTCTCCAAGCAGCGGTTGTTCCCTTGATTGTACCATTATTAATGCCTTCATTAAGTTCTTCTATACGTCCAAGCCCTGCTAGCCTTCCTGCTTCAAAAGATGGAACTAGAAAGGCGAAATACTTTGTATTTGATTCTAAACTTCTAGGACATATTATTCTAGATGTACATTTGTATGGTTGTACGACCATAATTTGCCTGAGCTTTTCTAGAGTATCAACTTCTTCTGTAATCTGACAGTGAGCCCAAGCCCATGATTGTTGTAAATCAGGAAGACACTCTGATGGTATCTTGTTAAGTATAATTTTGGGCAATATACTGCTATGTCCATTTCTGTTGGTCATAGAGGAGGTCAACTCAAATTCATATTCCTTTAGTACTATCAAACATAGCCAGGGTAACAGTCTTGGTCTTGAATTTGGATCAGATACCGTAGGTGTATATCTCCATGGAAAGTCACTTTGAGAAAATTCAATATGAGGTAAATAGTTTGCTTCAAAGTTTAATCCATTGGTTTTTGGTTCAGTTCTTATAATTACACTTTTCAAGATTCCTTCAACGTCTGCTGGACCATATAAAAATACGTCTTTTGTGACTGTTTCCACATGTTCATTACCACCATTATCATATCTTTTAAGTTTCAATTCTACAGGAACCTTAGGTCTTAATGTTTGTGTATTATTTGGTATTCGAGTTCCAAGTCCTGTTCGAATCCACGGTAGAAATGTATATTTTGTCTCTTTTGCAAAATCGCTCATGTGGTTATCTCCGATGGTTTTTCAAAAATAGAAAATATCTTCAAGTTATTTTTATTTTTAATTTTAGAATCTTGTAACTTGTTTATAGCTTGCGCCTGACTATATTCACCATGTAAACTTGGTTCTGTGGGTGTTACTAGATTCTTGTCAATATCTAAGATAATGTATCGCTCGTTAGTAATAGAGACCGCTGGTTTTTGTAGTTTGGATTTGTATTGAATATTATTTTGGTTTTGTGTCAATCGAGTCTTATATGCAGAACTTGAAAATTCAAAGATTTGTGTATGGATCTTCATAGGAAAATAAGGAGCTATTTGTTGCTCTGGTTGTGCAGGTATCATTATTGTTTCATATATCATTTGTTTCTTTGATATAGATTCAAGAGGACAAGAAATATCAACGTGTCCATCACCAAGCATAACACCTGAATCCATAAGATCAAATGATTTCAATGAAAGTTTTTGTGTATTATCGTAATTTGAAAATTGTGCAGGCGCAAAATAATCTTGAGTAGTAACTAAATTTGTAGATTCATCAAGTAGTGAGATTATTTTAAATTGAGGGTTACCTAGTGGATTAGATGTTCCAAATTTGGTTAGTGTATGATTAAATGGAACTATCCTTTGAGATACTTTCAGTGTTCCTACAGGATGAACCAATAATCTTTCGTGACCATTATTGTTTGTTTCATTTTCTTCTTCAGAAGAAGAAGATCCCTTTACAATTATGCCATCAATAGCCCATGTTGGAAGCTCTGCTATCCAACTATCATTTTGTTCTAGAGTATCTCTTAGTATTAGCCAGAGATCAATGCTAGATATTAGCTCAGGTATCTGAATACCAAAAGTTTTATCTACCCCTATTGAAATATCCCACCATAAAATAGAAAATGTTACAGAACCTTTGATTCTAATAGGATTTGGTCCTTCTATGAAGCCTGAAAACTTTATACTAGCCAGAGATCTACCTTTATACTTTACGGAAAATCCTGCTATAACATCAACTATGAAATATAATGGAACAAACTGAACTAGTGCATCAAAGCCTAGAAAGCCGGAAATTGTCGCGCTACCTTTTTTAAAAAGAGCATCTACTCTTGCACCAAATTGCAATGTATTTGATGTCAAAGCAACATAGCATTGTAGACTAACATAACTAGAGAAAGCAATTGTTAATCTTTTTAGAGGAGGTGCGTTAAATGGCGGAAAATTTGATGGTGGTTTGAATCGGGGATTAAATCCACCGAGACTTAAAATTAAATTCTTTTCTTCTGGGCTCCAACTTGCAGCCATAGCCATGTCACCAGAAAGCGCAAAGTCAAGGATCTTTGAATCATATAGTGAACCATAGATACCTAATCGTAGGTTTGCAAAATCAATTGCT
Organism: Nitrososphaerales archaeon; assembly: GCA_025451315.1. Classification (GTDB taxonomy): domain Archaea; phylum Thermoproteota; class Nitrososphaeria; order Nitrososphaerales; family Nitrososphaeraceae; genus TH1177. The sequence goes on along the minus strand of JANWKP010000127.1, from coordinate 33,852 downwards.
CCCAAAATCGCGATATTGATTTGTATCACTGGACTTTCTTCGTTTGGAATCTTGGATCTAATCCTGCCAATAGCAGAGAGTTGAAATGGATTTGGAAATTCTAAGAGTAATGCAATATCCCCTGTAAGAAGTGTAGGAGTTCCATATACAATTTTTATTGCAGGACCTATGAGATGTTGTCCTGATTTGGTAGGAAATACCCGTTTAAAATCATTGATTATTTGAGGCGCATTTTGAATTACGTTATCTGGAAACAGAACTGAATCTAGTATTCCAGATCTAATTCCAGATACAATATCGCCAAGTGATACAGTACGATCTATGCCAATTACTCCACCTATTTTGGTTATCTTCCATCCACTTCCAAGTTGAATTGGAGATCGTAAATTGGAAAAAATTGCGAAAAGGAATGAGCCATCTCTTGTGTCCAAAAATGCGAGAGCCTGAATGGAAATCTTTCTAATATTAAGATCTATTACACCAGAATATTCTGATTCTTTCCTTGAAATGAATCCGCCACCTTTTACTCCATTACTATCTATAGTTATTCCAAATCCAGAAGGTGATCTAAAACCAAAGTCCAAAAATAGATCACCAAATATCTTTTGTTGTGTATCTTCATTTGTTGTCACATGATTTAGCATGAAGAATACACCTGCCTTTTCAATACTGATTGACACTGGGCCAAACTTTATGCTTCCTGTTATACCGGCAACTAGATCAAGTCCTTTATCTGTGTTCATTATTCCAAGAGTTAAAGTATCGATCTTGATCGTACCTATTGTTCGATTAACAGGTATAGTCGTTTCAAGTCCAGAATTACCTTCAAAATGGATGCCACGTTTTGAAGAATATACTAATGAACATCCAAATTCTATAGTATAAGACCTATTTCCGAAGCTATCTTTTATGAAAGAATCAATATTGGCATCAGAGTTGTCTATAATGAGTTGAGCTTTTTGTATCTTTATTGCAATTTTAACTTCTGCATCTTCTATAGTGCCTAGTAGACTAATTCCAAATCCAAGGTCAAAAATTTTAATGTTATGAGAATTCTCAGAACCTATGAGAATCTTTGGACGGATAAATCTGTGGCTAGATGATGCATGTATATCTAGTTTATCGATATCAGGATTCATGAATAGCACTTTAGTATTTTCTGGACGAGCCTCAATTTTCATGGCCCGTATTGTCTCAATACCTCCTCCTATCCTCAATTTGAATAGTTTATCCAAGATATCAAACGGTATATTACCAGCTACTTCTAGAAGCATTACAATTCCAACTGGCATACCGTCTTGATCGCCCTCTCGTGGAATAGGAAAAACATGCGTAGATACATCAAAGGGTAATTCGTTATCTTCATTGATGCCACCTAAAATAGGTATACGGAGTTCTTGTAGTCTTGGAAGAACAGTATTAGTAGTAGCATAATAATTCTCTAGAAGTTGAGAAGATGGAATATAAAGACCGCTTAGATTACCGAATGAATTTATGAGCTGCCTAAGATTGTTTAAAAGAAGCTCAAAATCAAATTCATCTGTACCCCATCCATAAACCCTTTTACGCAGCTCCTCAGGTTGTGTAATATACTTTAAATTATCGTAGCGTAGGATCGCCTTAGTATAGTTGATGCGTCCTGTAACTGTTTCATTTACTATTACATTTTCTCTTTCAATTATTCCAAGAAATTGCAGGATCGAGAATAAAAAAGGTTGATAAAATTCAAGATATGATATTAATAATTCTTCTATGAGCTCACCAGGAAATTCTTGCCAGAACTCAGAATTATTAAATGGAAAAGGCAAATGTAGTGGCGGGTTTGAGCTAAGTACCACTAGGCTTTGTATGTTTTTTATGATATCTTGAAGAATGCTTAGAATCTGAGGATAAATATCAACTATAGATTCCAAATCAGATCCAATAGTCTGATCGATCAGAATAGAGAGTTTATCAAAGCTAGATCCATTGGTGTTAGATGGATCAAAAAAATTTCTTATTTGATCTATATCAAATGAAGTTGATTCTACTCGCCAGCCATGCCTTTCCAAAAGATTGGAAAATTTTTCTGAACTCTCTAGACTTTCTTCTAGGGGTTTAAAAGCTAAACTCAGTTGTTCTACAATTGATAAGAAGAATTGACTAGCCAATATACACTTTATATATTATTAAAAATACATTGTTATAAGGTTATAGTAAAGATGGACAGACTTCGGCATTTCTATTATGTGCCTGCAAATAAATTAAAAGAATTTTTTGATAGTTTCTATATCGAAATCATTTTTGTATGGTGAGAGTTGTTGGTGATCAAGTGTGTTGTTTTTCTTCCTACTGTAGGTGGTTCAGAGCTTTATGATGGCTCTGAGAAGGTCTGGGCTCCAACTCTAGAAAGTGACGAAGGCACTATATATTCAGGAGGTTTTGAAACTAGTAAATTAAGGGATCCTTCTATCAATCTTGAACCAAATAAATTGTTAGATATAAAATTCGATTGGCTATTCCATTGCCTCTGCTATCCAGACGTAACCTATAATAAAACTAGGGAATTTTTTGAGGATAATGATTTTAAAATCCTACAGAAGGAAGATCACTGGTCAACAGGGAGCATAGATTCCTCCGCTAGATTATTTTTTGAATATCCCTATGATTGGAGGCAAGATCTGTTTGAAACTGCAAAAAAACTAAAAAATTTCATTATTGAGCACACTGAGAACGTTGGTGAAACATATTTAGTGGGTCATGGCATGGGCGGATTACTTTCTCGCGAATATCTCAGGCAGAATCCTTCTAATCCACATAATATTAAAAAGCAGATACTTATAGGAACTCCCAATCATGGGTGTCCGAATATATATTCTATTTTAAAGTCTGGAAAGGGATCATTTTTTGGCAATAATACAGATTTTTATATGCCAAAAGGTGAGTTTGTATTCAATGAACTTCCAGGAATCTATCAGTTGCTTCCAGATTTAATATATAGCGAACCAATAGTTCGTATTATACCAAGCGAACCAATAATTGTTGTTAGTCCAGGCGAACCATTATTTCATATTAGCCCAGGAGATGTTCCTGCTTACGCAGGATATTCCGAGGGAACAAATATAAAAAGCAATTACATTGCTGAAGAATCTAAGTTTTCTTTCCTCGCTCTCAATAATGAGAAACTAGACAGAAAGGAACTAGTCAGAAACGCGGTAAACTTTCACAATTTACTAGGAAAATCCTCTCCATTAGATAATACCTATGTTATATATTCAACTGAGCTTAAAACAGGTACTGGAGTCAAGTATTCTAAGCAGACAAAAGATGTATCATTTAAATTTAACCCAATTGGAGATGGAATCGTGCCTGAAAAGAGTGCATATAATCTAGATGGAATAATAACCAATGGACGCTTAAAACTTAAATATGCGAAACAGTTTCGTGGTATCGACCATATGCAATTAATTCAGGATGAGTGTCCGCTAAACTGTATTTTGAATTTGATTAACGAGTAAAAGCATTAACTGCCGAATAATATTTCTGCAACTAAATAGAAGACACCTAGGCTTTAGTGAATTACCAGTCGTCCTCTGTTAGAAGCTCAATATTCAGCATCTGAAGGACATTTTCGATAGTACATACATATGATTTTTTAATTGGGATTGTTGGGTCATTAAGAGGATTTGCTGCAATTAAAAGGCCTAGGACATTCCTATCCGCATCTAAAACAATAGATCCTGAGTCTCCCTCATCGGAAAAAAAATTGTTACCTTCTGCCGGCTCTATCTCATATAACTGGTCAAATCTTTTTAAGACAGGAGTGGGACCCTTCTCAACATTAATAAGCTTGTTACATACCAAACCTAAAGTGGCTATTTTTCCTGTTGTCAATCCGGTCCGTTGACCTGTTTTCTTAACCAGTAAATTATCGGTAACCGATGGAACTTGTCGAATGCCATGCGGAATACCTATACCGGGAATTTGAAGATCAACTGGTCTCCTAGATTTCGCTATAGCGGCATCTACCAAGTTTATATTATTATTATATTCAATATCTTTAGATACAGTAGCGATATATTCGCCATTCTGAATTATTCTATCACCTATACCGTACTTACCTATTACATGATGATTGCTTAATAATGATATACTACCATCTGCTCTATCCTTTACAAAGCATCCTAGTGTTCCAGAAAATCCACGTCCTCCTGCAGCATTTATTTTATAACCAGGTTTGAGAATACAACCGGATGGATTTTGAAGCACTTCCGGATCAGAAGCATTTTGCATAGCAATAATCTCTCCAGTCTCTTCTACATCTGTTGGTACTCCTTCAATTTCTATAGGGAGAATTTTTTCCCCGAGTTCTTTAATTTTCTGGAGCGATAGTTTTTTCTTGACCATGATAAGGATACTTGGTTTATCAAGAACTTCTCCATTTGTGACTTTTAGCCTGATCCCTGTTCCAGTAATGTTAGGATAATCATTCACCAATTGTTTATTAATTCTGTTATATACAGTTATACACTTGGAATAATTATCTGATGAGAGTTTCCTACGTGTCGAATCATCCAACTTAAACGCCTTAAATTCACTGGTATTCTCGTCTTGGTTGTTAGTCATACAAGTTATATATGCAAATAGAAAATTATAAAGGTACTCTTATTATGAGAAAGTAGCCTAGATAGAATAGACAGAATAATACCAATCCAAGTGATCTCTATAATGAGTATTACAATCTGAAAATATTTAGCGATAAATTAGATACAAAAATCTTAAAAATTTTCTAGAGTATAAGATAAATGATTTATTAATAGTCTATGGTTCAACGCCTTAAAAAAAATAGAAAATTTTGAAAGACAATTTTGTGTATTACTCAAAAATTTACTAGAGGAATTAGATTTATCAATATATTCTACTTTATATAAAGCGAAGAAAATCAAAGTATTACCTGAAAAGACTGTAAGAAAATCTATAAAAACATTATTTCACATTCTTTATGATATATTAAAAAGGTATACGGTACAAGCGTATCTTAAATGGTCGGATTTAGATGATAAAGATTATAATGAAATAATTTCAATCGTACTACTCGAACTCATGAAAACGTCGAGAAGAATCAAAAATTACTTTATAACTCATACTGATTATGACTTTGCAAAAACTTATTGTGATAACAATGATAATGTTAAAATTTACAATGATGATACTCAAAAATCCCTATACATATTGCAAGAAGTAATAGGTAAAGAAAAAAGTACTAGGTTGAGTGAACCTGTAAATGCTATCTTGCAATAGGCCATAAATTAATTTTCGCTAATTAAATAAATTTAGTTAATTGATGATAGAGTGCTAATATCAATTCTTTCAAGTATCTGTTGAAATTTATCTTTCATTTCTTGTCTGACTAACTGAATTTCTTTAGCATATTTTTCTTCTAATAGTTTTAATTTTTTATCCTCTGCAATTTTAATTTCTTTGTATGCTTCTGGTTTTATAGGATAGCTACACTTTGAACAATATTTATTTTCTATCACATTAACAAATTCACATCTGGGACAAATAAGGATAGCCTGCTTTTTTTTAGCTTCATTGTCAGTTATTATTCCATTATATTGTAATATTTTCTCTTTTAATTCGTTACCTAATCTTGTTTTAATATAACGAGTACCTTGACGTGAATTCATTGACCATCGCACTTTCTTCTTTAATGCATACTCCGGTAGATAATCAGAATCATTAGTTATCGATGAGTGTCTAATACAATAGGGATTCCATTTCTTTGATCTAATAAGATATTCTAGTTTATCTCGTTCTCTTATATCTGTGATTTCATTATTATCTAATAATCTCTTTATTCTTATTTTTAATTGCCTCATCATATCCCATATTGCATTAGGTTTAACCGGTCCGCCAGTTGTAAGGTTACAAACTAACCTTGCGTTGAGTTCATTTCTAAAAGGATGCTCGTTTAACCAATCACGTACGTAGGGAAACGAAAATGTGAGAAGAATAGGTCCAGTTCCAGTTTTGGCCTCATAAGGAACTTCACCTTCGCCATATTTTTCTCTTAGTCTCAAATTCTTAATTCGCATTAAAGTTATTTCATGAGGTCTAGCGTTAAAGTCCCAGAGGAGGGTCAATATTGCCTTATTTCTTTTGTAAGGCTCATACTTTACAATTGATAATAACTCTTCTCTATCCCAGATTTCAGATTCATTATATGGACTCAACCGTTTTGTTTTCTTTTTATTGATATTAACAAATTCTGGTGTAATCCAACTACTAATATTATATTTTTGATGATCATCTCCTTTTATCTTAAGATTATATAACCATCTGTAAAACATCTTTAATCGCCAGAGATAGTCGTTCCAAGTGGTAGTCCATCTTTGTTCTGGATCCTCTTCTTTGCTTTTTCTTCGTGTGTCAAGAAATGCGACTATAATTTCTTGATTTTTTATATCATGCAAACTCTTGGAATCTCCTATAAATTTAGCAAACATATGGACTAACTTGATATTGTCCTTCTGATAGTTTGTGCTAGTGTCTCTAGAGACAAGATATTTGTGATATTCTTTTATCAATTGCCTATTTACCTCATTGCTAATCTTTTCTACATGTTTCAGAACAGTTTCAAGTTTTTGCGGCATTAGGCGTCTCTCCTTTCTCTTTCACTATTGCACAATCCTTGTATATGAACCCCGATATAATACGGGCTCGGAGGGCTTCGATCCCACGACCTGCGGTTCCGAAGACCGCCGCGATATCCTGGCTACGCTACGAGCCCATTACTATATTAAAAAATTATCTCTTATTTAATTAAATTCTTTTTTTCTGAATCACTCAAGATAATCTAACGTGAGAATTTAGAATATGAATTATTTTGTTAACTTAAATTCATGGGATTTATTGATTATAATTAATTTCTGAATTTAAGATGTAAAATTGATGTGTTGTTATTTCACCATTAGTTAAAATTAATATTTGGAATAAAACTCTAATTAAATTAAATATTATTATCGTTAGATTCTTAGATAGACTTTTTATATCAATAAATGAAATATACTGAGAAAAATGCAGGAGGGCTTGTCCATCCCTGAATTTTTTCTATTTAACAATTTTTTTATATATGATAAAATTACGTTCAAAAGTCTATCATATCTTGACTGTATCGATACCATTTTCACCTTTTTTGTTATATTTAGTAAAAAAATATAGTCTATACCACAAGAATTCATTGTTTGTATCTAACTTTCAACTTCTTTTTTCCTTAGATTTCTCTTCTTATAATATGCAATTTAGAGAAAAAGTCCTTTATTGTTAGGTATAAATAAAGGATTTAAGGGAAATCTGCATTCTACCCTGCTATCATTTTCCATTGAATATTAGTCGCAAATTTACAAAATATAATGTTTAATGGATTATTTTATGCTTAATGGTATAGAGAATACTTTATCTAGGTAATTCCTAATAGTTAAATACTCAATTGAAAGTTTCAGAGAGGACAGCTGGTGTTGAATATGCTATTAGAGATATCATTACTCATGCTAGAGAATATGAAAAAAAGAATGGCAAAAATGTAATCTATCTCAATATCGGTGATCCAGTACAGTATGACTTTCCCACTCCTGACCACATTAAAAATGCCTTGATTAAAGCAGTTCAAAACAATGAAAACTACTATACTGCATCTGAAGGATTACCAGAGCTTCGACAAGCCATTGTAGAAAAAGAGAAAGGAAAAGGCTTTGACGTAACTGAAAATGATGTTCTAGTTACAAACGGAGTTTCAGAAGCACTCGATATGACTTTGGCATCCGTTGTCAGTCCTGGTGATGAAATACTGATGCCCGGACCACATTATCCACCTTATGCTTCATACGCAAAGTTTTATGGAGGAAAACCTGTAGAATTCAAGATACATCCTGATGGAAAACCTGATGTTGATGATTTAAAATCCAAGATTAATTCTAAAACCAGTGCCATCTGTCTCATAAGTCCTAACAATCCTACAGGTGAAGTTTTTTCGCTGAACGACTTGAAGAATATTGTAGATATTGCTGCTCAAAATGACGATATGTATATTATTTGTGACGAAATATATGATAAAATAGTATTTGATGACAATTTTTCTGGAATCGGACGCGTCTCTAAAGATCTTCCTGTTATCCTGTTAAACGGCTTCTCCAAAGTATATTTGATGACCGGTTGGCGGTGTGGCTATATGTGTATTAATAGCAGATCTTCAAAACTTGATGATTTTAGAATCAATGTTCCCAAACTTGCAAGAGTTAGAATAGCAGCCAATTTACCAGTTCAGAAAGCAGCGGTTCAGGCATTACGCGGACCACAAGACCATATTACTGAGATGGTCCATAAATTAAGGAGAAGACGCGATTACATTATAAAAAGGCTAAATTCTATACCAGGAGTCTCAAGCACATTACCAAAGGGTGCATTTTACGTATTTCCCAAGATCGATCTTGCTGGTAGATGGAAAAATGACCTTGAATTTGTAATCGATCTTTTGAACAAGACTGGAGTATTAACTGTACATGGGTCTGGCTTTGGCTCCACGTTTGGATCAGATCATTTTAGAATTGTATATTTGGCCAATGAAGACTTGTTAGAACAAGCAATGGATAGATTGGAAACCTTTTTGGCAGTTGCAACAAACAAGCAAACACCAAGTAATTTAAATGCATAGAACGTCATAATATATATACAGAGCGTGTATCATCTTTGAGGCCCGATAATAGATTATTCAGATATAAAAGAGACCCCAGTTTATCTTTAAGACTAATTTTTTGCTTTATAGCACTTTCAGCATTATATGCTATTTTTATTGTTGTTCTAACCTATTTGGGAGTTGGATTCATTCCAATCACAATTATGGTTTCAGCAATGTTATTAGCTCAGTGGTATTTTTCTGATAAAATGGTGGTATGGTTTTCTGGAGCCAAGATTGTTTCAAGAGAGCAGTTTCCGCAAGTTCATGAAATTGTTGAAAACTTGGCTAAAAGAAATAATCTTCCCAAACCCAAGGTAGCTGTTGTTAATACTAGCATGCCAAATGCATTTGCTACAGGAAAAAGCCACAAAAGTTCTCTGGTTGCTGTAACAACAGGTTTGCTAAATATTTTAGATTATGATGAGCTAGAAGCTGTAATTGGTCATGAACTCTCTCACGTAAAGAGTAGGGATGTTCTGGTATTAACCCTTGCGAGTCTATTCTCAATTGTAGCGAGCTTTCTAATGAGATATGCTCTCTTTGGAGCCATGTTTGGAGGAGGATACGGAGACAGATCCAGAAATAATGCTGGAGGTGCTATGCTTATCGTTGTTGTGGTAGCTGTACTTACATGGATTATCAGTTTTATTATAACAAGAGCTATCTCACGTTATAGAGAGTATGCTGCAGATCGAGGATCTGCACAGATGACTGGAAAACCAATGAAATTAGCAAGTGCTTTAGCTAAAATTAGTGGAAGTATGCATAAAGTACCACAGCAACATGCTCAAAAGTTTCAAAGCTTGAATGCTTTTTTTATTATCCCGGCCTTCTCGTCAAATTCATTAGTTAACCTGTTTTCAACACATCCACCAGTAGAAAAAAGAATCCAAAAACTAAGGGAAATGTCAAATTCTTTTAGTTTATCATAAATTAAATAATTTCATTTTACTATAATAGACGTATTGGTGGATTTTATTAGCGGTATTAGGAGGAGGAGCAACAACAACAATATTATTGAATCATCATCATCAATTTTATTAACAAAAAAAAAGATACTATTGCATATCAGAATTTCATAAACGCAATAAAAAGTTCAGAAACAAAGCAAAAATATTATCTGTTAGAAATAATCAATTTGAAAATGGAAATTATTATTCCTGGGTTGAGCACTTAATACTAACTCCTATTCCAAATTATCGAAAGTTAGTAATTGATTTGATATTAGCTCCTTATCTAATAAACGTAAGAAAATTATCATATGAAGAATCTTATACAATTATTAAAAATTGGTTGGATAGATGTGATAAATTAGAAAACTTACAATTACAGAAATTTTGAATACAGGATAAAATATGCACTAAAAAATGCAGTGAATAAAGGTGTTGGTCCAATGAGTAAAGAAAAGATAAAGACAGATTCAACTTACAGTGAATTATATCAATTATTAAAAAAGGAGAAAGTTCTTTTATGAATCTTCTATTTCTGAATAAGCTTCTTCTTCAGGTTTGGTTCCTCATTATTAATAAATTGTTGTATCCTCTCTTCTTCATAATCTTCTTCTTCATTAATATTTGGTTTATTCATAGTATCAAATTGTTGTATCATTTGAGGATCTGCCACCGCAGCTTTGAATATTTGGTTCTCTGCTTTTAATATAGTAACTTGAATTCTAGTAAGAGCATCTAATGATTTATTAATGTCTGAACTATCGATGGTTTTAATAGCTTTATGTAAAACACTTAGAAATTTAGTAGGCGAAGGTTCTAATAGTAATAATTGTGATTCAACATCTCCAACACCTGTTAGTGCTTCTTTGAAATTTTCATCAACTATTGCTACCTTTGCTTTCATCAAAGTATTTTTTAATTCAAAGATATCTACTTTCATTAATGCCTGAGCGGTGACATTTATGTTTTGATTTTGTGGTTGTGGTGCTGTTTGGTTGACCGAATTGGTCTGAGCTTGTACATTTTCTAGCAATGACGGAATAGATAAGAGAGCAAGTGGAATTACCAAGTAGACAATTGTATTTTGATATTTCATTTGAATAATAGAGCAGGAGATTATTAATATAACATATGAAAAAAATCTCACATAGAATTACAAATCGAATTTTCTGAAAGTTTCTTATAATATTGTTTTAAATTATTTATTTATTACTACAATTGGAGATAACAATGTACAACATTTTTCTGAAGATGTAATTCTAAATAAAAAGTAAAATAAAAATTTAAAGTAATTTCTGACTAATTTTTTTTATTTTAATACAATTTACCTGTCGATTCATGGATTAAGATAAGAATATAATCAATAGTATCTTCTTCTTCTCTGTATTCCAACACTTCATCTTTTAGTACAGCTTTTTGCTTTTTCGTTATAGCTATTTTTCTTTTTTTATCAAGTTCTTGAATAATATCTTCTATTATTATTACTTCTTGTTCCTCATTCTCTTGGTTTATCTTTTTTATTGGCTATTGTTTTATATTTTTCCAAAACCCAGTCTATCATTTCTATGATTTTTTGTTGATGTTCATTATAGGTAGGATGCGAGTTAGGATGAATCATTACTTGGCGTTCAACTAATAGACAGTAAATGATTTTCAAATTTGTTTATTTTTTTTGTAGTCATATCTTCATAATCATTATTATTTTGATTTATCCAAGGGTCGAGATTTGGCATAGTGCAAACACAAAAAATGTATTTATAAATTTGATAGATACCTGAAGGAAAGGAGAGAGAGGGGAAAAGAATAGACTTGTAAGAATACAATCATTTAGTTTTGTCCAATCCTAATAAAAGATTATAAAATCAGAACAGCAGAAAGTTAAAAATATATAACATTTCTGAGGTCACGTAATACGTAGCACGTAAATGATATTGAAACATCACATACACATATTATTTACAATAAATAAATAAATAAATATGAAAAATTTTGTTATAGGTTACACAGGAAGAGTTACATATTATAAATGTATGTATTTTGTTGTTGTTATTGTATTCATTTTTGCTGTTATTGTAGTCGATTAATCTTCAAGAAAGAAATTTGTTGTTCACATTATCAAATTAGCCTGGTGATGGTGGTCTTCTACGATGATCATAATCGTCAACCTCATCATCATCATCTTTTTTCCTGAAACGACCCCAATACAACAAAAATCCTCCACCAATAAGCATAGCTATTACGAATTTTTCATTTGTAATGTCCCCATTTGTATAGTTATCGAGATAAAATTCAAAAGAAAGTTGTGTAGACACAAAATACAAGTTCCTTAAAGCTATAACAACTGCCATCACGATAAATAAGACGCCCATAGCGGACATCCAATTTTTTCCACGTCTGAGTTGATTATCGTCTTTAAACGTGTAGTTCATAACTTATTACACTACTAATTTCAGTCCAGGATTTTTTAATTTATTCTTTTTGGCGCCGTTCAACAACATTGGCGTAAGTACTTCAGCTTGATAAGTCATAGATAGCTCTCCTAAATATATAGGACGTAAACCCGGTATTTCAGAAGCTAGTCCTTTTATCTTTTCTACAACTGATGTATCATCTCCACAGATATATGTATCTGCATCAAGAGTTAATTCTAATTTTTTAAGCTTTACTTCAGAGATTGTATGAAAGGCTGATACAATTCTTGATCTTGATTTGAAATTATCTGCAACTAATTCTGCTGCGGTTTTTTTTCCTTCTTCAAATGGTATGTATCTAAAACCTTTTTCTGTCCATTTCATAGGCACAATTGGAGAAACAACAATACAGCTATCACTTGTATCTTTAGATAACTTGCTACATGTATCGTTAATCGACTCGTATGGTATTGAAAGAATCAGTATATCCAGATCCTTGACAAGGTCGAAATTGTTATCTCCCGAGATGTTTCCTGCTTCACCATCTCCACCAATCTTTTTATCTTTATAGAACTCTTGTGCAATTTTCGTATAGTTATTGGCGACTTCGGATGCCTTATTTTTGTCTCTTGAACCTATCACTATCTGGTGGTTTACACACCATCTCAAAGCAAAACCTTCACCCATTCCACCAGTTCCACCCACAATTCCTATTTTCATATTTGAAACAGCTCACTTTTCTCGGTATATGTTTTAAATATATTGTTTCATATGGCTATGTGGTGCTAATGACAGTTTGTCCATGAACTATAGATTTTATTGAAATTGATATTTTTTATACAATTAATTTAAATTAATGGAGATGAAAATTATAATATATTGAGTCTAGCAATTTTCATGAGACATGGACAAGCCGATAACAATGTTAACAGAATTCTGGTTGGCCGACATCTAGAATCACATCTTACCGAACAAGGACGACTGCAAGTTAGAGAGACTGCTCAATTATTAAAAAATATGTCAATTTCAAAAATATATTCTAGTCCAGTTACTAGGGCACTTGAAACAACTCATATTGTAGGAGAAGAGTTAGGCCTTGATTACGAAATAGACGATAGACTATATGAAATCGATTTAGGAAAATTGGCTGGCACTAATTATGATGAAATATTAAACAAGTATGGTAATCTCTTTTTAAGTTTCTATATGGGGGATGATTCTGTTCTTACTGATCATGGAGTTGAACCCTTTATCTCGGTAAAGTCACGGATAAAGGATTTACTTGATCAAATTATGGCTAGATACAGTAATCATAACGTATTATTAGTAACCCATCTTGATCCTATCAAGGCCGCAATTTCTTACATATTAGATCTGAAACCTGAATCCCTCTTTAAATGGCATATGCGAAATGCTGCTCTAACAATCTTGAAACAGGAATTCAGAATGTGGTCGATTTCAGCAGTTAATTTCATGGGGGCGAAAAGGTACATCAATGATTAGTAATAATAAATAAAATACTATAATTCAAAAACCTTAAATTAGATGCGTTGGGTTTAAGTGCCAACATAAAGGGAGTTAATGAGATTGCAGTATAAATATTGGATATTATTGGCTTTTCTACCACTCTTCTCTATTCTGTATGTAAGCTTTGTTGGACAAGTTTTCGCCCAAGAGACTACATCTCCAGAGGGATATATATATAGAAATGTTGAGGTATGGGGATTATTTTTTAAACTGATGGTTGCAGCATTTATAGTAGGTGCAATCGTACAGGGTGTGATTTTATACATATGTTTTAGATACAGAGAATCACACAAAAAGAATAGATTCCTAGACAAAACCAAAGAGGAGATGCGTTAATGGCAGGCCATGCTATGTATGAATGGGTTTATATCGCTGCAGTAGTGGCAATTTTAATTTGGGTGGGTGCGGCCTCATGGGATGTTGAACGAATTATAGAAGAAGTTCCAGCAGATGCTGAAACCATTAAGGTCATTGGACAGCAGTGGTTTTGGAGTTTTGAACACGCTGATGGAACCAAAGAAGTAAACGAACTTCATGTTCAACAAGATAAACCGTATAGATTTGAAATTACTTCTCTCGATGTTAATCATGCTTTTAATGTTCCAGATTGGACTCTTATGATAGATGCAGTTCCTGGAAGAATTAACACATTATGGAATATGTTTACCGAAGATGGTGAATATCTTATTCAGTGTAGAGAGTATTGTGGATTCAGTCATTATAATATGAAAGCAAAATTATTTGTGGAACCTGCAGTTACTGAAGCAGCAGCAGAGTCTGAGCCTTCAGCTGCAACAACAACAACAACACCACCAGCTCAACAACAACAATCAGCAACTCAGGAACAACAACCATCATCAAACGCTACATCTGCAGCAGCAGGAGGAAACGCTACATCTGCAGCAGCGGGAGGGGTTACACTGACAATCCTTGATGGTGCATCAATACAGGGAAATCCAGACTATGATCCGGATGAACTAACAGTCAAGAAAGGTGATAAAATAACTGTTAATAATGCAGATACTATGCCTCATACCGTCACTAATGGTGAAAGTGGATCTGACCCCACTTCTGGTAAGCTTTTTGACACGAGTATAATAAATGGTGGCGATTCAGGCGAAATAGATACAGCAACTGTTGATGCAGGAGCACATCCATACTATTGCATGGTGCATCCGTACATGACAGGGAGTTTAACTGTAGAGTAGGTAGAAAGGGATGAATAAACAAAATACTTTTATTGATAGTCATGCTTTGTATAATTCGGCGAGTGAAATTGTGGAGGCATTCAAATGGTTCTAGAAGTTAAAAAACCACGTGCATTGTGGGAGATAATCTTCTCTACACATCATACTGATATTGGTTTATTGTACATTATTACCTCAATAACCTTCCTGATGTTGGGTGGAGCATTAGCATTGGCGATTAGAGCAGAATTATTTTTGCCTGGTCAACAAATTATTTCAGATCCAAATACATTTCATAGATTCTTTACCGTTCATGGTACAACAATGTTATTCCTCTGGGCTATTCCTTTCGGTGCTGGTATTGGAAATTACTTGATTCCTATTTTGGTTAGATACAAAGATATGGCCTGGCCAAAGTTGAACGCAGTAGCATTTTGGATGATCCCTGTGGGAGCTGCAATGGTCTGGCTGGGATTTGCAGATCTTGGATGGACTGCATATCCACCATATTCTATTATACGAGCACCAGGACCTGCAGCAGAGTTATGGATATTTGGTTTAAAGATTTTAGGTCTGTCATCAGTGCTTGGTTCTATAAACTTTATAGTTACTATGCTAAAGTGTAAACATCCAGATTTACCAATAATGAAAATGTCATTATTTGCATGGTCGATATTATCTATCTCATTTATGACTCTAGTTGCTATACCTACCTTTGCTGCAGCATTAATCATGCTGTATACAGATAGGCTTGGTGTAACTGGATTCTTTAATCCTGCATTAGGTGGAGATCCGATAGCGTATCAACATCTCTTTTGGTTTACATTCCATCCTGAGGTGTACATATTCTTGCTCCCGGCAGTGGGTATGTTATATGAGATGATACCTAAATTCTCAAGAAAACCTATATTTAGCTACCAGTCGGGTGTGATAGCGTTTATGCTACTATCCACTATTGGATTTGCTTCATGGGCTCATCACATGCTTGCAACGGGTATGAGTTTCACAGAGAAAACCGTCTTCATGGTTGGTACTTTGGCAGCCGTACCGGCTTCGGCAATGCATGTCTTTAACTGGGTAGCAACGATGTGGGGAGGAAGGATAAAGTTCGCAGCTCCTATGCTATTTGGTGTAGGAGGTATAATGCTATTCTTTGCATCAGGTGCGGGTGGTGTTGTCAATACTGCATTACCTTTAGACTTTATAACCCATGATAGTTACTGGGTTGTAGGGCATTTCCACTTGATCCTGATGGGGACTGTATCTCTTACATTTACGGGTTTCATATATTACATGTTCCCGTTAATCACTGGAAAAATGTATAATGAAAAACTGGCAAAAATACATTGGATAGCAGCATTTTCAGGTATAATAATAGTCTTTATGACACAACACGTACTGGGATTAATGGGAATGCCTAGAAGGTATTTCGATTATCTTCCATTGCCAGAATGGATAGCAATGAACCAAATCGCGACAATAGGTGCATGGATTGTGGGATTTTCATATCTATTAATGATATACAATCTGTTGAAGAGTTCTGTGAAAGGAGCGTTCGCAAACATGAGAGACCCATTCGCTATAGGAGAGGAGTATTATGACTACAGACGAAAAGAGCCACATAAAGAGACCCATTAAAGCTAGGAGAGGAGTATTATGACTACAGACGACGATAGCCACATCCTTAGAACAACTTCCAAAAGACTAGTTAAAGGTCTAGTTATAATTGTAGGAATTATGATCGTGGGAACGGTCATAGCTCTGAGCCAATGGGAGCACATGCATTCTGTCCCACCACAATCATCTAAACTAAAACCTGAAGTAGACTTATCCAATCCTCCAGGAGGAGTTGCTCCTCCTGTTGCAGCAAAGAGTGAGGCGCCAGCTGCTAAACCAAAAACTGATGCTACTTTAACAATCTTGCAAGGAGCTGCCGTTCAGGGAAGTCCTGCCTTTAATCCAGATCAACTAACAGTCAAGAAAGGTAATACAATACTTGTTGATAACGCTGATACTATGCCTCATACAGTTACTAACGGTAAAGGTGCATCAGATGCAACTTCTGGCAAGCTTTTCGATACCAGTATAATAAATGGTGGCGAATTCAAGGTACTCGAGACCACAAACGTTGATGCGGGGGCCCACCCATTTTATTGTACAGTACATCCGTATATGACAGGTACTTTGACAGTAGAGTAATTTGAAATAGACAAGACAAGAAAAAACCAACAAGGGCAAGAAACTAATTATGCTCCTAAAGACTCTTTCTTTTTCTACACTTTCTATACTTTTTGTCTTGATGTTTATAGGTGGATATGTTAGTGCTTCAGGCGTAGGTTTATCATGTCCTGATTGGCCACTATGTCCGGCAGGTTTGGTTCCTCTACAAGATTTTATAATAGAATATTTTCATCGTACTATAGCGGCAATTACAGGATTGATGGTTATCATAACAATGTTGTTTACACTTAAATCAAAACAAGCCCCGAAAGGGATGAAGATCGCTTCCATTATTGCAGGATCTGCAGTAATAGCTCAAATTACATTGGGTGCTGTTGTAATTCTAGAACGTCTCCATTCTCATCTAGTAACTTTACATCTGGGAATAGGAATAATATTATTCTCGATGTTGATTCTAGTCGTCCTATACAGTATGAAAATACAAAATAATAATAATAATAAAGAATCTATTTCAAATTTGGAAAAGTCAACTGTTTCTTAAATAAACAGTATAACTTTTTTAAAAATAAATACTTGAGCAATTATTCCTAGTTAATTTAAGTAGTTGGTTTGTTATTATTCATAATACTTTTCTATTTGTTTCTATTTTATAGACTCTTATTTTCTGATATCTGCTTTTTACTTCTTCTCTTGTTTGTTATGTATATAACTGTTAATACTACTAGAGGTGTTACTACTGCAAAAGTAATTAATGAATAAAATATATAACCAAAAGGACTCAATGTGCTAATATTGAATATGTATGTTATAGTTTTTCCTGTAAAGTAAATATCATTTACATCTATATAAAAAACATAATTTCCTTGTTCTAAGAATTTATAATTCAAATCATAATGTCCACCTGTTACTATTATTTGAGGAATTTTTTCGATTTCTTGTCCATTTTTTGTTATTGAAATAGAAATAGGAACATCTGAAAGTTCTGTACCATCTACACTAGATATTCTCATCATTATCTTTACATTTTGACCAGTTGTAGGTATTTCTGGGTCCGTTGCAACTTGTACATAGTAATTGCCTATTTTCTCACCTGAAGAATTAAAAAGTTGATGTGCAAAAACATCTTTAATAATAATCTGCGACGAATGTGAAGCTACAAGAAAGTTTCCTAAAATAAAACTAAAAATAATTGGAATAAATATCCTATTTAATTTACTCTTCATTCTTGGCAATTGTCTTTAGTCGCATTCCACTCTTAAAGGTAACGGATTAACTGGATTCAATTTTATCTTTTGTCTTTTCATTTTAAAAATGAGGATGTCAGAGGTTAATAAGACATCGACGAGAGCTGATGATAGAGTTATAGCAATAATAATAAAATCGACTCCAATAAAAAATTGTTGATTTGTTCGATGATTTTAATCTTAAACCATTTGGTTAGTCTTAAATAATTTACATGCTAGTTACTATGAATAATGGTATTAATCACATATCAAATAGAAAAATGATAAAAATATGAAAATCAATAGTTTATGTAATATCTGTTATCTAGAATATCATTTCTGTCCATTTGGATCCTCTATATTTGATTTAGGTATATTTTTATTCATGATATATCTATATGATTAAATGAGCGAGGAACTCTTAATCTGTAAGAGATGTAGTCATCTAAAAGGAAATCATGTATTATACCAAGGTGACTGTAAATGTACAAAATGTGATTGTCATCAATTTTTAGAATAATATATCGATGAATATATACAGGTTCTATCCTATCTACCATCTATAATATAGTAATTACGGTTTGTTT
This sequence comes from Nitrososphaerales archaeon, assembly GCA_025451315.1. Classification (GTDB taxonomy): domain Archaea; phylum Thermoproteota; class Nitrososphaeria; order Nitrososphaerales; family Nitrososphaeraceae; genus TH1177. Next base: position 15,070 of record JANWKP010000127.1, on the reverse strand, counting down.
GGTACAGATACATGAACCAATAATGATCTTTAATTGTTATCTAAATCTATAAAACAACAAAAGAATTCAATTTTTATTTTAAAGTGCATTTTGTTAATATAAAAATTATTTTTTTTGTCTCTTGAATTTAGTAATACTTAAGTTTTTCCATTGTTCTACTGACAATTTATTTTAAAAATTGCAATTGACGAATGTAGTTTAATACGTGAAAATAATTATTATTGTAAATATATATGTGCACCACCTTTAACATTAATTATTTACATACATATATACTACATCTTTTTCTTAATTAAATTACTCTGCAAAATTACTCATCATATAACTAACCTTAAACATGACTTTTAGCTCTTCTCCTTTTAATATGTAGAGTAATTGACGAAGTACCAACAGCGATTGATATACTTAACAATGCTAAAGTAATTCGCTTACCATGAATAATACAGATAAAATTGGCAGGTATACAACTAAAATAGTAAAACAAACTACATATAATTTCTATATCAACAATCAAAAAATAGATTTTATATGAAATTAAAGCAGTACTAATAAAATAAAAGATAATAATAATAAATCAACAATAGATTAGTCTTACCGCAAAAACCTATAAGCTTTATATTTTTTATTGTATCTATAAAATATCACACAAAACCTCTTTTAAAAGAAGTTAACACAATGGGTGTTATGCGGCAAATTTAACACCCATTTATATTATCAAGATGCAGGAGATGCTTAAAATCTATACTGTGTTATTCTGCTATTTTTATGATACCAACTGTCACTGCATCGTCAAATACTTCAATCAAATTTAATAACTGTAAATAATAAATTGAAACCATAAAATGTAATAAAATTAGCAAAAGATATATAGTATGATATAATGTGCCAGAATTATAATGGCAGAATCTTTAAAATCAACAAGATTAAAATTTTCAGATAAAGTTGTCGTGATTACTGGAAGCGGAACAGGTATTGGTCAAGCGATTGCTAAAAAATTCGCAGAAAATGGTGCGAGTATTATTATAATGGGAAGAAGAAAAGAGCCATTGGATAAGACCACTGAGATCCTTAATGATATTATGAAAAAAGCAGGATCATCAGGAACTGTCAGGTCTTTTTCTGGTGTTGATGTAGCAGATGAGAATGGGATTAACGAAATGTTCTCAAATATCAAACAAGAATTTGGTAAGGTTGATATTATTGTCAATAATGCAGGAGTCTCTGGGCCTGTAAAGACCTTTACTAATGCCTCCTTTCAGGATTTTAAGGACTGTGTTGCTATCCATCTAACTGGTACTTTTTGGACATCTGTCCAGGGACTTAAAGTAATGGACAAAGAATCCAAAATTATAACAATTGCTACATTTTTCACTGAAGAAAACAAATACGAACAAAGACCCTATAGATTCAGAACTCCGTACACTGCCGCACAAGGTGCTAAAAATAGACTAGCTGAAGCTTTAGCATGGGAGTTGGTAGAACGAGGAATAAAGTCTGTGGCTACTAATCCAGGACCTGTACATTCTGATAGGATTTATAAAACTGTTTATCCGAAAGCAGCAGCAGAATTTTTGCGTATAGGGGGATATCCTGGCCTTGATTCATCTGAGGTAGAGTTATCTGCAACAAAAGGATTGGATCTTTTAGGAGAATCTCAAGAGGTATTTTCAAAGGGAATTAAGGAAATAGCACAGCATGTAACTAGTTCTAGATTATCTGTTTCTTCTTCTACTTCTTCTTCGACTACTACTAGTAATAGTACCAGTAAGCATGATGATTCCAATCCTGATTCCTCTTCTCTTACTACCAACCAAGATGATCTAAATAAAACGATTGAAGGAATGTTAATGAAGATACAGGAAATAGCAGAAAAAATTCAAAAAAATACCAGTAAAATGATAGTAGATAATGAATTTCTCAGCCAAGAGGAAGTAGCTGAGATGGTCTTGACGTTGTCAGATGATACTATCAGTAAATTGATCAATGGTAGGGTTATCCCTAATGATAGAGTATTCTATCCTGTCAAACCTATTGTGGGAACCTCTATCGATGATAATAACATACAAAATTTAAAAGAAAAAGTAGTAGTTATCACAACAACCTCCTCAAAGGAAAAAGATGTTCAGCGAATCACTAGTCTCGCAAACAGATTGAATGATAGCGGTGTAAAACAAGTAATAATCCTCAGTAAAAACAATGGTGACGATACAAAATTTTATAAAGATTTTCATAGTCATTCTTTGGACCTCTCAGACGAAGAACAAGTAAAACGAATTTTTAATACTGCCAAAACAAAGTTTGGAAGTATTGATTCTGTTATTCATGTTACAGGTGAATATGATTACAATCGCAGTCTGTTATCTTTGTCCAGAGAGGAATGGGATATACTAGTAGAGAACTTTATCCATATTCCTGGATTGATTACAAGAGAAGCTGTCAAATTTATGTCGCCACCCGATGCTATTCAAAAGCCATCTCAATTTAAAGATTCCAAGGGAATAATAGTCATTCTAGGACCTGATTCTCCATCCGGAAAGAAAATATCTGGCCTAACAAGGGCAAGATCTGAGGTATTTAGAGGTGCTCTTAGACCATATACTGCTACAGTTAACCAAGAATTATCTGATGTGTTAGGATCGAAAATCACATTAAACTTAATTCTACCTGGAAATATTGAAGGAATTGAATCAAATATAGAGAATGTTACAACTTCTGTTTTAAATTTAATCGCTGGATCTTCATTGAATAAAAATGAATCAATTTTTTATATTGATGAAGGAAAGAAATAAAAATAATAGCTAGAATGACTGCTACTCCTAACTATTACTATTACTATTATTTCTCTCTCTTGCCATTCTTTATTATATAAAAATCTATATTAGTAAAATGAACTAACCTAAAAAGAAGTAAGATAAAATAAATTAAAATAAATTTTATTGAATATGAATATAAATACAGACACGATTGTTTGAATATTTATGTTATTACCTTAGGAATAGGTAAAAATTCTATTTTTATTTTATTTTCCGCCTCAAATATCGCGTCATCTGTAATATCCAGTGCTGTGTTGTTTGCTATCTTAAAATTTATTAAATATCCTCCTAATTGACCAGCATTAAAAAGAACATCACATAGCAAATCTAATATATTCTTAAAATCATGATCTGATTCCCTAACATGGGAAATTAATAACGATCTAATACTTTTCATTACTGTCAATGAGGGGGTGAGTTTCTCAACTAGATCTTTAAAGCTAGAAATACTACAAATTTGATTATGCAATGTATCTAAAACAATTTTTGAAGTCCATATAGCTCTAATTGATTTTCTAATACCATTTAATTCAGAAGAAATTAAAGAAGAATATTGAATGTTGTTCTCTTTTATAGAAATGTCTAATTTCTTTATTAATTCTTCATCTTGAGTTTTTAACTCATTGAATATATTTTGAAGCTTTATAATTTCATTGTTAATCCTGTATTGTATTTGTTTTATCTTTGGTCTTAATGGGATATTGTATTTAATTAAATGAAAATCAATATCATGTGAAAATTGAGCACTATGACAATTCTGAATACTGCTATTATGAAGCTTTAAGTTAAAATGATCCATTTTTACATTTTTACATTCATCTGTTATGGTGTTTGCTATTGCTGCTGCTGCTGCTGCTGCTGCTGTTGTTGTTACCATCAAAGAAGAAGAATTATTCTTTAGAATTTCTTGTGGTGTATCGTTTTCGCTCATGTGAATTGGTCATTTTTTCTTGTAGTATATATATATAACACCATCAAGTTCAATGTTTGGCAGTAACTATGGTAACAACAGTCTAAAGTTACATAATCCAATTTAGCTCAGTAATTTTTTTTGTTTTGACATAATCTAGTTGACAGAGGGATTTTATTTTAAATATTATATTACATGAGTATTAATGAATCAAAGACACATCCATGACGATGGCTATTCCTTTCAAGATCCCTTAATTAACAATTTAAATAATAAAAAGGTTTTCGAGGCAAAAAAACAGAATTTTTCAAATGAAGATAGGCAATATAATAATAATAATAATAATAACATCAGGAATGAAAGTGATACTACTAGATGTGTCAATAATATTAGTATTGAAAATAATGATTTAATAGGAAATTTAGAAGAATTTGGCATCTCACAATACGAAGCTAGGGCTTATTTAACTATGATAGGTAAAGGCTCCCTCTCTGCTAGTGAAATAGCATATTATTCTCATTTACCAAGAACGAAAATATATCTCACCCTAAAAAAATTAGAAAAAAAGGGCTTATCTGTAATCTCTCAACAAAAACCGTTAATATGTAGTGCCATAAATCCAACCGAAGCTTTCGAAGAAATTGTACTAACTCAAGAACAACGGCTGATGAATATGAAAAAAGTTATTGACAAATTACAAAAGATTAATGATAAAAGCAATTATTTGAAAGGGTTAGAAGAAAAAAGATATTTTATACTAGATCCAAAATCTACTTTCCAAAAATTAACCACCCTAGTAGAAAATTCTCGAACTAGTATTATAGCTATTCTTGACGTTTGGGGTTTAAGATTGATTTCACAGTGTAAATCTTTATTAATTAAAGCTATTACCAAGGGAATAGAGATAAAATTTTTAATATCCAATCAATGTATCGGTAGTGAAGATTTATCTTTTTTACCAAATGAAATTATGATAAAGGTTGGAAATGTTTTTTCTAATATTATTATACTGGATTCAGGTAATATAATAAATATAGATGGAGGAAATGGTAAGGCAGCATTATTCACCTCCATTGATATATTGGGATTTTCTTATATGAAAATTTTTGAAGAGGAATGGAAAAAAGCAGTTGAGATCAAAAGTCTAAATAAAACTGAATCTGTGAACCAATTAAAAGTCGTTCAACTCATTAAATTTATTGAGGATTTCTCATGTTTTTCAACTTCTCCATATTTATATTCTATGTATCTTTCAATTTTATCTTCATTATCTGTTAATACCAAATCTGATGGTTCTGTAACTTCATCTTCTCATCTTCCTTCCAATTCTCAATCTCCTCATTTTCTTCCCCACCATTTTACTACGATGTCTTCTCATCAAAGTCAGTCAAAAAATGAAGAAGAAAAAGACAATAATAATATGTTATTGAACAATAAAAAATATAAAAGTAAACGACTCTACGATTATAATTCTAAAATTGATTTTAGTAAAAATCATAATTCCTTTCTTAATTCTTTGGAGAGATATGGTGTAAATCTCACTGATTTCACTATTGAGGAACTTATTCAAATTGTAGATTTAATCCTTAAGATGAATTATTCAGGAGGACTAAAATTTGATGGTAACAATAATATTTTAAGTATCCATTCAAAAGGCAAAAACAAATCATTAATTATATTGACAATATTATTGAGTTTATATTTCATAAATTTAAAATATGAGATCGAGATTACACCAAAAATATCAGAAATATCTGAAGAGATTACTATTAATACATTTCACATTAGATATTCTAAACTACTCCAGTAATATTGTATTATTCATATTATATTGACAATTTTTAATTTCCATTTACATGTAGAAATTATTAAATGTTATTAGCCATTACCACAATAGTAACTTAGTTAGTTATTTTCTATCTGATCAAATTTTTTCAATGCTTCTGGAAGATTGTCTAGTAGATCGCTTGCTACTATGTGTAATCCTGACTTTTGATATGCGATAATCCCAGCAAGTCCGTTAAGATAAACAGCTGTGCATGAAGCTTCAAAAGAATCCAATTTACTATAAAAACCTGCTACAAGACCAGCCAAGACATCTCCTGTTCCACCAACTGTCATAGCAGGTGTAGTTCTTTCAATAACTGTGGTTAGCTTTCCATCTGAAATAATATTTTTCCATCCCTTGAGGATGATTGTTATTCCATATTTTTTTGCATTCTTAAAAACATCCCAAATTTGCTCATTTTCACTATTACTATTGTTATAGTTTTTTAATTCTGTTTCAAAAATTCTCATATATTCTCCCCCATGAGGAGTAATAATACAATTTGAGCCCTTTATTTTGGGTAATATCTCAGGAATTAATGCAGATGCATCAAGCACAAGTTTGCTTCCATTCTGCAACAATTTCTCAACTAAACTCAATAATGCTTCCTTTTTAGCTATACTCATACCCATACCAATTGTGGCTACATCTACTTTTTTTGGAAGTGATTTAATTAATCGTGCTGCTGAACCCATAGTTAATCTTTGATCAACAAGAGGTATCACTATGAGATTAGGTGAATATGATCTCGTTGATTCTACATTAACGCTGGGAACTGCAGTATATACCAAATCTGTACCCGACCTTAAAGCTGCTATTGATGCCAATACTGGAGCACCATGATAAATACTACTTCCTCCTACGACCAGTACAATTCCATTATCTCCCTTTCTCGACGAATTTTTTCTTGGCACTAACACCTTTTTTATCATATCATCATTTATTTTCACTAATTCAGGAGATTCCAATATTGTATTAAAATGACAATAATCAATAAACCTTACTTGATTTTTAACTCACTAATAGAATAGAAATATTCTTTGTATTGTTGGATTCTATTTTGACACCCCGCAACATTTAAAGAAAGAAAGGAATAGACTATTCCTTGTACAATGTTTTCTATGTCAAAACCCATCGAGATAGTTTTTTCTGAAAAAAAAACTCCTCCTTTACATTCACCACATTTAATCTGTGGATTTCCTGGAACCGGATTAGTCGGAAAATTAGCAGTTGATTATTTGATAAAGGAACTTGGTGCTATTCATATGGCAGATCTCTTTTCATCTTATTTTTCACCACAGGTTGTAATACAAGCAGATGGGACAACTAATATAGTTAAAAATAGTATTTATTATGTAAAAAATACTAGTAATAGCAATAAGAATAAATCGAGCAAAATCAAAAAAGAAATTAAAGAAATTGGCAAACCCGAAGTACAATTAGATCAATCAATTAATGGTGATTCTCCTAATACTCCTCCTCTTCCTCTTTCTCCTCATCAACAATCAACCACCTCATTAAACTCCATTACTAGTGGTTCGTTATCCTCTAAAGATCTCATTCTTCTCACTGGTGATTCACAGCCAGTAGTTCCAGGTTCAGAATATATACTATCTGAACAAATTCTAGACTTGATTACAAAATTTAAAATTTCAAATATCTATTCATTAGCCTCATATGTTACAGGTACCTTTGTAAATAATCCAAAAATTTATGGAACAGCTACTAATCAAGAAATAGTAAAATCTTTTAGATCCTTTAATATTTCAACCCTTGATAATGGGAACATTACGGGAATGAATGGTCTTATACTTGGATTGGGAAAACTTCGAGGGATAGAGGGGATCTGTTTGTTAGGTGAAACGTCTGGATATGTAATTGATGCAAAAGCATCAAAAAATCTTTTAGAAATTTTGAATAATGTACTGGGAATAAATATCAATATGGATGAAATGAATAAAAGATCTAAAGATACTGAAATACTTATTAAAAATTTAGAACAACAGATGTTGGCAAAGTCGGGACAACTTCCACAAGGTGTGCCTACTGATGAACAAGAAGAAGAATTAATGTTTCCTCAAAATAGAAAATCTAATATGGGATATATTAGTTAAATTTTTTTATCTATTATTATCATACCAAACTAAATTTTTTGTCTAAAGTTATAGGTTATGAGATTATCAATTCAACTTTGAATCTAAAACAAAGATTATTAATAATAATCTTCGTTAAACATAATGTATGTTCAATTACATAACAAGCTTATTGTTAATATCTTCAATATTTTTTATTATTCTTGTCTCATTTGATCTGGAATTCTCCGATATTTCTAAACTTTCCTTTGCTCAAAACTCTAATTTTACTAATAATACTAACATTAGTAGCAGTAATATCAATAGCAGCAGTAAAAATGAAACAGGGACAACAGATGTTGCAGCAACAGATTGGTTGACTTTTTCTAACGATAAATTTGTACTTAAATATCCCCATGATTGGAACGTAGAAAAGAAATTATCAAAATTTCATGTCCTTGATTTTAAATTAATTAAAAATAACCCATTCTCATTTATTGGAATCTCATTTTCATCACTTTCAAATCCTGAAGAGTTTACTAATAAAATTGTTTTAGATGAGGCTGAAAAATTTGGTATAGATGCATCTTCTTCTGGATATGAGGTTTATGAAGTTTTAGACAAAGACCTAAACAAGTATACTATAGATGGTAATCCATCATCTTTTCATATTGTAAAATATAAATATGAAGACAATGGCCTCGAAGGTAAAATTATGGAAATTTTCTCTCTAATTGATAAGAGATTATTCACATTAACTTATCAGTCAACCGTCGAAAATTTTGATAAAGACTTGCCAGTGGTTGAAAAAATTATTGATTCTATAAAAATAATAATGTAATAATATACCAAAATTCTTATTTCTCAATTTCTTTTGCGGCTAAAACGAACTTGACCTTTTTTTATCTTATCATCCAAAAACATAAAGAATGGCTCTGTAACATCATCTTCTTATATATTTATGGAACTTCATGGACAATTCGATCCCAAGATCATCGAAAATGAGATACGTGACTACAAGAAATTAATCAGGTATAATGACTTTTTTAAAAAAGAAATAGATATTCGACAAAATAAAAAAATGATCGGATACGTGGATGGTCCCCCAACCATGAATGGAGAACCGCATGTAGGTCACTTAAGAGGACGAATAATAAAAGATTTATGGTTTCGATTTCAGACGTTAAATCAGAACAAAGTTATTTTTAGACCTGGATGGGATACCCAAGGTTTACCAGTAGAACTACAGGCAGAAAAAGAATTAGGATTAACAGGAAATAAAACCGAAAATATCAACAAGGTGGGGATAGAAAAAATTGTTGAAACATGTAAATCCATTGTTAAAAAATACAATAAAAAATGGATTGAAGTAGATGAATTGCTTGGAATGTCTTTCGATTATGAGAATGGATATTGGACTTTTCACGATGACTATATTGAAAGAGAATGGTCGTATCTCAAAACTGCTTGGGATAATGGGGTTTTACAGGAAGGATTTAGGGTTGTTGCATTTTGTCCATCATGTCAAACGTCTCTTAGTAATTCTGAAGTGAATCAAGGATATAAAACTGTTGAAGATCCTTCATTTTATTACAAGGTAAAATTAGCTGACGAAGATACATATATGATAGTTTGGACTACTATGCCATTTACATTAATTACAGATGAACTTGTGGGAGTAAATCCTGACGCTAATTATGTTTACGTAGAGGCGGATAAACAAGTGTGGATTGTAGGAGAAACTAGAATAGAAGAACTTATGAATGAGCTCCATATAGAATTTTATAAAATTAAAAAAATCGTAAAAGGTAAAGATCTAGATGGAAAGTATTATATCCACCCATTATTGGACTTAATTCCAGAACTTAAAAAGCTCGCAGATTCCAAATCAATTCATTTTGTGGTATCTGAAGATTTCGTAGATGTAACAACAGGGAGTGGAATTGTTCACTTATCTCCTGCTAATGGAGAAGAAGACTTTAACATAGCTAAAAAGAAAAATATTCCTATTTTTGTTCCAATTGACGACAGAGTTGTCTTTACAGATCAAGCAGGAGAATTTAGTGGTTATTTTGTTCGCGATACTGATGAGAAAATTGTACAAATAATGAAAGAATTAAAGGCTAGTATAAAAATTGGAAAAATTAAACATCAGTATCCAACATGTTGGCGTTCTCATCATAAACTTGTATGGTTGGCACGACGAGAATATTTTTACATGATCGATAAATTGGGTGATAAATCTATCGAGGCTGCTAAAGATGTTGAATATTTTTTTGAAGCTCCTAAAAACCGATTTATCGAAATAATTAAAGAAAAAGTGCCATGGTGTATATCAAGGGAACGTATTTGGGGTACGCCTATTCCTATTTGGGTTTGTTCCAATTGTAGGCATAAAGAATTAATATCAGATAAAAATGACCTGGTGACTAGATCTTCTAATCTTGTTATAGATAAAAATAGTAATTTAATTTTAAAACATGATATAGACAAAGCTCAATATTCTGAAAGTATATCAGTTAAGAATAACAGTATTATTTCTCAGATTGATAAAGGACATTTTGAACTACATAGACCATGGATAGATCAAATAAAAATAAACTGTTCTAAATGTAATTCCTTGATGACAAGAGAACCATATGTATTAGACACTTGGCATAATAGTGGTGCTGCTCCTTTTGCATCGTTTAACAATCAAGATTATAAAAAATTGATTCCTGCGTTATTTTTAACTGAAGGTATAGATCAAACCAGAGGTTGGTCATATTCTCTATTAATACAAAATGTAATATTAAAGAATGAATCTATTGCACCATTCAAATCTTTTCTGTTTCAAGGACATGTCTTAGATGAAAAAGGTAATAAAATGAGTAAAAGCGCTGGGAATGTAATAGAAGCTAATTTAATGCTTGAAAAGAATTCAATAGATCTCATTAGATTCTATTTTATCTGGAAAGCATCTCCTATAGAAGCATTAAATTTCAGTCTAAAAGAAATGATTTCAAGACCTTATCAAATACTTAGTACACTTTATTATTTGCATATCTATTTGAAACAAAATAGTATTCTCGACAATTTTGATAGATGTATTCATGACCTCAAATGGACAATCAAAAACAACTTATTAGAAACTCCTGAAAAATGGCTTCTTTCAGTATTACAAAATTTAATAAAAACTGTCAATTTGTTATTTGAAAATTGCAGATTTCATGAAGCAACAAAAGCTATTGAAGAATTCATAATCAATAATGTTAGTCAAACATACATACCACTTACAAGAAATTATATTTGGAACGATAGTATTGAGGAACTAAACAGAAGGCTTGCAATTTTTTCAATTCTAGATTATGTACTAGAGAAAATTGATATTATTCTTCACCCAGTATCTCCATTTATTACAGAATATCTATATTTGAATTGCTTCAGTAAGGTAAATAATTTAAAAGAGATCGATACTTCTAAAGATAGTGTACTTCTCTCTAAATGGCCTGATGTAGAAACATCTTTGATTGATCATGATCTTGAGAATACTTTTGAAAAAATAAAAACAATAATATCTTTAGCAAATTCTGCAAGAATGAAAGCAAAAATTAAGCGAAGATGGCCTGTAACACAGGTGGTAATATGTTCCTTTTTAGAGAATGGAATCGTAACACCATCCAATAATAATACAGAAAACTATTGCAATCATCATCAAGTTGATACAGAATTAACTAAGAATGATATATATGAAATATTGAAAAACCAATTGAATGTACAATCTTATAAAGTTATCCAAATTCATATATCCAATACAATGGAAAAAGTTCTAGAAATGATTAAGTCCAATCTTCCTATTTTACCTTTAATTAATATAATTCGAAAAAGAGTAGCACCACAGGTTAAATCTGATATAGGCAGGGTTATATCAGAATTTGAAAAACTTGACAAAGTAGAGGTTCTTCATACACTTAAAAGATCCAAAATGGTTCACCTGATTTATGATAAATCTACCTCTTCTTTTGTTGATATACATGAGCAAGATTTGGAGATTTCGTTTTCAGTTAAAGACGGTTATGTTTATGCAGAAAAAGATAATTTAATGATATTTATGTCTACAAATCGTGACCAAAAATTAATTACACAGGGTCTAGTACGTGATTTGGCTAGGAACCTACAACAATTACGAAAAGAAAAATCCTATAACCCGACTGAAATTCTATCAACTGCTTATATTACTGACCTACAAAAAGATGAGATATGTTCTTTGTCTTTACATAGAAACGATTTAACATATCTAGTTAGAGTCAAATCTGTAGTTTTAACTGAAGAAAAGGAGGAAGGTATTGAATACAAGAAGATTGAAATTGATGGAAGAGAAATAAACATATCGATAAATTAGGTTTTTTTATTTTTTATATATCGAAGTTGTATATTTTCATTGGCAATTTCTATGTATCTATTATCTATTTCAGTACCTAAAAATTCCACGTTTAAATTAATACACGCCAATGCTGTGGTACCTATTCCAATAAAGGGATCATAAATAATTGTATTTTTTTTAATACCATGTAATTTAATACACAAGTACGGTAGTTTTTCGGGAAAAGTTGCAGGATGAGGTCTTTTTTCTTGAATTGTATTATAAGGAATAAACCATATATTTCCCCTATCTCTCTTATCCGTTTTAGCAGATTTCCATCTTCCTATATTTGATTTGTCTTGGTATGTTACTCCTACAGCTAATTTGTCAATCGCTAAATCTCCTTTTTTGGTAAAGTGAAAGATGTATTCATGAAGATCACTGAGAAACCTCTGACTAATTATAGGTTTGAAATGTCCAATAGAAGAATCAGTTTTTATGATGTTATTTTTTTTCCCTATATCAGCCACTTCAATAGATAGTGATTTTATCCAATGGATTGTATTTTGTAACTTATACCCAGCTCCGATGAACTTGCTACAAATTTCAAAAGGAAGCATATAATCTGCAGGTCTTCCACCAACATTGAGAAAAAAAGATCCATCTTCTTTTAAAATCTGTAAACTATTGTTAGCTACTTTTTGTAACCATAAAAGGTATTCATTTTTATCTCTTTTATCATTATATTTAGAATATGGCTTATTAATGTTATAAGGAGGAGATGTTACTATTGCATCAATTTTTATCGTATCCTCTTTTTTTAATAAATTCATAAATTCCATACAATCAATATTATATATTTTATTTACATGAATCATTTGATCCTAGTTCGTGGAATGAAACAGATTGACTTATAAGATTTTTGGATCAGATTTTCGAGTGAGAATATTATAATCAATAATGGGATATAATTACTTGTTATTTATAAAATCTAACAAAAATTGATTTTTTCTTTCTCCTCTTAAATTTATTAGCAAGGTCTAATAATGGGTATTATTTATTGATTAACGTGTCAGAAAATAATAAATTCAATTTTAGATATCTCAAGTATCGCTCTCTTCAAGATATGTTCAAGATCATATTATCATCAGCCCAATCTGCATTGGGTATTAGTTCATTACTTTATTCTCTAAATTACAAAAACCAAAATCTTATATTCATCTATAATAGTTCAATAGGAAGCAGTTTAATACACTATAGTATATTGAACGAAAAACCGTTAACGAAGTTTATTCAGTTGAATAAACAAAGTGGAGAATATAAATATATAGACGATGTCGGAAATGAATCCCATTCTATATATATTCCAATTCTGGAATTAGAAAATGCAACATTAGAATTTCCACTTAATTAATAAATCACTTAATAAGACACATATAATTATATATTGGTTGTGGTTATATAAATTGACATAACACTACATTTAATTTAATAAATATAACTTTTGAATATAAATTTCCTCAAATTTATATAATTTATAAATCTGTAATACACTTACTATCCTAATCATGGCTTACTCAGATTATATATCTTCCTTATTGTCTTACCAAAAAATCAATTTAACTCAAGAGGAACGATCCTTTATAATGAAATTTATTCGAGGTCATGACCCATCATTTAAATTTTCATCGTATTTTAAATTAAGAAATCAATCTCCAGACAATAATGATGCCTCTTATTTGATTTCAAGACGTTTAGAAGGTATTGGATTTATAGAAGGTACAAAAGGCAAGTTTCTGAGTAATGTCAAGAATTATAAATTTACTACCTATGGATTATTTTATGTGTTTCAAAATATATCCATTTATCCTCCACAATTTTTACTTAAATATCAAGATAATATAATTTTGCAAACTTTGGTGTACCAATTCTTTAATGAAAAAACAATTAAGACATGTACTGGAAGATTTTATTCCCAAATTGTTAGTTATTTAGAGGAATGTTGTAACGTAACCTTAAATGCTATAGATGATATTAATTTAGCTGAAAAAGAAGAGGAAAAAATCAAAATCTTTGATAAATTGAAGTTCGATTTAGAATGGTTAATACGCAGATTGTGTTTTAAATTAACAATTATGTATAATGAAACCAATTTGCTATCAATTAATCCAAATCTAAATGATGATGTCAAAGTTACACTATACGAATATGAAAACAAAATGAAAATACAATTATCAAAGGACTGGCAATTTATTACCTTATTAAAAAATCTATATAAAGATTTTAACGACGGTTACGGAGAATTTATAAATTTACATAACGAAAATTCTGACAACATAAACAAGTAATATTAATTCTAATAATTATTTTAGTATAATAAACTTTTTTTAACTATCGTTTCTTTATGATAATGCATTTATTTGACAAGACAATTGATACTATTATTTTTATAGAATGTATTAGTATCTTGCATATTTATCTATTGTATATTTCTATATCTTAGACAAATGATCTAATATATTTTCCAGCACGCAGCATTTCTATTTCAAAATATAGATTATATCAGAGATAATTATTGGGTCAATATCAAACAGTAAGCAAAAAAAAATCTTGCTATCTATCATAATAATATATTCATCAACTGGGATACAATACTGATGAATTCTTCTATGTCTGTAGATCGTTGAAGCTTATCTTTATACAGTTGTAAACAGAAACATCTTTTTTTATTCTCATCTCCAAAAATTATTGATTTATTGATTGTACTATAAAAACTAAGTTCAAAAAGATAGTATTAATCCAATAATAATTGTAGATATATGCTGTGTCTAAAGATTAGTAAATATTTGTTAGAAAAGGGAATCATAGCAAATATTGTTTTCTTAAATTACTAACCCACTAGGAAATGAATGAGTAATAACTATTCGTTAACTAATTTCTATCCAAGATACTACTAGACTCTATTTACTTAGATAATTTATCTGGTATATGTTTATTGTATAATCTAATTAACTGAGACTGGGTCATAATTCAATAAAAAAATTTTATGATGCTAACAATAGTAGGATGTTTTCAGTCATTATGTTCCTAGCATGTATTTGACTG
>JANWKP010000126.1 GCA_025451315.1 Nitrososphaerales archaeon | reverse complement strand
AATTTTAATTAAATCAAACAATAAGAAAGTGAAAGTAGTTCAAAATCCATATAATAAAAATTTTGTGATGACAGCACAATGACAATGACATGTTACTAAATGGTCAATAGATATGACTAAACTTGATGATGCAATGAAAGAACATATGGCTTATCTTGTATTAGTTGAACATATTTCATTTTCATATAAAGATTTTCTTTACTTTAAGATTAATGGAAAACCCTATAAGATGTCACATGGAACTTTTAGGAACAAAATATCTAAGATGATACAAAATGGTGAAGCAGAACTTTATATTAAATCTAATCCAAATTTTTATACTTTAAAAGGATGTCAATATGATAATAGAAAACCAATGACAGGTAACCATACGGAGGTTATAAATACACAAAAAACTATTCGTCATCCGCTTTACCAAATAGTAGAAGGTACTCCATTTGGTGAAAGAGCTATACATGATCTTCATTTAAACTTCAAAACACAAGGAATCTATAATGCTCTACTAAACAACCAAGAGCTAAAAAAAGAAATTAATCCATATAACAAAGGAATACATTTGCATTATACTAATATTAATAACTTTACTATCATAATATCATTTTATCCTACAGACACTTGTAAAATTGTCATTGGTTGTAGTGAAAATCCTATCCTGTTAAATTTTGATGGAGTTAACAGACTGACAACAATTCTTTGCAGGATAGAAGAAAGATTATCCTATCTATGTATCAGCTCCTCTATAAAAATACCCTATTACATATATTGGCTCATAACACTATGGCATATAGGTAAAGATTCAATTTCAGAGTATTCACGTGAAATGTTTCATTGTGAATGGAATGTAGCAGAACAGATGATACTGAGAATCTACAGTAAAACAATAGAAAAAAAGAATAAAGTAAGAATTGAGATGCAACAAAATCCAGGTTTTACTATTGAAAAACTTATAAAATTAGGTTTTGAAAAAATATTAGAATAATATACACAGATATCACTAATTATGTATCCCCAATAACAATAGTCTGTATTCGTAAAAATTTTATATTAGAACCTATTGAATAATAATTCTTAACAAAATATTTGTAATTCATTTTGAAATCTGAGTATTAAGAATTAATTATTCTAATCTTTTTCCTGTTACAATATGAACTTTAACTTCACCCCAAGATTTAATATCATCCACCATTATTTCATTAGAGATAAATGTATCTTTAGTTATTTTTTTAGTATCATCTGAAATGAGAATTTGATCATCTTCTGCTTTACTTTCTAATCTACTGGCAAAGTTAACTGTTGGTCCTGTTACGGTAATTTGATTTCTATATTCTGTTTCCAAAATCCCAAATAATAAATTACCACTATGTATTCCACATTTTAATTTAATAGTTGAATCATTTGTTGGAAGGTTAAATTCTCTAATCCAGTCATCTTTTACTTTCACAAATCTTTTCCTAAGTTCCAGTGCAGCGTTAACCGCATCATTTGCTCCAGAAACTTCCGAATTGTTAAAATAGCCAAAATATGCCATTATACCATCCCCAATAAATTTGTCCAAAACTCCATTATATTTATGAATAATCTCATTTGCTTCATTAAAATATTTTCTTAAAAGCCAGATTATCATAAT
This sequence comes from Nitrososphaerales archaeon, assembly GCA_025451315.1. Classification (GTDB taxonomy): domain Archaea; phylum Thermoproteota; class Nitrososphaeria; order Nitrososphaerales; family Nitrososphaeraceae; genus TH1177. Next base: position 5,185 of record JANWKP010000126.1, on the reverse strand, counting down.
AGGATTATCAGTAAACCTATTACATAAATCTGAAAACCCAGATATATCCCAAAACACTATCGACAGATACTTACTTTGAATCTGATATTTTTTTGGATCTAATAGTGCTTCTAATATCAATGGATCAAAATATTTTACCAATAATTCAGGTCTTTCTACTCCTTCCAAAACTTTTTCCCTTGCTATTCTCTCAGGTGAATCTAAATTACTCATAATATGTGGAGGTTTGATATCGAAAGTATTACTCAATAATCTAAATCTGTCGGAATTTGTCATATCATCTTTACTCTTGTCTAAAATTATGATTGTCCCTCGTTCTTCAGGATGAATAGAACAGAAATAATCAATTTTTGAAATACCAAAATCAATAGATCTGGATTCTTTTTCTCCTGGATGAAGAGGACCTATCTTTAAAAGATCAGTTGCTTGTCCAAATTTTTGTGATAATAATGTGTGTGTTTTTGTATCATTGTTTTGCCATTCTATCGTTTCCCCTCTTTGAATTTCAATGAAGTGTGGATCAAAGTATTTTAGATTATTTGAAGGATCAGAGGATTGAGGCATTCTAATTATATTTCTTTCAGCCATAGATAAGATTAAGAATAACTATATTTCATACAAAAATATTTGTTGTTATAATTTTATACTATTATAATAATATACTCATAATTCAGAATAAATTTTTTTTATTGATATTATTTGCTTTTCATTTATCCATTTGCAATATTATATCACTAGCTAACAAATTTCATTTCATTTTGAAAAGATTTATTATTTTATGAGCTATTTTATTCCTTGACAAATATTTTTATTAAATAAGGAAGTATTAAACTTAAATAAAATAAAATGGTAAAAAAAGTGTCTGATTACGAAAGAAAATGGTAATGGTCAAAAAACAATTTACAGAAGAGCAAAGGCATATGTTAATCCAATGCATTAGCGATGCTGACATTTTTGGACTTTCGGATAAAGAAGGAATGCAATATGTAGAAGAGAAAATAGGCAGATCTATTTCATTAACATCGTATCAAAGATACAAGAAAATAGCATTAAATGATGAATCAGCAAATGCTTGGATTACCAATTTTGGAAAAATAGGATTTGTTAAAAATTATCGTAAACGTATAAATGAAATGGAAATTCTTCAACAAACTATATTTAAACAACTAAACTTAGAATTAGCTAAACAACCAGAAGAACAGGACAGAAAATATGTATTATCCCTTATGGAATCGATAAGACAAAATAATATATTTTTATCACAATTAGGTATGAGTATGCCAGTGAGTGCGAAGATAAGAGAACTCATTCAAGGTGGGACGTATAATAGTAGAGTATTAGAACTAAATGGTATAAGAGAGAATCCACTTCCTTCACTTGAATATAATAATGAAGCAAATAAAAAGGATATTGGAGAACAAGAAAATGCTGGTGAAATAGAATATCAAAGGCAATTGAAAAAGGCTGTTTTCTAGAGTAAAATATATTTAAATTTGCTCATTTACAACGATATAATTAATTGATCAAAATTGAGGTCTTAATTGTGATAATACATATTTAAACTAGATTATTTGACTAAAAATTAAGATGAAGATTATATCTGTTTGTTTACCATAATGAGGGATTGAGAGAATTAGGTAAACCAAATAATAATTACAATGATGATAAGAATATACATAATGAATTTGATAATTCAAAAGATAAAGAAAATATAGATAATATTAAATAAACATTCATAATTGATTGAGGGATGTAACAGTAATTAAAAACAATTAACAGAAACTAATACAATTCAGAATGAAACGATCAACATTTAATCTTTGTGATATTTTTATTAATTTATGATTATTAGAAAATTTTCAAGTATAAATGAAAAATTCAAAAATAATATTAATTGATAAGATTATCTCAACAATCTAGGATAATAATAACAAAACTTATAATCTCTGTTATTATTTTATAGATATTGCAGTTACAAGGAGATTGTCTTAATCCTAAACAACAAGAAGCTATAACTGCACCCTCTATCATTCCTTTATTGATTAGAGCAGGACCGGGTAGTGGGAAAACCCGCGTAATTATAGAAAGAGTGATTCATTTAATTAGAAATGAAGATATTGCTCCATCAGAAGTTCTTTGTTTAACATTTTCAAAAAAAGCAGCTGATGAAATGAAAGAAAGGCTAGAACATCAAGGAATTATAAATGTAAATGTATTAACATATCATGCATTTTGTAGGGATATTTGTATAGAGAATGCAGAAGCCACAGGCTTAGGAAAAGATACCAAGATTATTCAAAAAGCAAGTATGTTAGTTTGGTGCATGAAAAACACTGATTCATTTAACTTTGATACTTCTGTACTAGACATTTCTGGTGATTTACAATCAATTTATACTGCAATCCATGAAGGAATTAGTACATTTAAAGAAGAGATGATCACTCCAGATGAATTTGACTCCTGGCTTGAAACGGAACAAAAAAATTTGAGTTTATTTTCTGAAATAGAAAAATCAAAAAAGGAAAATATCAATAGATTTGATTACTTTTCACGTCATCAGGAATTTAACAAAGTATACAAATCATATGTCAAATATGAAAAACAAAAACGTTTGATCGATTATGATGATATGATAAACAAAGCTTTAGTTCTTTTGAAAACAAATAAGGCTGTATTATATGATTGTCATGAAAAGTACAAATATATTCTAGTCGATGAATTTCAAGATAATAATTATGCTCAATTTGAATTAATAAAATTACTTGTAAAAGATGGTAACATTACAGTAGTTGGCGATGAGGATCAATTAATATATAGTTTTCAGGGCGCAAGTCAGAATAACTTTGCAAGTTTCGAGGACTATTTTAATCCAATACATATAATACATCTGGAGGAAAATTACAGAAGTACTAAAAATATAATTGATGTCGCAAAATTATTGTTACCTTCTAAAGGTATAAAAAAATTATACTCAAATTTAGAACAAGGAGAATCTGTGAAAGTGGTTATCACAGATACAGATCAATCACAAATTGAATATGTCCTGGAAATAATTAGAAATCTTGTTGGAACAAAGTTCACTCATAGAACTCGTGGAGAAATTACTCTTCAATACAAGGATTTGGCAATATTATCTAGAAAAAAAGAAACAGGAGATAAATTTGCTCTAGTTTTAAAATCATATGGCATTCCATCTTTTTATGTTGGAAATTATAATATATTCTCTAATCCAGTTATTAGAGAACTTTTAGATTATTTGCGAGTTACAAATTCTCCTAGTACTTGTGGACAGAGCTTGTATAAAATTATGGAGAGACGGGGAATAAATGATGTCAATATACATTTGATTCTAGAAGAAGCTCAAAGAAAAGCACGACATGTCACTCCAGGTAATCCTGATTACGTTTATGAGCATATGAAATATTGTGAACAGTTGAATATAACCCAAAAAATAGAGATTTCAGAGATTGTTGATTTAATAGAAAATTTTAGAAGAGAAATGTCGCAAATTGCATTACTTGAATTTCTTAGAAAAATTATTTATGAATCCACTGGTATCTTTCAAAGATGTCTTAGATATGAAATATTAGAAGGTAGAAGAAATATTGCAATTCTAAATGCATTTTATAATTCAGTAGAAGAATTTTGCAACTTGAATCCTAATGACGATCTGACTAGTTTCTTACAGCATATTGATTACCTTGATAAGTTTGATCTTGATTTTGAAGAATTAACTAATGATGATAATAGCGTGAAGATTATGACCATGCATAAAAGTAAAGGAAAATAATTTCCTATAGTCTTTATTACAGATGTAGCCCAAGGAAGATTTCCACCTAATTACCGTACACGAAAATATATTCCACCTCCTGATCTCATCAAAGGAAATGACAAAGAAAGACATTCTAAAGAAAAACATCAACAGGAAGAAAAAAGATTATTTTATGTAGCAATGAGTAGAGCCCAAAATCAGCTATATATTATAGCCCCAAAAAAATATGAGGATAATACAACTGAAAAGAAAGTATCAAAATTTCTTGAAGAAATAGATTATGATAAAAGACCAGACTTGATCCAAGTTGTATCTTATAATGGAAAAGGACTATTAAAACCAACTTCATCCGAATACTGGGAGAGAATAAAAAAAGAAATTCAGATGGAAGCAAATCTAGCAATAGATCATATGTCTATTACTACAGCTGTCCATAAATTATTACAACTTGCAAGAATAAAGTATTTTGAACAACATAGAACTGACGATCCCCAATGCACAAAATTTGATCCGATGAAGGTGTTTGATATTGATCTATCTCAAGTTTTACTCGATCTTGATCTAAATGGAACAGTTTCTACTTTATTCAATGAAAATAATCTCACTTTGTCTCCTTCTAGCATCGAATCCTACAATGATTGTCCCTTTAAATTTAAATTAGATAGACTTAGAGTGCCTGGAGAAAACAAATCTTACTTTGATTTAGGGACCTCAATTCATAGTACGATCGAAGAAATTTCTAAAAGAAAATTTAATGGTAGTTCAATTACAAGAAATGAAGCAGTAGAAATTCTTGAGAAAGAATGGATTTTCAGAACCTTTGATTCTTTGAATACAATGCTAAAAACTAAAGTTGTGCAAGCATATCGTGATATTTATAGTCGTACAATAGCTGGATCATCCAATGATCCAAGAATAAAAAGAGGTATATTTGAACGTCAATTACAATATGAATCTTCCATGGCAGGAGGATTGCTTTTCTTGGTACAGGAACAAAATTTTGATGCTCTAAGAGATATTTTTTATAGTATAAAAGATAATAAGGAAAAAGCAATTGAATTAATAAAAATGTATTCTGCAAAAAATAGTAGCGAAGCATTCTTAAATATTAATAATTTAGATCCTCAAGAGATAGAACATATCAATTCTGTTGCATTATCTCCTATTAGTGTTGTTCATTTATTTAGACAGTACTTTTTTGAATTAGATACTTTTCTCGGTCCACCAGTAAGACATGTTTGGCTTAGTCCAGGGTCATCTGTAGAATTAGTTGAAGTACATAGTAGAAAATCTATTACAGAAAAAACATTAGAATCTACACTGGATATGTTAACAAAATCAGAAACAACAACCACTAAACAGGATGAAATTTCTACTGCGGTGAAAGAGGACAACCACAAAGACGTAAAATTT
>JANWKP010000125.1 GCA_025451315.1 Nitrososphaerales archaeon | reverse complement strand
TCAAAATCAAGTAATACCTCTCCTCGTTTAACAAGAGATTCATTGTATTTCTTCCAGTTCACATGTATTATGACTAGAATAGGTTAGCTAAATCTGTTAGGAATAGTTAGTTGCGCAACAAGGCAGTGTGATCTATAAAATCCTACCAATTTGAAAGCAGTTTTATCAATGTGAACCAACTAATAGGAATCAGAGGTAAATTTTTTTTATTATTCTAAATATTGGAGAAACCATTTTTATGCTATGTCTTCTACCTTCTTTAATATTCCTGGCTCTTCAAATAAACGCGTTGCATCTAAAGAACCGATATCGTTGGTAAAAGCGGAATCTAGTGTAGATCTATTGACTTTATATTTACCTTTTATTATTAGAAACTTATTTTAAAGTAATTTTTCAAAATTTAGAAATGAATATAATTCATAAATTGAAAAAGTTCAGAGGAATTTTATGGTGACATATTAGATAGCTCATCTATATCGATCCGAATACCCAACGAACGACTCCAAATATCAATGTCAGAAAGGTCCGTTTAAAGGGTTCTATGTAAGTTCAGTAGAATTCTGTGTTCCAAAGGTCCCCATGGATTGGGTTCTTCTTCTCATGTTTTGAGCAAACACCATTCGGTCAGGAAGTACCAAGGTCTAATAGTGGACAATATATTGAATGTACCGAGAGTTGTGTCCCAGTATAGATGAATCAGAATTTGCTGTTCAGATTTTTAAGGACGTTGCAAATGTACGCGATCTAACACCTCTAGGTACTCCTCATCTACAAGACAGAATTCCACCGAACTTATAAAAAAACCTTCGAATGGTCCTGTTCTACATTCATATTTGTAATCGTTAGTAGTATATCCTTTGAACGTCTATTATTGAACCAGTAAGTTACTCGAAGGAATTCTACATTTTGGGTTTTGGTGTTGGAAAGGGTTTTGTGGTGTATATTAGGAGGGAGGTCCACAGGAGGGCACATTGATAGATTTCCAATCACTGCCACCACTACCAGCGGCGTTGAGTTCCAATGTTAAACTATCATCTCTAGGTGTTAGTTTCGCTAATGGGATTGAAATTTCACCTGAACCAGAGCCATCACTCGTTCCGTCGTATTTTTTGGATAACAACGGGAATTGAGCATTCCCAGATACATTGAGTTCTAAATCATCATCGGCACCAAATCCACTCCAAGAAAATTTTATGTTGATACTTTTCCGGTCTTCGCTACAACTCGGGAGATCGACTTTTACTTGGGGGTCAGCCCAAGCACTATCCGGTGCTGTTGTTACAGTTCCAAATAATATTGCTAATGTTGCTGATATTGCAATTATTGAAATATTTATCCTAATATCCAATCCCAATACTACACTTTCTTAGGTTAGGGTAATATTTAGCGATAGCGATATTTGTCTATTAGGAGAGATGGTAATCACCAGCATTATTTTTTATGTTCTTCGACGATACCACAGGAGGGCACATTGATAGATTACAAATCACTACCACCACTACCAGCGGCGTTGAGTGCCAATGTTAAAGAATCATCTCTAGGTGTTAGTTTCGCTAATGGGATTGAAATTTCACCTGAACCAGAGCCATCACTCGTTCCCTCGTATTTTTTGAATACCAACTGGAATGGCTGAGCCCCATTCTATAAGTGGGTTATTATACTTTGAATTTGATATTATATTTTGTAAAAGCGAGAAGGAGAAAAGAAGGAAAATGCCATTAACAATCTACAACAATAGGAAAGATTCAAACTATTCCTCATTCTAAAAATATAGAGATTATCCATCAATTTCTTGGATATATGAAAAGTAATGGTTCTTCAGAACATCATCAAAATAACAATTTAAAAGTTGTAATAGCATTTAGCAATTTTATATGCAATTAAATACTGTAAAACCGATACCAATTATAATATTATACAAACCCAAGCTTTTAGTTATTGAACCTATTTCTTTCATGCGACCAAGCAGATATGAACTCATTTATAGAACATAGCTTTATAATGAAGAAAATTTGACCTTGGTGATATTATTCTATTAATTTGATTATATTATAATATAAAATTTTGAACCAATTGAATAATTTTATTTATTATCCAATTAGTAAAATGGCCTCCTGTTAACTTAAGGATAAAGTAATAGGTACGTTCTTCTTTTATATTATGTTCTGTGCTCAATTTTAAAAGAATTTTATAATTTATTTCATAAATTTTCCTTAACTTAACACAGCCATACATTTGGTATAATGATGAAGAATTATGGCTATGTACAGATCATTGGCAAGAATCTACAATAGAGAAACATAACTCAACTTATAGTATAAGATTCATTTTGTAAAGAAATAAATTGACTTTATAGTAAAGACTTTAAATGTTTGTAGGATATTTCTCACAACCAATAACATAACTCTCACGATTAATAGAAGGTTCATTACATCGATCCTAACTTCATTCTAAACATTCTAGATAATATTCCAATATTTATCTTCTATTTAATTTGCAAAAAATTTAAGGTAGTTGAATAAAGAATTTATCAAGAGTTTGTTACTAGATAAAGGATATTCATTGGTGTGCTTTACCCTCTTGAAACTTTATATTTTATTTCTTATATGATCGGAATATGTCCATAATTCATATATCCATAGCAGAGAACAAAAAAAAAGAACCTTTGCTAAGGCAACAACAAATGGAATCAGAAAGATTTTGAAAGCTAGACGAGAGTACGTGATTATAGCATATAATCAAAGACCCAGTGAAAATTGGAATATCTCAGAAGAAAAGTCGTGAGAATGACTGGAATTTATAATTACGAGTATGTTCATACACCTTAAGGAGATTTGAAAATGACGACTAACACGAAACGAGCGACCAAGATACAACGACTTTCCGCAGGAGACCTTAAACCACTTGCCTCCCTCATCGATAATCTAAACCTTGGGCCACAATTCCCTGGCGATGCAACACTGTATGGCGCTGACCCAGTCATCCGTTCCCCGCACCACCTTGGCGAAGCTTCTGGGATGGCTCAGTTACTAATCGGCATAGCAGCCGCCGCTATCTGGCATATGCGCACAGGTCAGAAGACAAATATCTCAATTGATATCATTGACGCGATGCACCATCTGCATCCTACTCACTTCGTTCAGCAGCAGGGCCGCTTGATTAATGTCGGCGCTGAATTTGTTGAAGTGAACGGTATGTTTCTTTGCCGTGATAATCGGTATGTGATGATTGAGGGAGGGCCACCTTATTCGAAGTTGTTGAAAGGATATTTGAATTTCTTTGATTGTGGTTACAACAAGAAATCAATTGCTCGAGAAGTCTCAAAGTGGGATTCATCTGACTTGGAGGAGGCGTTGTCAAAGGCTGGTCTTCCCGCCTGCCGAGCCTTCACCAGGGAGGAGTGGCTTGTACATCCGCAAGGCATTTCTCTGAGCGAAGCACCAATTATAGAGATCGTGAAGATAGCTGAGGGAGAGCCAGTACCGTTCGACCATGGAGCAACCTCCCCACTACAAGGTGTTCGCGTTCTAGACTTCACGCACGTTCTCGCTGGCCCACGTAGTGCCCGGACGCTCGCGGAATATGGTGCAGATGTTCTCCATATCAGTTCGCCTGCCTATCCAGATACATTAGCTCAACATCTAGGTGTAGATGAGGGCAAAAAGTGCACTTATCTCGATCTGCGTGAAGCCGCCGATCTGAAGACGATGCAACGACTAGCTAGACGGGCGGACGTCTTCACCAATAGTTATCGTCCCGGCGTGAGTAAACGCTTCGGGCTCTTACCTGCAGAACTCGCTGGAACGAGCGAGCACGGCCTCATCTGTCTGGATATCAACGCATATGGTCATTCAGGCCCATGGACTGAACGTCCTGGCTTTGACCAAAATGCACAAGTCGCTACCGGCTTTGCTGCTAAGGAGGGAGAGCCAGACAAACCGCGATTCTCGCCCGTTTTTTACTTGGGCGATCTCATGGCAGGTTATTTTGCTGCGGCGGGCATGATGGCAGCGTTGCTACGGCGGTCAATAGAAGGTGGATCTTATCATGTAAAGATCTCGCTAGCGCGCAGTGTGATGTGGGTACAGGAGCTTGGTTTTCTTGAGACTGCCACACAGGCGTCGCTACCGGAGAAGGATAGCTATCCGGCTAAAATGACGTCAATTGATTCGGTTTACGGAAAATTATCTTTCCTTACTCCGGCTCTAGCGTTCAGCCATTTGGCTCTGCCCTACGAATCGAGCCTTAGTCCTTATGGGGCTGACTTGCCTGAATGGTGTGATTAGATTCTATAACACTATCTATCAATATAGCAGATTATACTGTCACGAGCACTATTTTTTTATGTTTAGCCTCAATACAATTTGAAATGAAACTTTTTCCCTAAGAAAGACCATTTACAGAGTCGAAGAGTTGGATTTGGTAAGGCTGATTGGATTTTGCATTCGTCAATAAAATCGCCAATGGAGATGTGAATCAGAAAGCGCTGAGTTTGATCCCCCAAAAGTGGTCAGCTGGGAGTTCTATGTGCCCTAGTAAGTCACTTTCCCTTCGCACACCGGTCATTTTTATGCCGACCGGAAGATCTCGGACTGACGGTCATTGTTCTGTATTTTTTCCCTGCGTATTAGTGACCATTGGAATCAGTGTCTCCTTCATACTAATGTACGATAGTTGTGTACTTTGGGTTGTAGAGCATCCCTCTCAGCCAATCACTAAGGTTCCTTGGCGGATCCACTCGTGCTAGATTGCCTTCAAAAACAAGCTCCGCTACACGTTCGGCAGTACGGACCTCGGTATCCAAGATATTGCTTTGGGGTGGGAATAACATACCCAACTTACGCTGCTTTTCAGTCACTTGATCGGCTGTCGCCTTGGCAGCTTCAATGAACATTTCATCAGTTACAAACTTTGGGCAAGTCGCATAAATCGCGAGTCCGACCGCAGGATACACATAGAAGTTATTTGCCTGTCCTGGAAGAAAAGTATCACCATTATAATGTACTGGAGGAAATTGCACGCCTGCTGCGTAAACAGCCCTCCCGCGAGACCAATTATATGCTTCTTCTGGTGTGCATTCGGCGTTTTCGGTTGGATTCGACAGAGCGAATATAATTGGTCGCTCATTCTCTCTAGACATGGCTTCGACGACAGCTCGGCTAAATGCCTTACCTATAGTACTTACACCAATTAGGATGCTAGGCTTGATCGATTCAACTGCCTCAACCAGATCGTCAGTTGGAACGTGCGTATGAGCGTACACTTTCTGTTCAGGTATCAGATCTTTACGAGTATTATCGAGTAATCCATTCACATCAAACATCCATATGCGGCTTCTAGCCTGTTCCTCGGATAGTCCTTCCAGCTTCATTGCCGACCGGATCATGTCAGCAATGCCAATACCGGCCGACCCAGCACCTAAAAAAAGAACACGCTGATCTTTGAGGCTCTCGTCAGTTATACGCATGGCGTTCTCCAGTCCAGCAACGGTTACGCTGCCAGTACCTTGGATATCATCATTGAAGCAGCATACTTTATCGCGGTAGCGGGCTAGGTAGTGGAGAGCTTCAGTACCTTTCCAGTCTTCAAAATGAATACAGCAGTTCGGGAAGGATTCCTGGACTGCCTGCACAAACTCATCTATGAATGGCTCTGTTTCTTTAATAGTCGGGCGAGTTTGGTGCAAACCTAGATAGAGAGGGTCGTTTAGCAATTCACGATTACTGGTGCCAAAATCAAGCAGGAGTGGTAGAAGTCCTTGTGGGGGGACGCCTGCGCAGGCAGTATACAGTTGGAGCTTTCCAATTGGTATGCCCATACCATTAGCACCAAGATCTCCTAGACCGAGGATACGACCACCAGAAGTTGCACAAATAATGCGCACGTCCTTCTCAGGCCAGTTCCTAAGGACTTCACTGACGCGTCCTTTTTGATTTATTGATACATACATTCCGTGCGGCCGACGGTATATATGTCCAAACCTTAGGCAAGCCTCAGCGACAGTTGGATCGTAAAGTATTGGCAGGAAATATGCAGGATCAGACATCACCACGTAGTAAAAAAGAGTCTGATTTGAATCGAAGACCTGAATTAGGAAAATGTAACGCTCTAGGTTAGTAGGCTTATGACCCAATTGCTGGAGGATACGTCGCTGCTGTTGGTAGATAGTCTCAACCGAAGGGGGCAGAAGACCTTCAAGACCAAAGGCAGCGCGTTCAGCATCTGTAAAGGCTGTACCTTTGTTTAGCGCGGATGTCGTGAGTAGTCTAATTCCTCTCTCATCGTGAGAAATTGAGTCTGTCTCATCATGAGTTGACATAATGTATAATCACAATAATATTAATTGAAATATTAAAACATTGGTACGGACACATTAATCTAGCACGAGTGAAATGTTTTATGGTCACTAAATATCTTGTCATCAACCATTACAAGCAAAACTATTATTTGAATTGGTCAAGGTGATGATGATAGGCTTAGAGATTTCGGTCCAAGCAATTCAAATGAAATAAACAATTTCTTTGGTGAAGAGGGATGATACAGTCACATGGAGTCTATTTTTTGTGTTCTTCGGAGACACCACACTGAGAATCGAAACCTTTTCTATCTTCCTCCAATTTTTTAACAGGGTCGAAGATCTGGAGTTCGTAAGGCTTATTTAATTTTGGATCATTAAATAAGATAACACCTGAATAAGAGTCACCCTGGACTTTTATTGTTTGGCTTGCCATGATATTATTACCGGCAGGATCTAGGATTAGGACATCTAAAGTATCAGTGGTAGAATATCCCTTCCAAGAAAACGCTATTTCTGAGTCTACATTGTTGTTGACACATTTCTGGGAATCGATTTCTATATTTAGACCAGTTTGTGACCATGCACTATTTGCAGTAGTAGTATTAATTATACCATAAAGTATCGCTAATATTGCGATTATTGAGATGCTAATCCTAAAATCCAATCCTGATTCTATAGTTTCTCACAGTAAGGTAATATTTATCGATATCGCTATTTGTCTATTAGGAGAGATGGTAATCACCAGCATTATTTTGTATGTTTGGCCTAGCAACAGGTTGAAACGGAATCATATTAAGTGGAAGCACCATCACCACTGAACACCATCACAAACATCACGGCCACCACTGATAACTATAACATAGAAATTAGCCTCAAAATCTAAAATTTCTATAACAATTTTATTGATTTTAATCAATATAATATTCTTTAGACACATATTATCTTATTCAAATTCAAGATTAAAATTGATTAAATAGGCAAATTTATTTGAGAAAATAAAAGAACAATAGAATCTGCAATCTTTTAAATTGCTTCTACTGCAAATGGTACAGGAACAACTAATTCTTTCTCCAATATGCAGATTCGACAGCTTAGATTCTGTTATCCTATCCTTCACGTACAAAATTCTTTTATATATAAGACTCATGTAAGAAGTATTATGAGGAGACTTGAACAAAATGGTGAGATATTGATTAGAGCCTTACTAATATCAGGTCTCGTTATTGGTATGATGATGATAGTGGGAATATGTGGCCGCGGTACTTGTTGAAAATCTTCGCAAAATAGTTTGAAACTATATTGATTAGCTTCATTCTTTATACTCCAGTTATTATCATTATTATCGCCATCATTATCAGCACCGCCACGACCGAACACCATCACCACAAACACCACCACCAGCAATCTGTGGTTTTGAATCCCACCATAAAAAATCGTTCTGGTCACAGCATCTTACGGATGACTAAAGATATTCTGAAATTCTAATTATATTAAAATTACATATCAATATGAGTAATACAAGAAAAGGCAACAAGATTGAAATTCTCTAATCATTTTATAATATGTAATTTTATATTTGACTTCTAATATATTTAAAAAAACAGGTCAAATAGTAATATCAAAAAGGATAAAAAATGTAACACATTTGAGTTATTTTAAGTTATCATGAACAATATTATTTTTTGTTTTTTTCGACTATACCGCAGGAGGGTGGAGTGAGAACTGTCATAGCATCACCACCACTACCTGCGGCATTGAGTTCCAACATTAATTCACTAGAAGTAGGTAATGATATTGAAAATTCACCTGAACCTGAACCATGACTCGTTCCGTCATATTTTTTGGATAATAATGGAAATTTCTGATTCCCAGATACATTGAGTTCTAAATCATCATCGGCATCAAATCCACTCCAGGAAAATTGTACGTTGATACTTTTCAGGTCTTCGCTACAATGCGCGGAATCAACTTTTACTTGGGGGCTAGCCCAAGCACTATTTGGTGCTGTTATTACAATTCCAAAGAATATTGCTAATGTTGCTGATATTGCAATCATTGAAAAGGTTACTTTCGTATGCATACTGATTATGGGGACTAAAAATACTTAAGTTCTTTCTTTCATGAATAATTTAATTTAAGATTGATTTCCCATTCAAATTTAATTGGCCCATGTTTAATTTCTTGCCTTTACCAGTCCGTAAGGAAGAAGGATTAGGTGCGACTAATCATGGGAACAATGGAGAGTCGAGAATTTCAATCCTCAATCTAAAAATGGTGAATCTAAAAATTTTAAAGAAAAGGTATGTTATAATTACAATAGTTGTATTAATTATTACAGCTACAATAACAACAACAAATGTATATACTGTAAGGCAAATTAACCGACAAAAATAAGCAAAAATGATAGACTGAAAAAACTCAACATTGTCCAGTAACCAATCCTACGGACACTTTACATAATTATGTTATTCAAAATGGCAAAAATAGTCACCTTTGTATGGGATTTTCTGATTTTTTTTAGCAGTAGATAGATATTAACTCCGATATAATACGGGCTCGGAGGTGTGTGAACTGATTTTGACACAATTTTGTAGTTCAAAACATTGTAGTCGCAATTAAACCTAATTCTATGGTCAAATAGAAATGGCAAGATATTCTTAAACAAAGATTAAATAATCTTTGAACAGATTTTTAAATTATCAAAAAATTCAATATAGTATGTTCTGTTAAATAGATTTTTGTAGTTATATGCTCTTCTGACATTGTCAGTAATACCTAGATTTTACATCTACATTATATGTTGCCCCTGCTTCATAAAGACCCATTAGAGGAGGTATCTGGTCAAGATCAAGTGCGCCACTAAATGTTATAGTATGTTTCCCAGGTTTCAAATCTTCTAATAAAACCCAGAAACCATCAGAAACTCCGTTTCCATCACCGACTGGTGTATTAAATACATTATTTGGAACTGAAATAAATTCAAATCCACCAGCAGGAGAATCTATTCTATATTGCTCAAGATTTTGGATTTCAATTCCATCTATCTTAACATGCAAGGCATCAAACAATGTTGCATCAGTAATAATGTTATTTGCACATATTCGTTGGTCTTGTTCGTTTGCACCAAATAAAGGAGTTCCTACCACAACATCATTGCATATCACATTCAATATTGGAACTAAAATTGATGTCCCCTTTTTAATATCACATTGATGAAATGGAAAATTACCAGTATTAGTATCTCTTGGTGCACCTACAAGAAACAATAATCTACCTTTATCTTGTAAACCGACATCACAACCTTCCTGACCTAAATCTCTTGTAAATGGATTGATAACAGATGTATCTATCCCAAATACCCATTGTGACCATCTATCTCCAAGTTCTGATACTTTGTTAGCGGGAAATATTTTTGATTTTTTATCTTGCTCCAAATATCCATTATCATCATATCCATATCTATTATTGTAATCTTCGTAATAACTATCAACATCATCATAGTATTTGTCTTCATAGTATTGGTCATCATCATACATTTGTGCTTGGGCATCTTCTGTTATAATGGATATGTTTAGAACGAGTAATTGTGCTGTAGATATTGCTATCACCAAGAGGATAGAAGCCATCAGCATCAGTTTATTTCTCATTACAAAGTTAGTTATGACAAATTTAACATATCTAAGATTGGAAGAAACATTATCTCTTCCTTTACTATTTCAAAATTCTATATTAAAAACAATAAGAAGAATAGCAATTGATGTTTAGGTATTAGATAAAATCTCTAATATCAATAATAGAAAGAAAGATAATTTATCATTTTCTTATGATTGTTCGCAATATTCTATTTTAATATTTATCATCAATAATTGTCTTTAACATCATATCAACATCATTTCTTTGAATTTGCTACGTCCTAGTTTTATCTCTTAATCTATAGACACAATAGGAAAAATTCAATAAAGAATCTTGTAATATATATTTGAATTATAATGTGAGGCTACACATTGTAAGATGTTATTGAATCCTACTAGTATACGGGCTCGGAGGGCTTTGAGCATGGCATGTAATTGGGATCTGCAAACTTGTTTTTATATTTTTAGTAACTTATTACAATATTACTAAACAATTTCTAATAGATTATAGAAAATAGACTAAAAAAAATGAAAATGGGAATCAGTGGGATTTGAACCCTTCTATAAAGTGGGACCAGTTGAGATCAACATAATGTATTAACCAAACTTTGATTCTTCTTATGAATCTTTATTAGGACACTAGACGTATTCGGATTTGTAAATGACAACTCGTCATGATAATCTTTTGAAACAGCTAATAGAAACGGAAAATTCCCATGATGTTGAAAAAGTGCTCACATTTTTGACAGACGATATTGTGTTCGAAGATGTGACATTTGGAGTCGTCATGAGAGGAAAAGATGGCTTTAAAGAAATTTATCCCACTTTTATTACGGCAGCTCCAGATTTCAAGCTAGAGCCAAAAGCTTGGGTTACTGACGACAAATCATTTGCTATAGAAATGGTGTATTCAGGTACACAGAAAGGAGACTTTCCAGGTCTGCCTGCAACAGGTAAGCGCTTCTCCATTAGGATGTGTAGCTTTGGAGAATTTGAAAACGGCAAGATAAAAGGAAGAAGGGATTATTGGGACTTGGTGACCTTGAGAAAACAGCTACTAGGAGAGCCATAATGGACTGGATGGGTTACAATGGATGAGAACTTGTTTTGAGGAACGCAAGATAACTGAAGATTCAAAAAGTGATCTAGAGTTAGAGAAATGGTTTGATCCTGCGTTCTAGATATTTATCAATAAGGAATTGATGCCTACAGTTAAAAATATGCGAGCCTAAGATGGGCATTAGTTATAATACTAATAATGATAAGCGCCATCAATCCCAAGCAGCTATATCTTTTTCAGCAATTATTCTTGTAGGTTTTATTCGTACTAGAACTAGACCTTCCTCGCTATTTCTTTTGCCATACGCTTCTGCATTATGTTTTCCCATATATCTCTCTGCTATTTCGGTAGACCATTTTAAAACCTCTTTTTGTTTATAAGGATATATTTTTGCTCTACCAAATATTGTTACAAAGGAAAATGGTGGTATCTGATCATCTACACAAATACTTACTCTATTATCCCGCTGAATATTGTTTGCTTTGACTGATGTGTCACCAGTAGTTAAAATAATATCTCCTATTCTATCTCTACTATTCCTCTTGTCTAATACAAACCAAATTGGAACAACATGAGAACTTCCATCTTCCTTAACTGTAGCAAGTTTTCCTGTAAATGTTCCTTGCATAAGAAATCTACTAATTTCGGTTTTGGACATTTCTGTCATTATTATTAGTTATAGTATCTGTGGAATATAATATGTGTCTTCTTTATCATTCTTACATAATGATGGCTTATCTCATTTTCTGTTAAAAGATAATATTTAAAGCAAAACGTCATTATATTCAATTATAAAATGATTAGTAATTTTGTTCGTGTCAAATCCCCAAAGATGATTTAGAAATGGTAGAACAATAAATTTCAGATCCTAGAGACAATCAAGTAATTATCAAGATTCAAGTTCTGGTACATGTCACACTGAGTCCGTTGTAAAGGGTATAAATTAGGACAGGTCATGACCAACGCCAAAAGATATTTAATTATTTTACTTCAAAATTGACCACCTGCATCGCTTATCAGAATAAAAGTATCTGATTTCATTATCTCTCTCTCACTTTACTGCCTATATTGTAATACACTATCCATTCATCTTACAAATCATTTTGTTGAAGACTTTTATCCAGTGTTCAAATTCTTTATATGACACATTTGTTCTTTTTCCTATGTGAGAGATTGCATCATTACCTACTAAATATCGAATTCTGGATTATTAGAATTAACTGCTTTCAGAATAGCTTCTACAACATCTGATGGTAAAGAAGAAGAATTATTTTCAAGTCTCCAACCTTCATACTCTTTTGGCATTAGACTAAATTTGTAAGTGTTAGTAATATTTTAAAGTAAAGAGATGTCGCTATTTATTATAAAATTTGGCTAACCAAAATAGTAACAATAGACATAACTTTTCAAATAAAATAGTTCTAATAACAGGCGGTACAGGAGCCTTGGGAAGTTCTATAACAAAGACCTTCATTGAGTCCAACGCTACTGTAATATCTTCATATCATAATGACAAAGAAACTGAAAAGATACAAACAGATACTAAACCTACAGTACAACTAATCAAAGCAAATATAATAAATGAAGAAGAGGTAGAAAAATTAGTATCTGAAATATTAGACAAATATGGTCGTATAGACATATTGGTTAATGTGGTTGGAGCTTTTAGAGGAGGGAAAACCGTGATGGAGCTTGAGGAAAAAGAATGGGATATTATGATGAATGTAAATCTAAAATCAGCATTTCTAATCAGTAAACATGTTGCTAGACAAATGATATCTTCAAAATATGGAAAAATAATACATGTCTCTTCTAGACTTGGTTTACATTCTGAAGGTCGTGATTCTGCTTATGCAGCATCTAAATCCGGATTAATAAGGCTTGTAGAATCACTCGCTGAAGAAACAAGAAATTCAAATATGAATGTAAATTGCATAATGCCAAGTATAATAGATACTCAAGCAAACAGAAAAGCAATGCCAAATGCAGATTTTAACAAATGGCTAAAGCCAGTGGATTTGGCAAATGTAGTATTATTTCTCTGCTCAGAGGAAGCAAAAACTATAACAGGAGCTGCTATACCTACTTTTGGAGTAGCTTAAATCTATTATAATTAATATCTTTTTAGTCTCTGGTAAGACTCTGGTATACATTTGTGACAAAATCTTTTGGTAGATAATCGTCTGGTTTTACGATAGTATGGTAATAATATATTTCGTCATATTTTGAGGTTGGTTGTGAAGCAATAACATCCTGTAAAGATTTGCCTTCAGTTATCATTTGACTTATTTGGTTTCGTACATCAATTGCCATATTTACATATTCATTCACTTTGGTTTTGTTGGATATTCCAGCATGTCCAGAAACTACCTTAGTCTCATCATTAATTATTGATGATATCATTTTTAAGGATGAAATTAATCCTTCTATACTGCCACCACCTCGTATATCGACAAATGGATATGCTTTGTCGCTAAAATCATCACCAACATGAATTACATTATTTTTTGTAAAGTAAACCAATGAATCGCCATCTGTATGGCCATTATCTAAATGTATTATCTTAATTTCATCACCATTTTGATATATGGTCATGTTATCTGAGAATGTAATAATCGGTAAACCTTTTTCTGACAAGGCAGGAACTGTAATATTGAAATGCTCTATGAATTGTTCAGTACTGAGACGTTTTCTAACATTATCATGTGAAATTATTATCGTACCTGCTTCTCCAATATTTTCATTTCCTCCTGTATGGTCTCCATGCCTATGTGTATTAATTACAAATTTTATAGGCTTATCTGTTAACTTGGAAATTGCATCTTTGATTTTTACAGTAAGAGGTGCAAATTGATCATCTACCATAACGACTCCATCTTTTCCCATGGAAACTAGAATATTTCCTCCTAACCCTTCTAGCATGTATAT
>JANWKP010000124.1 GCA_025451315.1 Nitrososphaerales archaeon | reverse complement strand
GAAGTTTACAATTTTCGCTTCCAATATTTAATAGAATGATAATACTCGATAGAGCAAAAACTATGATATGGGAAATAAAAGACGACAACAAAGATAACTTTATTGAAGCGTTAGGTATGGCAATATATATTGAAAGTGAACAGACCGCCTTATCGTACGTTTCTATTTTTAATAATTTGTGGAAACAATCAGAAATTTACGATGAATTGCATGACGCATACGAACACCTTACTCTCCATGATAAGATGCAAAAGGAGTTTATAGAATTAGTTGCGCATGAATTACGCACTCCTTTAACACCAATTATTGGTTTAAGTGAACGTTTAAGAGATAAATTAAAGGATAGTGAACAAGTAGAATTGCTTGATGTCGTAATTAACGATTCAAAGAAATTACAGAATTTAACTGAAAAAATTTTAGATGTAACCCGAATTGAGGGCAAATTATTTAAACTTCAAAAGGAGAAATTCAGCATTAATCAATTGATGTTAGATGTTGTCAAGGGCTTTGAAGATAATTTTAAAGGCAATGATAAGAGCAATCAAATAAAATTTGAATATGATAATAGATTAAAAAAAGAAAATTATTGGATAACTGCGGATAAAACCAAAATAGGACAGGTTATTTCTAACTTAATTGAAAATTCTATCAGATCTATATTAAATGAAGGAATGGAGAAAGCGAGGACGGGAATCATATCAATAACTATTGAAAAGAAAGAAATTGTTTCTGATATTAATAGTTATGATACTAAAGAGCCATTTGTTGTTGTTTCTATAAAAGATAATGGTAAAGGTATAGACTCTGAGATACTTCCCAAACTATTTACTAAATTTGCTTCTAAATCCTATCAAGGGACAGGTTTGGGACTATTCTTATCAAAGAACATTATTGAAGCACATGGAGGCAAGATTTGGGGTGATAATAATAAGGATAGCAGAGGTGCCATCTTTGGTCTTAGTTTACCCTTACCTAATGATATTGCAAAGTAAAAATATTATAAATTCTTCTGATGACTAGCTATAAAATGGTAATCCGTACCGTCAAGGCTAGGGGTAAGAAATCTAAATCAACATTTGTATACAGTAGAATTAAACACAATAAAGATGGTTGTTGCGTTCAACTTTAGAGCCAATTAATTCGATACTTGAAGCCAATTAGTCTATACTTTTGCTATATACCTGGAGATAGAGAATAAAACACACTGAAAAGGTTTGTTAAGATAAATGGGTTGATAAAGCAAAGTAAAATTGAGGGAAATATCACCTTGTCAATCTTACTTTAGATTGTTACCATGCTAGTTAACTGGTCCAGTGGTTGAATCATATATATATTACTATCCAAAAATTTCGTCGTTTGATATATTTTGTTCGGATGGAATGGGATTTATTTAGATGTCAAGTAGTCATGGGTTCTTAATTCAAAAAGATGAAATCTTTTCTATTGAGGTTTAATCTTGAAGCTTCATTTTTATATCTCTTTTCTCTGGAGTTCTTGCTGAAATAATTTTAGTTGGTTTCAATTATTTTGTTACCGAACCATTTACAGAAGCCATAGGAATTGAAGTAGAAAATAGTATCGTTGCTGGAGAGGTAGTCGATTATGAAGAATTGATTACCTATAGAATTTGGCAAAAGGAAGGTACCTTTGCAGCTGGAGCTTTTCTTGGTTTAACTTATGGTGCCATTCTGGGAATAGTCTTTATAATATCAAGAAAGTATTTGCCTTTCTCCAGCGACAGAAAGGGGGCGAATGCTTTAGCAGCCATAATATGCTTATCACTATACCTCGTTCCTCTTATTGAGTATCCTGTAAATATTCCTACGGTAGGAGACGCCGAGACAATTGGTCTAAGGGATAATTTGTAAACTGGCTTATACTTTCAGGGCTATTTAGGTCTCATTCTGTTTGCTGGATTCTATTTAATATGAATGAATTATTATATTTCATTCAAGAACCAGTGATTTCTTATCATGATGCGTTGAAGATATCTACAGATCTTTTTTAATGTCCCTTTAAGATTCTTGTACTTTACCTTCTTTACCAATTTTGAGTTCGATGTAATATACAGTTCTAATTCAACCAATGGTATCACTCCTTTTACTATTGACAATATTTCTTAATCTTTCAGTAAAGGTCTCGATATCCCATGAGTCATCGTACCGTATCCCATCAATATAAAAACATGGAGTTCCATTAACACCGCTACGAACCCCACTTAGAAAGTCTTCCTTTACTCTAGGAAGGTAAATATGTTCAGACATATCTTGGTTAAATTTATTTAAGTCCAATCTTAACTCTCTTGCATATTTTTCTAAATGTATATCATCAAGTGCTTGCTGGTGTTCATACAAATAATCGTGCATTTCCCAAAACTTATTCTGACTTCCTGCACTCTCAGCTGCTTCTGCAGCATTCTGAGCATGAGGATGACTTTGAGTAATTGGAAAATTACGGAATGCAAATCGCAGGTCCTCACCAAAACTGTTCTGAATTTGTTTGATAATTGGATATGCTTGTCCACAATATGGACATTCATAATCACCATATTCAAGCAAGGTTACAACAGCAGTGTCAGATCCCTGAATGTGATCTCGATTTGAGTCAATATCTAAACGCAGTTTTGAAGTTTCTGGATTCATCTATTACTACTCCCGTTCTTCTCCTCCGCTACTCGCTGTCTGGATTCTAATTCTTGTTCTTGTTTTAAGAATGAACTATTCATGGTCTCTAAAGCGTCGAGAACTCCTTCAGCTCCAGGGTTTACACCTATTGGAGAAAGATAACTCCATCGAATAATTCCGTTTTCGTCAATGACAAATAATGCTCGTTCACAAATCCCTTTCTTAGCGTCATATGCCCCATATTTTCTGGCTACTTCTCCTTTTGGTTCAAAATCTGATAGTAAGGGAAAGTGAAGATTTCTATCCTTAGAAAATGCAAGATGACACCAAGGCCCGTCTACAGATATTCCCAAGATCTCAGCTTTATAGCGCCTAAACTCGGGCAAAATTTCATTATATAATGTCATTTCATCGCCACATACAGGTGAAAAATCGGCAGGATAGAATGCTAGGATAAATGGTTTACCAAGATAGTCCTTTAGTGAAAGTAATTGATCTGGAGTAGCATTCAAGGTAAAGTCAGGTGCAGAGGTTCCGGGTTGCTGTATAGAAGATTGTGATGTGGTCAAAGGTGGAATTCTAGATTCCATAATGGATTAGAAACGGCATGATATATAGGAGTATAGTATATAATATTCAAATCTTAAGTATGAACTTTTATAGATTGACAATAACAATATTTTAAATACAAGTATTTGAAAATTATTTTCGCCATCCTCAAATGACATTATAATTGTTTGAATTTTTAATGTCCACTATAACCTTCAGATCTAAAAACCCTCACTTTATACGATTTCCGAATCAATTCAATTGCCTTCACGGACTATTCCATAATAGGGAATACTTTGCTTTACCTTTTTCTTGTACTTCTGCAGTTTTTAGTCATTTTAGATAAGACAGGATATTCCAAATTAATTAAAACTTATATCGATCCAATCCGGGTTTAGGGCATGTCAGGAATATCTGAATCAGCTGATGCTGATGGAGCATCATCCTCAATCAAGGAGGAAATAATTAAAGGTCTTAATGAGGATCTAGCAAGAGAATACAAAGCGATTATTCAGTATATAGTATTTAGTTCTACTCTAAAAGGAGCAGAATATGGAAACATAGCCGGACAATTAGAAAAACATGCATCTGAAGAATTAGAACACGCTTTAAAGGTTGCAAAACAAATTGACTACTTAGGCGGAACCCCTACAATGAAGGGTAAAGAACCTGAAAATTCTGAAGATTCAAGAGAAATGCTGGAAATAGATCTCCGCGCCGAACAGGAAACTGTCAAAAACTATCGAGAGCGGATTAGACAAGCTGAGCGAACCGGTGAATATGCACTATCAGAAGTATTAAGAGAAATCATTGCTCAAGAACAAGATCATGAGATTGATTTGAAAGACGCCCTTGGGCTGTGATAACTATAAGAATATAGTAGCGGAGCAAACTTTACCTTTTCTAGAATAACCATAAAGTTGATTCTATAGTATGGTCGCAGTACTTGCTAGGGGGGTATAAGTTCCCTGTGGCAATTGAGGCTATAATACAACTTAACAATACGTCGAATAATCAAATTAAACTGACATGATCTTAAAAGCTAAAATCTATTAATTTTAATCCAGCTTGAGGATTGAAACTATAAGATGAGAATGCGAACACAATTTAGCATATGTAGACATTGGATCTTGGTATTGAGATCTGTTGGCGCATCTCAAGATCTTTATTGGCTTACGCCAAAGCCTACATCCTTTTGCAGAAGTAGTACTAATACGCTAAATTATGATAAATCATTTTCTAAAGAGGAATTTTTTTAATACACTAATTTATTTTTTTGTGAATAATTCAACTTGTTATAGAGTATTGAGTATCGTGATTCCTATTTTCTTTTATTTGTAAAAATACAAATTTAATAACAAATCATGTTAAAAGTTATTTACTTATATTTTGCATTGAAAATATGTTAATTACAACTAAATTAATTACCGTATTTTTAATTATTTCACTTATTCCTTTATTTACATTTGCATTTATAATATATTCAGAAACTGAAGAACATATCAAAAAGGAAACTCTAAGTAAACTTGACGCTATTGCATCAATCCAAAAAAATAGAGTCCTTAGTATGTTGGATCAAAACATTGAAAAATTAGTCATGTTTACAAATAAAGTCCAGGTAAAAGCAGAATTAGATCAGTATAATAAACAAAATTCAACTCAATCACAGCAATTCATAAATAAACTATTAGACTCTGCAAAATCAGAGATAAAAAGTTTCAAAGATATTTCTATTTTAGATACTAATGGAAAAGTAGTTGCATCTACGGATAAAGCAGAGATAGGTAGTAATCAATCAAAGGAAGAGTTTTTTCTAAAGGGATTAAAACATAATAATATTATAATCATTTTTAAAAATAATGAAAATACAAATGCCAATAGAGAGTACCTTACAGGCCCATTAGTTCTTAACGGTAGAACAATTGGAGTAGCAGCAATAGAATCAGATATAACAAAGAGTTTTTTTACTTCAACTCAAAACTATGAAGGTTTAGGACAAACCGGAGAGTTCTATGTGGCAAAAAAAGATATGAATGGTGATGCTATATTAATTAGCCCATTACGATTTGTGTCTAATGCTCCTTTAAATTTTACTGTAAGCAAGAATGAGGTTGAAGGACCTATAATTCAAGCAACAATCTTGAAGAAAGAAAATATAATCACAGATACTAAAGATTATAGGGGCGAACCAGTTCTAGCTGCAACAAGATATCTTGAATCTGTTGATTGGGGGCTAGTAGTAAAAATAGACAGGAAAGAGGCTTTTGCTTCACTTGATAATCTAAAGTATTTGATTATAATCACAGGAACAATAATGGGTATCTTAATTGCTATTGCATCTATAATTATAGGAAAATCAATTGCCAACCCAATCATAAAGTTAAGAAATGAAGCTAAGAAAATAGCAAATGACAATCTTGATGTTAAAACAACAGAGATGTATAATCCTACTTTATCTAAAAATCAAGGTAAGGATAATAACGATGAGATAAAAGATTTAGCGTTCCATTTTAACAAAATGAGACAAAACATAAAATATACAAATACAAATCTACAGGAATTAATATATCAAAAAACAAGAGATCTTGAAAATGCAATTGAAGATTTGAGAGAAAAAGAAAAACAT
>JANWKP010000123.1 GCA_025451315.1 Nitrososphaerales archaeon | reverse complement strand
TATGGGGCGATTTTTAAAAGCCCTATTAAAACTCCTATATTAGTGGTTTATGCCTTAATTAACAAATCATATATATTGGATTTACAAGGTGATAAAAGCTGGATAAAGAATCTTTTATCTCAAGGATTTGATGTTTATCTTATTGACTGGAAACCCCCAACCATAAATGACAAATACATAAATTTTGATGATTATGTAAATTATTTCATAGATGATTGCGTTGAGTTTATTCTTAATCAGAGGTCTGTAGATAAGATAACATTGCATGGCTATTGCATGGGGGCTACAATGTCTGTAATGTACACAACATTGCATCAGCGTAACATTAAGAATCTAATAACTTTAGCACCAGTAATCGATACTAGTAAAGATGTTACAGTAATCGGAAATTTTGGCAGAACTATGAATGTTGATAAAATTATCGACTCGGTAGGAAATATGCCTCCACAATTACTTCGTTCTTGCTTTTCGGCTCTGAAACCATTTAAACAGGGTATGAACAAATACTTTACACTTTTAGAGCATGTAGATGACAAAAAATTCGTTCAAAATTTCTTAAGAATAGAAAAATGGCTTTACGATATACCTCCTATAACAGGTGAGGTATTTAAACAATGGATCAAAGATATATATCAAGATAATCTCTTGGCCAAGAATGAATTGAAACTGGGATCTAAATTAATAGACCTATCAAAAATCCATGTTCCATTGTTAAATATAGTCGCTGAAGAAGACCATCTCGTTTCTCCAGAATGTAGTGCTGCTCTAAATAATCTAGTTTCTAGTGTCGACAACCGATTGATGAAATTTCCCACTGGTCATGTGGGTTTAATTGCTAGTAGTTATTCCCAACTAAATGCACTTCCAAGGGTAGGAAAATGGCTGTTCTCAAGATCTGATAAATCATTATAAAAATTTTTTACTTGCTGAAAATTTAAAATCGTATAATTATATGATATCAATGGTTGTGTTATTAGGTTTTTAAATATTAATAATTTTATATTATTTACTATATCCGTTAAGTATTATATTAGTTAAGTATTTTATTAACAAACTTTTTTTATTTGTTGATAACATCATTATCGATGATACCGTATGAATTTATTTATTCATTTACAAATACTACCTTACATCTTGACGAGTCTATTCGTTGGGTTGGTTTAACTAATAGAGAAGGATTAATTCTTAATGAAATATACCGTGAAGATCTACATCCACTCCTTACTGAAGAAGAGAATGAGGAATATGCTTCTAATGCTATTTCGAGGCAAAAAACTAGATCAAAATTTGAAGAGAAAATCGGGAAACTAATATATGCTTTTGGAAAATATGAGAAACTTAATAGAGCTACAATTCCGATAAATGGTAATTACTTCTTATTATTAAGTATAGATTCAGACGAACTCAATTTTGATAAAATAATTATGGATAAAGTTCTACCTTTAATTAATGAAACTAAGGAAAAATTTGTATCCACATAAAAGAATAATTACTATGAAATAGGCTCTGTTAAGTTAAGATATATTCACCTCCGTCATTCAATTCATTAATAAAATAATTCTCAAATATTGTATCGTTATACATAGAAACAAAGAATTGTATCCAGTTATATACATGTAATAAATTACATTCAATCTGCATACATGGATAGTAGTCATCAAAATTCTCGATTCTATCCTTAAAATATTGATTAACTCTTTCTATCAGACTCTTCTCTAATGGAGAATGTAGATAGTGTTTCAATCTCAAGACATTGCAGGCTTCATCATACCATGTACCTCCATCAGAATATACACTATGTTTTCCATAATTCTCAACAAGAGATCTAATAAATTTTTCAGCAACAAGCAAGTTTCTCTCCTCTGAAATGTAGATTCCAAGCACAGAACTGTGTACTGGTTCTATACAAAACCATAACCAGAAATGCTGTTTTCCGATTTGAATAACAGTTTCATCAATTATGAATGCAGATACTCTTTTTCTTTTGTAAATCTGATACTCTGCAAATCTCTGAATCCAGTTCCAGACAGACACGTAACTTCTTTTTTCATCTTTGAAAATTGTTAGTGCTTTAGAAGTATTACGTAGACTGAGACCAAGAAAGTACAAATACAAAGAATACATAATTACAAAAGTGGATGTTCTGTTTCTTTCAAATCTAATTTGCATACTATGTTAGAAATAGGATATCCACAGCTATAGATTATCGTTAACTTAACAGGGCCATGAAATATACTTATTAAAAAAATTTTTAAATATAACAAATGAAAAGTTATTTATAATCTTGATAGTTTTGTTTCATATAATTAAGTTATATTAAATAAATTTAAGTAGAATTGTTAATTGGATCATAAAAATATGAAATATGCTAGTTCATGTAAAAGAATCATTTATAATGTTAGTTATAAATAAAATTAGTAGAGATTATTTAATTTGATTTATAACTCTTATATTATAATTATTACAGTTTTTTAAATATTGTTATTAAAAAAAGTCAAAAATGGTTATTTATTCAATCAATAACTAATTATACTTCGAGTAGTAATATCGTTTTCAGTATTTATCTTGTCAAGGCAAAAGATTATGATTATTGATGATGAGCTTGATATCACTAATTTGTTTAAAGAAATTTTAATGAATGCAGGATATCAGGTGGAAGGTTTTACTGACCCTTTAAAGGCATTAGCCGAGTGCAACATAAACCATGATAAATATATCTTGATCATTTCAGATGTAAAAATGCCTAAAATGACCGGAATAGAATTAGTAAAAAAAATAGCTAAAATTGATGGAAACATAAAAGTTATCTTAATGACTGCTTTTGATGTCACAGGAGAAGAACTCAAAGAAGTTAAAATCGAAAAATTTTTGAATAAACCTGTTTATTTAAAGAAACTAATCGAGATAGTCAAACTATCCTTGTCAGACTGACAAAAGCTACCAACACTATTGTATTCTTTATCTGGAATAATAAATTAAATAGATTTTAATTCTGATTCTAACATTTTATTTTTCAGAAAAGAATCTATATTTCTTATAACATTAGGATTTTCTTCAAGATATTTCTCCATTCTTTTGTCACTATATCTTATATCAGAATATGTTATTATTCCATTTTTCAAATTATATCTATATACAATTGTTATAAATCCAGAGAGAATATGCCCATCACTGGGAAATTTTATAGCAATTAAATCATAGAGCTTGAGGAAGTTTGAATGAGCATGTGTCTTTTTATACTTTTTAGTATGAGACACCATTTTTGGTAGTAATGCTATATATTCATCATAATTTAAATAGATCTCAATTTCTTTAAAACAAATTCGGTTAAATTGCATATCCATTACTCTATATAAGCCAAATAAACTATTTAACAGCTAATTGATTATCGTTATATCAAATATTCTGGTAAAGATTCGTGAATGTCAACCATCGGATTCTTGCAAAATACTCTTTTCCCTTTAATTTTCATAAACAATATAAGTGGTATGGGTATATCAGGTTATCAAATCATTGTTATTATGAATCTTAAAAATGTATGATAGATAAAATTTGTTAATTCAATTATATTTTAGTCAATTAAGAATATATTTACGTCTACGTTTTAATATAACTGGAGCTCACAATACTTGATATATTTATTAGACAAATAAATATTCTAAAAGATGCCAACGTTTATTTGATGATCCAACAAATCAAAATAGGAAACCACAGCTAAATCTATTCTGTTAAATTAACAGCGCTGATATATTTATTTTTTATTCAACTCAATTAAATTCCCCAGCAATTTTTTATTATTATTAAGATATATCAATTGAAATCCTAATTAGAGTGAAAATGTGTAGAAAAATCACTTTAATGAAGAAATTAAACATTATAACTATCTAGTCAAGATTGAAATTTAATAAATTTTGATTAAATTTAGGTTTATATCATTATTTTAATATAAACCTAAAAAGTTATTTGTAAAATCGTTAATTATTTATTCAAGTAATTTTTTAAAAATTCATGTTAAACCTTTCTTTTACTAGTATTTCTACCACCATGAGAGGCTTTACCACCTTCCCGTGCAACTCTAATTCTTGTTTCATTGTCAGTGGCTTGTAATCCTCTTTCATCATGAGGGGCTTTACCACCTTCCCGTGCAACTCTTACTCTTGTCTCGGGATTGGCTGATGCCAATCCTCTATTAGTATTTTTTTTATCTTTAACCATTACTTTTGAGTAATCATTAATTTATTAAAAGGTTATAGGTAATTTACATAATTTTTTGTTTTAAAGAAAATGTTAAGATGAGGATGATAATATCATAATTCTATCAATATAGATGTAGGCACTTGAAGATGGATTTATGATTAAATTTATACAATAACATCAAGCAAAACATGATACTTTATTTTTACGAGTTTAATTTCCAAGATGATTTTAAAGTAAAGTAATAACACCTACAACTCAAATAAAATCAGAAAAAAATATTCCTATCATTTATTATTTATTCAAAAGTATGGTGTTAGGAATACATAATAGGATCTTGCTTTGAATTTTGAATCAGTTGAGATTGTTCCTGTTGTTGTTTAATGGATTTAATCAAATTACTTAATTTATGTTTCATTTCTACTCCTTCTTTTTTTAATTCGCTTATATCTATTTTGAATTTATTATTAGTAATTGTTTTTTGTAATAATTCAATTGTCAAAGCAGCACCATCTGGATCTGGGATTCCTGAATGCGTGGGGATAAAAATTACAGAACAAGGTATATTATGTGATAGACAAGAGGATAATAACCCGCCTGCAATACCTCCTATAAAAGTAGTTGAACCCTCTATTAAAGACTCTATACTTAAATTCTTTTTATTATTATTGTAATAATTAAGTCTACCTTCATCACTTGATAAAATAATAGGAGTTCGTTCAGCATTGGATGTACCTTGAGAATTAATTTCGTTAGTAAGCTGACGAATAGCCATTCCATCAATAACAAAAAACTCAATAATACCTATATTTTCAGCCCATTTTGCAAGAGCGTCTAATACTGAATGCATTCCGTTCATCATTATTGGGGCTTCACATACTAGGGCACAGATAGTTCCCTCCAAATTTGAATATATTCTAAAGGGGTGATGTAATCTACCATCCATAAAGATAACGCCTGGAACTATAAATTCCGACTCGAAACAAAAAATTTGTTGCATGTCTAATTGTTTTATGAGATAATTAATACTAATCGAGCCGACCAAACCAGGACCTGGAAATCCAGCTATAAGTATAGGATTCTTTAATTTTATTTTATTTGGTAATGAAAATAAAGAAGTCTTACCATCATAAGAAGAAAATTTAGTATGTTGTATCATTTGTTCAGTATAAAAATGGGTTACATACTATTTAATGATAAATGATAAAGGAGATTGGAGGATTATGATAACTAAGTACCTCGATATATGATCTACCTCCTTATTTTTTGTTTTAATTTTTTTTCGTCAATTTAATAAATAGCTTTTTTATTGCCTATTACAAAACAAAGATTGCTTGGTGTAATATTATTCTATTTTAATACGAATTGTAATAACTACGATACAATTAGATTGGATTAAAAAATAAAATGAAAAATAAAACTGAATGAATTAAATTTATTTCTTTTCTATAATCTATTCATTAAGGAGAATTTCTATCTCTTCTTCAGATGGTTCATTCTTTCTTTCAAATTTGG
>JANWKP010000122.1 GCA_025451315.1 Nitrososphaerales archaeon | reverse complement strand
TGTATTTATTTTTAATTCTAGTAAATAATATACCCTGAATAATTAATCAGTCATCCAAAATTATACCATACAAGAATAAAAAAATTTATCAATCCTATTGTTATGATATATTATTTTCAGGTAGTTATAGCAAAACATGGGCTCAGTCACTTTCTAGCTTTGACTAAGGGGGTTTGAGTCGGGTAGGTAAGAGGGTTCAATAAATACTAAAGATACAAAGTATGATTAATAATTATCGCATAAATAACAAAGATTATAGCAACTAAAATTGGAGAAGGATTTGATATTAATTTAGCGATAGGATCGATTCTTGAAATAACAGAACTTTAGAAAGAACAAAATGTGGCTATGTCTCTGCTACATGGTTCTTCAGATAGCTTTTTTTTATTATAAATATTCCATTCCTAATTCCTTATTTGTCCATTGTTGGTAACTGTGGTACATCTGCCTCTATTTCCGCTGATACGTTAATTTATTGTTTATCCATATGCATCCAGACGATCTAATTTTTTGTTCGATTCTCGAGCATCAAGTTTTATTTTAGCCTTTAGAATGTGATTATTGTTGATGTAAAAATCGCGGGTATTTTGAATATTGGAATTCTTGATATCCTTGGTAACTATTAATTCTCTTAAGGATTCCTTTTTTGCTTCCATTATTAGACCATATAAATCTGCTCCAGTGTATTTTTCTGTTTGATTTGCGACAGATTCTAAATCTATATCTTTTGAAAGCTTTAGTTGTTTAGTAAGCACCTTCAATATTTCAAATCGATCTTCTTTGGTAGGTGGTGGGATATACAACAATTTATCAAATCGTCCTGGCCTCAACAGCGCCTTATCAATTGCATCAATTCTGTTTGTTGCCCCTATTACAACCACTCTTTGCAGTGATTCCAACCCATCCATCTCAATCAGCATTTGGCTTACCATTCTGTTCATAACCTCTGATTTATCAAAGTCAGAGCTCCTGACAGGCATAATTGAGTCAATTTCGTCTATGAATATTATTGATGGAGCGCATTCTCTTGCTTGTTGAAAGGTTTCTCTAAGTGCCATTTCTGATTCACCAATCCACTTTGAAATCAATTCAGGTCCTTTAACGTTGATAAATGTTGCTTGGGGGAAGTTAGAAAGAATCGACTTTGCTATTTTCGTCTTTCCGTTACCAGGTGGCCCGTACAATAATATTCCCTTTGGTGAAGTTATACCGGCGGTATTAAAGAGTTTTGGATATTTTAAAGGCCATTCAAGAGATTCCCTTATTTCTTCAATTATTTTTGAATAACCTCCTATATCTTCCCATTTAGTGGCCAACAATGGTGATTTTCGCTTACCTTTCAATCTCCCTTTGTATGGACGCATTGAAAAAATAAAATCGTCCATAGAGGTTGTGAACAAGGTTTCATGGATTTTATCCTTGTTTAAAAAGTCAATATTTGTCATATACGACTGTGTATTCGTTTTGAAATTTCGATCATTTTGGACATATTTACTTTCAACATAGCTTTTCAGAGCGTGGGCGCTTGCCTTCCGTACTAACTCGCGTAATTCAGATCTCCCAAATCCTTCTGTAATGGTAGCCAAATGGACTAGGTTAACGTCCTTATTCAAATTGGTATTGGATGCAATACTCTGTAGAATAGATAGTCTTTCTTCTATTTCTGGAGAATCTACGGAGACGTCAATGTCAAATCTTCCCTCAATTAGTAACATCTCATTTAGGGATGAAGAAGTGCCCGCTGATCCTACAACTAATATTCTGTCATCAGATGATACTCCATTCATACTTGTGAGAAGCTGACCCAATATGCGATTTATGAGACCAGCATCTGCTAGTCCGTTATAGGATGTCAAACTATCCAATTGATCTAAATATATTATAGATGCGGTGAAAGTTTTGTCGGCTTTTGCATTACTATAAGTTTGTCGTATCAGTTCCTCAGGTTCTCCATATCTTTTGAAACTCAAGATTTCTCTGCAATCAATATAATAAAATTTAATTTTTGATCGATCTGCTATTGACCTTATCATATCTAATTTGTCTAACATATGTTTACCTGTAAGCAACATCCCAACTGGTGGGGTTCGTAAGTTGAAATTATTGGATTTGCTCAAATTAGTAGACATAAATATTATTTCACCTAGTTTTGCAATGATCTTATTAGTAAATATCAAATCCTTTACACATTGGTGCTCATCTAAATTTTGACTTGCAGCAGGGTCAAATACGGGATCTTTTCCATCATTACATTTGTTTTCAATAACATCAGTCGTATTATCCTCTTTTCTTGTTCTGAAATACTTGACTGTTTTTGTACCAGTTCTTTTAAGAGGACCTGAATCTCTTAGAGTTTGAAGTTGAATCTCACTATTTAACGGTGATGACAAAAACGTCGTTTCTTTAAGGATATCCAA
The DNA here is from genome assembly GCA_025451315.1 of Nitrososphaerales archaeon. Lineage (GTDB taxonomy): Archaea > Thermoproteota > Nitrososphaeria > Nitrososphaerales > Nitrososphaeraceae > TH1177. Next base: position 22,722 of record JANWKP010000122.1, on the reverse strand, counting down.
AAAAGCCTCTTTCTCTATAGGCTTGTCAGCAACCCAAGTTCCACTACTCGTTTCACCTAAGTGTTGCCTAACCATGACCTTGTTTTCTGATGTTACCAATATTAGTATATTTAATTTAGGATGAATGGCTTTAAGTATCTTGTACATCTCAATTTTCTGCAGAACATCGTGATTTGTATCTATGACAACCAAGGCACTTTTTGAATTTGTAATAGCCGCAGAGATCGTAAATGTATCGTCGTAAAATTCAAATTGGAATTTGTTAGATCTTATTGTATTATGAATTGTTGGGTCAAGATCAGCCTTATTTTTATATCCCAAAAATAGTATATTTTGATTGAATTCGATAGACTCGTTAATATCGGTCAATGTTAAAGTTTCCATGAATAATTTTATATTGATCCATTCTTAATAGCATATAACGCCTCAATCCGTTACTTTCCTCGATCGCATTTCGAATTCCGATTGAATGTGATTATATTTTTGTATGCTCGAATTTATCTGCGTATTGATATTTGAAGTAACGGCATTTTGTGTAAATTTTCGGAATGGATCATATGTTATTTCTCTTATTACTTTGTATGTTCCTCTAGGTATACGAATGTCCAAATGTTCCTGATGCGACAATATAGCATGTTCCGATTCCACTGAGACCATCACAGGATCGTTGTTGTTATTAACTTCCTTTCCCCTATACAATCTAACTAATCCGCCGGAGAACTTGTGATGATGGCCAGTTGTCTCGCCATATGCAACTACATTTTCTCCAACTAATTCCTCATGTTCGTGAGAGTTTGGGATTTTTAAAGAATCGATTTCATTGCTTATTTTTATAAGAACTATATCCCCTTGTCTTAAGATCATGTTATGTTTCAACCTCTATTGCAGCATATTGTTCGGCCGATAATCCCAATTTCCATGACATAGCATTGTCAGCAGTAGCTCCATATTTGGTAAGATGCAACGGATCTACATAGTCATAGTATTCTCTACCAGTGGAGGGATCCGAATACAATAACATATATACATCCCTATCAATGGAACCTAATTTTTTACCCTTTATTTTGTATAGCTTTATTACATGGAATTCTAATCTTTGAAGGTCTCTATGATTATGAATAAATTGGTTTAAGTCTTTAATCTTTTTTCTGTCGTAAAAGCAGGTGGATATCAACTCAGCCTCGGAATCTTTGACTATCTTTTCAATTGATATAACAGAAAGGGCAGCCTGTCTCTGTTCCATGTTCTTTATCTGTTTAAGAATTTTGGTAGTAGATCTGTTACCATTAGTTATGTCAATCCAAAGCTGCTCATCTTTCTTTGAGTTTGAGAACGATACGCCATGTAGGAAATAATTTCTCGGTCTAGAGGAATAGCCACCTCGCCATTCGATGGCAGAACCATTAATGGAATGCAAACGATCCTCACTGTCAATGAAAATTTTTTTAGGCATCTGAACAACCATCACCCAATTATGGTCAAAATGAAGCGTCAAAACTCCCTTTTTCAACAATTCGCTATATTTTGAAAAGTATTTATTCTCAATTTTTCCTATTGTATTAAGGTAATCATAGAGCCACATCCTGGAGTTCCAAAGTAGTCCGATAATTTGCTCGTAAATGTGAATCTGCCCACTGTTTATCCTCTTTGTCAAATCCCAATTGGAACTATGAGTAATTTTGAATCTTATTTTGTCCAAAGCCTCCAATTCTATCTGACTTTCAACTTGCCGCCATACTTTCTGTTCGATCTCCTCCTTTTTCCATGATTTTGTATCTATCCTTTCATTCCATTTATGTTTATTACCTATTTCTATCATCTTGTCGAATGTGCCATCATGATACCAAACTGAATTTTCACCTAATTGTGCACTGGTCTGTGTAATCATTCCATTTCGAATATTTCGTTCAAGTTGTCCTCTTGTGAGATACAAAAGTTCAGTCCAAGTTTGTTCCTTTATTATTTTTCTTATTTCACCCATCAAATCTGATTTCAATGTTCTATTAAGAGTAACAGATGATAATTCAAATTGGGATTCGGACAGGTATGTTTTCATATTTTTATCTAGGTTATCTGTAAGATTCAAGTAGTCCCAAACTTGAGATTCAACATTTGCAATGATATCATTACGGATGAAGTTTAGAATTTCATTAGGTGGACCATGGTTCCCTATTGCTGTCTGAATTGTGTTGTCATTATTTATGAAATCTAACATAAGCATATATTCTAAGTACGAATTTGCAAGAAAAATACATCTGGGTTTATTCAAACCGGAACAATCATACAACCAATCAATATCATCCTGTACGTCCTTAAGGCTCAAATCAGTGGAACTATATTTTATATTGTTGATTATCAAATCAATATAGCGCTGTCTATGTTCCAACATTAGATTTTCGCTATGTTCATTTGATATTATCCTTTCTTTCATTGAATATTCCCTCTTTTGATAATGCTTTGACCCGTTGAAAAGTTCTCCAGAACTGATCCATGTAATATATTATATTGGTCTAGTCTCACGATGTTTTGACACCCTTTTTATTTGACGATAGCATGCCAGAAATTTCGACTACTTCTTTTCTTGTACATAAACTCTGGGTGTTTGTGGAAAAGGTACCTCTAAATCTTTTTTTATGTAAATTTATAAAAGATCTCATTATTGCCATATAGGATTTCTAGATAATAGATTTTATTCTAGATATCAACCATATCATAAATTTAGATTATCTAGAACTTTGATTAGATCTTAATGTAATATTCAGGAATTAAATTCTAAATTATTTGGATTAGTAGTAAACAAGATTTAAAAAAATAGAATATCAGATAAATTCGATATGCCTAATTTGGATATCCGGAATTTTATTCAGCAAGATTATTTTAGTAATCTGACACGGGCTATACTGATGATACTTTTACAAAAAGGACAAATTACGCATAGTCTGGTCGACAATAGAAATACAGAATCTGAATTTGTATTGGGAATAATTTTATCCCAAAGTATTCTAAACAAAGTAACTTCCCAAACAAACTACACGTCATATGTAAGAGACAAAGTTACTGTTAGTTCAGTATTAATTAATTATTCGGCTGGAATTTTTGAAGCAACCTTGACCAATAGATATATTTCATATTTCATAGATAATAGGCTTTATAATTCAAATATAAATTCAACTTACAGATTCATTATTCAATGGAAGCAAATTATTTCAGGAAACTCACTGAATGCGTGTTATCTGGATATGAATAATGCTGATGAGGCTCACAAATACAAATTAGTATATGATGTAATGACGATTATCGTTGGATTTTCAACTGATAAAACAATGATGGTAAAAATAAGAGGAATAGTCATTTATATTTTGCATTTACTTGTAATGCATCTTTTTATATCGTACCACATAAAGACTCGATTCAAGGTAAATGAAATCTGACTATGTTTAATATTACAAAAACAGTCATTCTTCCTAACGAGATTTGTCAATACTTTAGGACTTAACAAATTCAACTCAATTCGAAATGTCCAACTCAAATTCAAATGTAAATTATCACAAATCGCCACTATACTTTTGTTTACTTAATCAATATCAAAATTCAAAACCGTCTTTGTTTAATTATGATCCACTTGAATTAACAGAAGCTCCAAGAGAATTAAACTTTCCAGGTTTTTCCAATCTGTCCAGCAATAATGTACAATTTTATGGTAGATCACCAATGAATAGTGGACATATAATATCTAGGAACACCGTAAATAATTCAATCATTACTCCCGAAAGGATTTGTTTCGCATCAATATTTCTTATTTTGTATTTAGCATGTAATTCAATGACAATTCTTGTGGCTATGCCTTATTTTATTATACTCTTTATGAGTAACAAAGTTCGATCATATCTTTTCATATTTCTATCTTTACTAATGATTGCGAGTGGCGGCTTGTTATTCATGCTCGTACCATTATTTGGACTACTGTATTCGTCGAAACGTATACACATAAGTTTGATAGCAGTTTCAATATCTATATTTTGGGGTATAACAATTGCGACTAATGGAATATATATTATGATCCCTATGTTCAAATCAGGCTAAATCCCGGTGTCAATCTTATATGAGGTAACTCAGAGGAAATGCAAAATGATGATTGGCGTTACTGCGACAATATCCAGGAGAAACTTAATATACATAATTTCATTTTGTTTCTGAATTTACATGAAGTGAAAGAAAAACATAAAGATAAGGAATTAAACATATCTTTTGCTTGAAATCATTGACTTAATAATTTTTGATTTTATGTTACTATAACTCCTTTTCTAGTGAAATAACAATTGGTATTTTGATAAGCTAAGCATAATAAACCTTCTTTCGAAGACCAATTGTTGGATATTTCTTTATGTTTTTGGAAATCTCAACGTGTATTTGCATCAAGTATTTATTAGTGGCTTAAAGGTTTTAACATTGAAAAAAGTCTAATTAAGAATACAGTCAAAGTGTTTGATATTACTATATTTAGTTTATCTTATTCGCCTAATATTGAAACTATTGAAACCGAAAAGTCCCGATATTAAATTTTAATTTGTTAAAGAAAATTAATAGAGCATTATTGGTAAAGAATTACTGTCATAATAAGATTAAGGTATAGTTCTTAGACTAGCTGTGAAGTAATAGAATCCATTAATCGATAAAAATTTCAATTTCGTATTTTCTTAATTCTCCACGCTCCAAACCACATTATAATTGCTCCAAGTATCATAACACTGAAGACGTACTGGAGAAAGGCAGGATCGTTCATGTAGATGTTTGTCGCTAATAGAGGAACTAAAAATGGTAATAATAGTCCTCCATTATAAGACAATGAGGCCCCTATATACCTATTCTGTGGATCAAAACTACTTGTAATTATAGAAAGCATCAGACCCCAGCTCAGGTTAACTAAAAATACTACAATGAAATTAAAAACAATCATATTAATAGAATTTATCTCATTTTTTATAGTATTCTCATTATAGAATGCAAAGCCTAAACATGCTACTGGAATTATTATAATTGAATTTATAATAATAAAGTTTAAGTCAAGATTGTTACAGGTATGTATATTTTTTTTAGTGAGAAAATTGTAAATACGAAAAGCGAAGGTGGTCAAACTTCTCTTTGACTTTTCATATTTCCATATAAAATAACAAATGTATCCTGAAATAATGTGAGCAAGTACTGAGGCAATTATTAATATTATTGTAATACTGTCTTTGGGTAAATCACCGGTATTACCGTATTTTGAATACATTGGAATCATTTGAGCACTTGTATAATACATAAACATGAGTCCGAGGAATATTAAAAGCAGACTTTGAAGAATTTTTTTTGATCTGTTGTCTCTAAAAAAATTTTGAAATATTTGAGATTGTTGAGGATGGTCCTGGGCTCTGTCTTTGCCTTTAGATTTCAAAGGATCTGATGATACAACTTTATGTAACTTCGTCAAATAGAAAATTAACAGGATTACTCCGCCGATTACAACACCAATAGCTGAGATAAAGCTTATCTGGTGGGCTGGTTCCAGATTTAAAGCAGGCAACAAGTAAATAACCATCAGCGCTAAAATGAAATAGCCAGTGTTATATCCGCTTTGTATGATTGCAGAGTAGTTTGTATTTTTCTTAATAATGTTTTTTAGTTCTAGATTTATTTTTGTGGTATCAAGATTTTCTTTATCTTCTTTTAAGATATAATTTATTTTAGATAGTTTTTCCAATGCGAATACTGCAACTGTGGGATAGATACCACCTACCAAGAATGCAGTAATGATCTTTAGTACAAAATAGAAGATAATTGGAATAATTAAAGGAATTTTATGCTCACTTGCAATCTGAACATTAAAAAACAATGGAAGAATTGCAGTTAATGCCATCATACAAGGTATCAAAATAAGGGTTATTTTGAGCGTGGTGGGTCTTGAAAAGAATTTAATAAAGAATAACGCACCTAATAATCTTGTCAACAGGATCAAGGAAAGTATTCCGTAAAATAAGACTGGTGCTGTTTTATCCTGAATTATTGGAAAAAACTCCGTGACAGTTTGATCCTGTAACTGTGTAAGTTGTAGTAAATCAAATCCTGCAATAAACCAACAGGAAAAGGAGAAAAGTACTAATAATAATTTCGACTTAGGACATGTAATTTTTCTATTTAACATTTCAATCACGCATGGAGATAATTATCCGTAAAAAGCATGTTGACCCCGGTTGATATTGTTTGAATCGTTGATATTGTTTGAATCGTTGATATTGTTTGAATCGTCGATATTGTTTGAATCGTTGATATTGTTTGAATCGTTGATATTGTTTGAATCGTTGATATTGTTTGAATCGTTGATATTGTTTGAATCGTTGATATTGTTTGAATCTCTATTACTTATCAAATGTGGCTTCAGGAAAATATAAAATATTATTACAAATACAACAGGAGTAATGAATATGGCTGTTGTGAAAAAATTGATCAAGAATTTTAAAAAAGTACTTACTTGATTGCCTAAGACAACTGTATTCTGTTGTTGACTAGATTTTGGAATAAAAATAGTCATGTTTTCTTCTAATTTATCGATCTTCGATTCAAGGGCATCTAATTCCACTAAAGTGCATGTCTTACCTTCGCAAGAAGAATCCTTGGAATAAGCAGGTGATGACATAGATTCTATATTAGGGTTTATCTTTTTCTCAAGAGATCTTATCTTGTCAGCAAACCAGAGACTGGGAAGGATACTAAATGACTCACTTGCATTATAAGAATGTGGAAAGTATTTTTTAAAAGCATCATTCAATGAAGCAGAATCCTCTGTAATGATTGATTTCATCACCATAAGTCCATTGGCATTAGTATAATCGATAAAAGTATCTATTAATTTCTGTACACCGGTATCTGATTTTTGTTCAAGGTTCCTACTTACATTAATTAACCCATCATAAAATTTGTTAGCATCTAATTTGGTAGTATAGTCGGTAGTAACATCAGAAGCAGATAAATTAATACTTTTCAATAGTTTTTCATTTTGTTCCATTGAATTGTTATAGTTAGCATTAATCTCTTCATATGTTTCATCCATTTCAGGATACAAACCGAGAACAAGCTGTGCCCAAAGTTTCTCATTCAATGTTGCGTCTTGTTGAGCTATTATTCCATTTGCTCTAGTTCTGTTAGTATCAGCCAGCTGTTCCATCATAGCGATTAGTATTGAATAATTTATTAATGCCATTATGGACATTATTGTGGCTATTATGATTAGAGCAAATGGAATTATCTTTGGCCATTCAAAGTAATTAGCCTCTTCTTTTATAGACATAAATAACATCAATGCTCCTATGACTCGTTATTTCGAATTGTCCTCAAATCCCTTTTCACTTCTTTTTCCTTCTCTTCTTTTTTTCTGTTTATCTTCATCTTCCTTCTTAATCTTCTTACCCTCTAGAAATTCGATTATGTAATTATACATCTTTTCCGCTTTTTCCTTATCAGCCTTCCAACTGGCCTTGTCTGATTCATTAACCTCTTGTTCTTGTAATTTCTTTGCTTCTTCAAATTTTTCCTTTTCTACCCTTGCTATTGCTAGAAAAAAATTATAAAAATAGTACATCTTCTCCTGGTTATCATTATTATTGCAATATCCATTGTACCAGGTATGGACTTCATCATTTTCAATAGGAAAATGATTGTAATCTTTAGAAGTTAGATTGAGAGATTTTTTAAAGTCATCAATATCTTTCTTAATCTGATCGAGCCTTCCCTTAAAGTCATCATCCGCTTTATTAACTTCTAACACCGATAGGAAGGCTTCAAAATATCTCACCAAGGATATACATATTTCATCTCTAACCAATTCCGTCTTTTTCTCCTCATCTTTATTATCGAATTTGAGCCAATAAAATAACGCAAAAATTATTATTTTGGGATTGACATTACGATAAGTATCGTTTATTAGTACTTTGCCTTTGAGAATTTCTTTAATTGAAAAAAAACCTTTTATGTCCATACATTTTTCGAAGGATTCAGCTAATGGCGAGTCTTTTATATAATCACCGAATTTTTCCCAAATTTTGTCTGGGATTTCATTTTCAACTTTTACTCCGTCGTCTACCAAACTAGGGCGAAGCAGGCAAATATGGAGTTCCTTATTGTAATATCCTAATTCTGGAATTGCACAAAAAATGTCTAGTTTAATTTTATTTTTATTAGATTTCTCTAATACATAATTAACTTTCTCTTCAATTAGTGAAATATCATATTGTTTTTTGATGTCTTTTAGATATAAACCTCTTGTACCCCAATACCTTTTTGGATAGACTATTCCAATCATGGTAACCTGATCTAGTTCGGAATTATATGCCAGGAGGAATTTTTCCTCAGATTTTCGATATTCATAACCATCTTTATCTCTAAGTATTCTAGTATCCTTCTTAATAATAAGTGGAATACAAAGGGGCAAGCGATATTGTTCATCTAAATAAATCCAGTCTTTCACATATTCTGCTTTCATAACTAAATCCATGAATCCATAATAGGTAGGAAAAATCCACATTTTTTCTCGCGGTGATCTTATGTTTGGTACTTCTTTTTCTATAATTCCTAGAGGCAAAAGATTAAATTCCAATTTGGAATTAAATTGCAATTCTTTTGTTTTGTCTTTTTGTGGATAGAATAGGTCTTCAAAAGTTTCTTTGCTGCGAAGAATTGCCTCTTTCATGTTTCTTCTACCATATAATATAGATTCGATTGAAAATATTGCAAGTTTTCTGTATAAATTAGTATCATAGTCAAGATTTCGAGATTTGTCTAGTAAAGGTTCACACATCTTGTGTACAAGCTGTATTTTTCTTTCTTTTGCTTTAGGATCTTGAGGTTCTTGAAAAATACTCTCTATGGTTTGTAGTTCTTTGTCGAATTTATTTAATCTCTCCATGAAGAGATCTCCAACTGTTTTGTTGCTAGTATTTTCCAATCTAGAATCACTTCTCGAATCTTCTGTCGATTTCTCAAGTAATACCATAAATATGTCATAGTAGAATCGCTTTTCACGATGCCTAGAACCAATATCAAAAATTTTAGAGTGGATTTCTAATTTATTTTGGAGTTTGTGTATCTTTGTAAAGAATATTTCTAGTTGAGCCATTGTTTTTGGGTGAATTGTAGTTGCTTTGGTGACATATTCATAATAGTCCTTTCTCCGACTTTTATCTGGAAAGTTCAAACTCAATAGATATTCTTGAATTTTTGGGTTGACATCCACTCCTGGCATAATAAGCTAATATTTCTTACCAAAATTATAAATCTACCATTGTCGAATAACAATATCAAAACGCGGATACTCTTATTTAGGTGATATTGATTAATTGCGATATCACTTTTTTTCGATATCCTTTGTTAATATATCATCAATTAAATCAGCTAGATTTTATTATCACATATGAAAAATCTTAAATCAGCCTATTCAAAGAATTTTATTTCTAGTATTCTATTGTTATGTGTTTTTTGTTTAATGTATAATATTGACACCATTAAAACACCAGTGGCAGTTGAATCACAAAATGTAAAAATAGCATCTAACAAGTTAATAGGTGCAGTCCCTATTGCAGTCGCGTTGGATAAAAAATTACTTGAGGAAAAAAACATTAATTACACTCTAAACTTATTTCCTACAGGAAGTCAGGTTGCTCAATCCATGCTAGCATCCCAAGATGATTTTGGAGGTCCTATTTCAACAATAGATTTAATCACTATAGATTCCGTGGAAAAAGATAAAATAAAACTATTTTCTCTCCTGATAGAAAATTCTACAAATCCTGTGAGTCACATCTTAGTGAAAAATGACTCTAAATATCAAAATATTACTGATTTGAAAGGAAAAAAATTAGGGGTTGCACAGGGTGCGTTCTGGCAATTCTTATCAAAAATCATGATAAAAAACCATTTGAATGCCACAGATGCAGTTGAGTATGTGATAGTACCCCCTGGTTCTTGGATTCCTGCCTTAGAAACTGGAAAGGTTGATGCCGTTTTTTCTGTTGAACCTTATACTACTTTAGCCCTAAAAGATGGTAAAGCACGATCAATTCTTGCAGGTGCACAATCAGACGTTATAAAGAATATACCCGTGGTAGGATTTGCGGTGGAAAGTTCTTTTGCCCAAAAGAATCCAGAAGTTACAAAAAAGATGATTTCTGTCATCGATGAAGCTATTCATATTGCAAACAGTGACAGAAAAGAGGTCAATAAAGCTCTAGTAGAATATCTGGGATTAGATAACGAAACGACTAGCAAATTAAAATTAAATAATTATTATAATTCTTCGCAACTAAAGGATATCAAGCCAGAGTTACAAGAAATTGCTGATTTATTATATGAAGGCGGTTTTATTAAGAAGCAGGTTAATGTAACAAATCTTTTATTTGTTCCATAATACAATATTAGATTTCTTCAAGCTGTTGGACCTTGGCTGAGCATTCAATTATTTCACTTAGATCCATTTCCAAATCTTATGACGTAGGAAAAATGCATCAAACCGTCCTGGATAATATAACTCTTGATTTCAAAAAAAGAACAATAACAACCATTTTTGGACCTAATGGCTCTGGAAAGACTACACTATTGAATATTATAGCAGGAATATTAAAATACGACAGTGGAACCATGACATTTAGCAACTCTAGTACGCCATTAAATATTGGGTTTGCATTCCAAGATTATTACAGCACAATCTTACCGTGGTACCGAGCTATAGATAATATCAGCTTGCCATTGAGAATTAGAGGAATAGGTGAAAATGAAAGAAATGACAAGGTCAAGGCGTTACTCAGGAGGTTCGATGTAGAACTTCCTTTGTCAAAATATCCATATCAATTAAGCGGAGGACAAAATCAAATGATAAGTACATTTAGAGCAATTTTGACCAAGCCCGATCTTTTGGTAATGGATGAGCCAACCAAGTCCTTTGATTACAATATGAAGTTAAGATTTACAGAAAATCTACTGCAATTTTTGAGCGATAACAAAATGACGACTATAATTGTATCTCATGATATTGATGAATCCATTTTTCTTTCTGACAGAATTGTAGTTCTCAGTAATATTCCAAGCAGAATTCTAGAGGTTATACATATCAATTTACTTAAATCAAAAGAATACAAAGACATACTCGATGATACGGACTTTCGGAGGATAAAAGAGACACTGATCCGATTATCTTCAGGTTATTAAGTGTAGAACAAACATGGGAATAAAAAATGATATTTAGATTCAGAAGATTGTTACATTTGTCGGGTTTTGTTATAGCTATACTTGTATGGTATTTGGTATCAATTTATTTCTCCTTTTCAGAAACACTATTGCCTTCTCCACAGACTGTTTTATATGCTTCTTTGGTCCTTTTAACTGATCCCTCTTTTATAACTGATCTTTTCTATACTTTGTCAAAAGCGGTTATAGCAATTATTTTATCTGCAGCACTGGGAATTCCTTTAGGCTTTGTATTAGGTTATTCTAGGGTATTTTATATTATTTTTGAACCGCTTGTTGATATGCTAAGATCTATTCCTGTTGTAGCTGCATTTCCCATATTCCTGTTGTTTCTAGGAGTAAATGACACGGCAAGAATAGCTCTCGCAGTATTTTCAGGAACCTTCATAATTGTGATAAACACAATGTATGGGGTATATCATGGAAATGAATTAAGGAAAAATGCTGCAAAAGTAATGGGAGCCTCAAATAAACAGATTTTTTACTATATTTCACTAAGAGAGGCTTTGCCATATGTATTTGCCGGAATAAGACAATCGCTTTCCCTTGTTCTTGTCATAGTACTTGTGACTGAGATGTTTTTTGGTGGGACGAATGGATTAGGATATAGGATACAAGATTCATATGATTTTTACAGGATTGATCAAATGTATGCTACTATAATAATTATTGGTCTAATTGGATTTGGGCTAAATGTGGGTTTCTTCCATTTTCAGGAAAAGATGTTGCACTGGACAGGAAAATAATCATGATAAACAATAATGGGGCCCTGTTAACTTGCGGGTGAGCAAATCGATTTTTGAATGCGCATTGAACTAGAAGAAGCACTTTTAATAAAATTACAACAAATATAAGCAGTATAGACGACTTACTGATCCAAAATGTAACGACTAACGCGGTATGCAATGTTGGAAAGCGACTGAAAATTATAGTTTAACATAATTAATTATTGGAATTAAACTTTGGTATTTCTGTTAACAGGTAATTAATTCAACGTAATTATAATAGGAAAAACTTCTCTAAATTAGAATTTTTTTGTTCACCAGAGTAAGCAGTTCCATTTGTATTATATTAAAGTAAAAAAAATAAAATAAGTTTTGATTATTCCTCAAAATACTCGCTATACAGAAAAAGGTTTGGAGGAAAAACGAATTCTTCTTTCAGGTGCGAATTAAATCTCACTGATTGTATGACGTAATGCACCATAATATGCATACATCTGATTCCAAAAAGATGTCGAAATGGCAGATAACTGTCTTTTGTGATATTGCAAAATCAATTTGTATATGGATACAATGTGAAATTTGTTGATATGCAAAATTGCAGATATCATAAAAAAAGAATTGATATAACACTGATCTGAAGATTAAAGATATTGATTATTTTTTTATCTGAAAATAGCCACATGATTAAATTTGAATAAACTGTATTAATTACTCAATGCAATTGTACTACTTTATCTAATTTCTCGTAATGATAGTGGGAGAAATTGACACAAATAATCTCATGTTAATGGGATCACCAAAAAGGGTAGGACTGTTATTCATAGCAGGGCTACTTGTCATATTAGAAATTAGCACACCATCTCATTTAGATCAAACAAGTTATGCGCAAGACACTGGACAACAATGTTTTGATCATACTCTTGTAGTGACAATAGTCTTAACGAGTGAAGCGTTAGGTCCAATTGATGTAGTGGCGGAAGACCCGTCCACCTCAAGCGTCATGACTGATAAGATATATGATACCGGTCTAATATCTCAATTTCAAGTTCTAGGTGGCTGCATAGAAGCCCAAGATGGAGATCAGGTTACTATATGCGCATTTGAAAGAAATAGCGGAGCTGGAACATGTAAAACAGAGTTGGTCATGGGCGACAGTACTCTGACAACCCTAGAAATGGAAGATCGATTGCTTTTAGATGACGATCTGCAAGATGATGATATGAATTTTAGTAATGATGAATACGATGGTGAGTATCCTGACATCGTACAAGATCACGCAAAAATTTGAATAAGGAAGTTTAAAGGAATGATAGTTTACAAATCCTTAAATGTGAGATACAAACATGTAGCAATTTGTCCGTTACAATACATGAAACATAGCCCTCTAATGCAATATCGTTCTTCAAGAGGTGATCAAGACAATCGGATTTCTAAGATTGGTCTAAAGTGGGGAATCGAGGTATAATGAGGAAATCCCTTATAGCAGTAATTGCTATACCAATTTTATTGATTGGGATTTATTCGGTATCGGCAATCATCGAAGCATCAAAGCCCTTCAATGATTTAACTAACACATCTAAAGATCCTAGGGTATCATACGATCGAATATTTACATATACAGTGGATAATTCAATGGATATAGAATTTGAATTTGGTCCAAAGGATCCAAGCCAAGAATTAGGTGAAGAAGGAAATTATACTCGATCTGATTTTGCCTTTTTCCTTACATTTAAGAATAATACTTCGGGTTTTACATCTCTTGACAATACTGCGTTTGACGTTATATTCAAAAATGAGGGAAAAGAGTTTGATAGGTTGTCAAAAGTTCATGGAAACAAACCCTTTGTAACGGATAGTGGCAAGGCAGGTTTCTCGTATGATTTTCCGTTACCTCCAGGAATATATCCTGTGTCCTTTGATATAATCCTATACGATAAAGAAGATCGCATAAAAAATACCGTTGCCACAATTGAAGGTATGGAGCTTACGGTAAAGTCAGATTAAATTTTTTTTTCATTTTGAGATAATATAATAGATATGTCAAATCAAAAAAATATAATCTAACGAACAGATGAAAATCAGATCCCCAATATTTGATATATTATATAATAATAGAATCCAAGAATCTATCCCAAAATTATATTACTATAGATGATAATGCAACAAGAAAACGGTATTAGTCTTTGATACTTTTCTTACCTCTTTTCTTATCGAGTAAACAGTTGTTGGAATCTATTATGCCATGAGTTTGTTCTTTCTACAACCTATCTTTTTACAGAACATTTTTCCCGATTTAGGTAATGTTGTGTTGTTATCAAGACTTCACCCCCTTTTTCTTTTATGACTAATAATATGCAGTACATATCCTCATCTGATTAATTCCTGTTCTCCTTGTATGGAACTATATGCGAAATCAAGACATAAATGTTGTAACCTTCCCCTCATCCTCCCTTTTCTTCTTGATAGGGGTTTGGATGATGGTGGCATTTTAATAGCCGCACTATAAACACATCTGTTACCAGTTTGATATCATTAGTACTGATAGCATGGGTATTACGGCTAACTGCGTGATACCTTTTTTATCTGTCAAAATTTGTCTATTTGTTCAGCCCAGTTTGCTATTATCTGTGGTGGGTTTGTTTCCGATCATAGCCCCTAAAGGTGACTTTATGGATATAGAATCTAGTGATTGCCTGACTATTTGATACTGATTGTCTTCATAGATTTTCAATAGTCTAATCAACATCTTTTTGAAAACATCTCTGCCATTCCCTTCTTAAAATTTTATATAATTAGTAGATTAGAATTATATTCTCTGGTTAGCATCTTCCAACGCAGACTTACAGTTCTAAGAACGTAGAGAATTCCATCAAGTATTTTTCTCTATGGTATAATTGTTCGACCGACAGTTTTGGGCGGTTTTTCTCTGGGTAGTATATTCCTCATTACTTATCATTATCATCGGAAATGCGTATGATGATAGAAACATGCTTGTAATGGCGGGTGATGATTTAATATTAAAGACATTAATTTATTTGGATAAAAAAATAGTTTAGAAATTAAAATATAAATGGTTTTTTAAGTATCTAGTTATCGCTATCTGATTCTTCTCCACCGGAATTGCCTCCGCTATCTCCATTATCTCCGTTGTCATTACCACTATCTCCACCATTATTGTCTCCACTTTCTCCTCCATCACTCTCACTGCTAGAGTCTGAACTTGAATCAGTTCCTGATTCAGTTGATTCAGTTGATTCTTGTGTTTCTGCACCATCCCCGTTATCGTCAGTATTTTCTATCCCATTTCCGCAGTTGTACCTTATCTCCCGACATAAGTGTCTGGTCTGGTCCTGCGTAGGCAGTTGGATGAAGTATTCCAATAACAGAGACTGTGCCTGACTGTTGATTTACTATATACATATATCCATTGACGGGGTTATACCCTATCTGTCTAGGGTCTTCGCCAACTGGTATGTTATCTATCACTTCGCTGGTGGTAGTATCAATGACGGAGACAGATTGGAAGCCCTGGTTAACGACATACATGTTCTTATTGCCAGTATTATACACAATCCCAATAGGTTGACTTCCCACCTCAATGGTGTCTATCACTTCTTTGATGTCAGAATCGATAAATGAGACGGTGCCGGAAGAGAAGTTAGTTACATACATGTTCCCATTACCACTATTATATGCAATGCCGACAGGATTGATCCCTACCCCAATGGTGTCTATCACTTCATTGGTGTCAGAAACGATGACGATTATCAAGTTTGGACGTGAGATGGATAAATACATATTTTCGTTGGCAGGATTGAATCAGACCCCTACTGGAACCACTTCTGCAGGTATGGTATCTATAACCCATTCTTGAGCAAATGCGCTAGATAAATCTGAAAAGGGAATTACGAACATAGTTAGGAATAGAAAGATAAACAGATAATGATACTTTGAGCATAGTAGATTCTCCGATATATTCACAAATCCTTAATCCAAAATGTCAATATAACAATGACTATTAATTATACTTGTAATTTTTACTGTGTTAACATCCTCAATATTCTATTTCATTATCTAATAATTAACCAAATTACTTTATTCTTGTGGTCAAATCCCGCAGAAAAATGGAGTGCGAAGTGCGGGATTTGAACCCTGTATTGTATCAGACAATACTTATAGATATTACAATAGGTGCTGTTAACTTAACGATAAATCTGTAGCTTGAAGATGTTCTATCTCTTCTATGATCACCAAAAGAAACAGAACATCATCATTAGATATTGGTCACCCATTGTATTTGTACTTTCTTGGATTATCAAGCAGAGGTGTTGCCAAAGCAATGTTTTATTTACACAGGTCAAGAGAAGCCGTGTTGCAATCTGGAATTGGATTCAAAAGTAACATCCAGGACAGATTTCATCAAGAGGAAAAAAGATTTCAGAATTCATAGTTGATGAAACATTGTTAAAGGTTGGTTCAGATTATGTATAACTTTGGGTGGCTATTGAGCCAGAAGGCAGACAAATTCTCAAACTCTTTTTTAGATAATGAATCCAAGGAAAGGAACATGTTCGTTACAGAACGCTTTCTGTCAAACATTATCAGTGAATATGGCGCTCATTCAGTATCAGCAGATGGCGGTACCTGGTACCCGATGACTTGTAGGTTCTTAAAGTTAAGGCATCAGATTAACTCCAATCTGGAAAAAAGTCTCATTGAGAGAATAACGCAGTACATCAAGGATAGGACATAGTGCTTTGATCATTACTTTCCATGTAGAATAAAGGACTGCAATCTAAAGCATGTACGAAACTGGTTAAATCCATTTGCAGATTGTCACAATAATAAATCAAAGAAGGGCAAGTGAAGAGTCATTGAAATTAATATATCTCATAAATATAATAAAGTTAAGTGTTGTAGTAACTAATGAAAAAATAACTGATAAACATCCTAGTAAAATTTGCAAGAACCTTAGAAAGTTTGCATATTTAAGACATAAATTAAGAATTGTATTTTCCACTTTAGTCAAATGATAAATTAGGTTTTGAGCTAGACCAATCTCAACCTTGATTTACTACATTTATGCTCCTTAATCCAACATGTTTTTCATTCTTGACTAGAGTCTCTATATCAAATATTTTATTGCTTGCAGGAATCGGGTCCTCTTCAGAATCTATTACGACTAATATTCCTATTTGACCTTCTCCTATAGGTGGAACATTCCATTGCCACGATACTACTGTGGGTTCAATCTGTGTCAATGTCTTTGGAGGGTCAGGAAGTACCTTATATAAACCAATAGACATCCAATTTGATTTATCTTTGTGATTATTTGGAAATGATGTCCAAAAATCTTGTGGTAAATCAGGGTATTTAATAGGATCAGTATCTATAGGATTGGCACATAGTAACTTTATTCTTACTGGTTTCAGAGCCTCTTTAATGCCCCGGTTATGTACTTGAACATACACCCGGTTGACCCGTCCCGACACCAGGTAACTGGGGATTAATTTATATTCAAAATTCACATAGTCCACCGCTTCTATATCCATTTGAAATGACGGCGGGTTTCCGGTAGGAGAATCAACTTTTATGTCAGCACACATATCCCATTTTAGTGTCGTTACTGATGTTATCACATTATTTTGACGTTCAGTTTGAGGATAATCTTCAACGAATGCAGCTTTTATGTTGTCTGGGGATGGGCTAAAGCGTCCTGTATCCATAAGGTGATCCCGTACAAACAGATTGGTGTCAGGCATTGACTCGGAGTCAAGATCTCTTTCCCATGCACCACGTCCATGAGTTACGACTCGTAACAGTCGCCTTGCTAATGACGTATGCAGACGCATATCATACACTGCACAGTTTGGAAGTCCATGGCTAAAGCGTATCCATGTTTTATCATTGTTGGCACTAGATCTAAATACACCAATGTCCGTACCTACGTATATTGTATGAGGCGGTTTAGGATCAATTACAATAGAGTTTATTGGTGTATCTGGCAATCGACCTGTGCCTTCTCCACTGATATTCTCCCATGCTGTTTTTTTCTGGTCATCTGGAATGGTAGCTTTCCATATATGTGAGGTCGGCTTCTCTTGGGACCCATAACCTGCCATAACTACGATAACCTCATTATCGAGGCCTGGAATTGAAGCCATATCCCAAATATACAAATTAGGTAATGGATCTGAGTGAATTGGTGTAACGTTCCATCTATCTCCAGTGTTTGTAAGGCGGTATGCCTTTCCTTTAGTAGTACCCACATACATGAGATTCGACTTAACATAATTGATCGAGGAAACCAGATCGCCAGGATCTAAATTTAACTTGATAGAATTTTCGCTACCGTTGTCTAACTTCCATTTTTTGCGTCCTTGATCTGCGTCAAGAAAAACTTTGTTCGAGCCAAATGCTATGTTTTTAGAATTTTCTTGATCTAGTGTAAACGGAGCATAAAAAAGAGAAGGACTGTCTGCAATACCCTCAGAAATTTCTTTCCAGCTATCTCTTTTTCCAGCTTGCTCAGAATGTAATAAGGTTGTTCTTATGTATTGATGAATAACATTCTTTGGATTTTGTGGATCTATCGATACAAATCCCCCATCTCCATAATCTGAATAGTAAAATGCAGGATTATTGCGAAACTGAAGTGTCCCATTATCTTGAGTGCCGCCAAATAAGACAGCGTCCGAGCTTGGATGTTGGTCCATGAACTCAAATTGTGTTATACACAACCCTTCGTTAATCACATCTATCCATGTCTCACCACCGTCAATTGACTTGTAAATACCTCCATCATTTCCAGCATAGATCACAAAAGGATCATTATGATTAAACGCAAATGCATGATTATCTGCATGAATATATTGACCTATATCTGTGATCCTCCATGTACCATCAATTGCATTGTGTATTGCTTTCCATATTGATACTCCGCTTAAATAAACAATATGTGGCGTGGAGGGATCAACCGCAACATTAATGCTGTAACTCCCAAAGGGACCTATGCTGTAGGGATAATATTTATCATACTGCATACCAGGTAATTCTATCTTTTTCCATGATTGTCCATCATCATCTGTATAATAAAATTTATCAATCGTTCCAAGCGGGCCCTCATTATTTGCCATAAGGGCATAAACGAAATTAGATGAAGAAGAAGATATGCCCAGCGCAATTCGCTTAAATCCGTTACTAGGAAGTTTATACTCGTTTTGGCCATCTAACTTTTCCCAGATGGGTTCTTCCGCATTTGCATCTTTACTTTTATAAATACCACCTCCCCAAAAAGCAACATATGCTATGTTCGGATTTTGTTGATTAATTACTATGTCCGTAGCAGCAATAATAGTTGTTGTGATTTCAGGAAGCCCTCTGCTCATCTTTGACCAATGCTCTCCACTATCAGTACTTCGATAAAGTCCAATAGTAGTAGTAGCAAAAATGGTTGATGGTTTTAATGGATTAATAGCTAGACGAAAGAAGCTAGCACCGTTAAATTCGTTATCATCTCCACCAAGGAGTGTCCATTTTTCTCCTCCATCCGTAGTCTTTAAAATTCCGCATCCATAATAACTAGAAGGATGCTTACCACCAACATTTTCCCACCAGGCGATATTACCTTCGCCAGTTCCTGCATATAAAATACTTGGACTCATTGGATCCATTGTAATGGATCCAATGGATAACGAAGGTGCATAATCTGATTTTGCAATCCAGTTCCTTCCAGAATCAGTTGTTTTCCAGATTCCTCCTTGTGCTGTACCAAGATAAATTACATTATCAGGATCAGATGAATCTATTACAACAGCAGTGATTCTACCTGTAACCAATACTGGTAAATTAGAGACCGACTGTCCATGTGGAATTGCAGTAGGTCCCATTTGTACCCAATTGCTTTTTTCAGGTATAGCGGGCTGTGAGAAAATATGTTCAGCAGTTACCGGGCCAGGAGTTCCATCATCCGATACCGGCATTTGGCGTGCCTGCTTCAATGCAGCAAGGCGAAGTTTACCAATTGGCTTTCCTTTTGCTGCCAAATCCATCATAGTTTCTTGATGGCGAAGATATGGATCATCAATACGTTCTTCCGAAGATTTTATATCAGCAGTTTCTTTTACGTTTGACCTGTTTCTCCCCTGTATTTTTCGCTTAGGATTCAATTAAGGATATAATTTTGCGTATTTATTAAATTTTTTGGATTAGCAGTAATGTTTTGGACAATACCGGTTTAAGGTGTCTGTATCCACTGATGGCGGTACATGGTATCCACAAGCTTGAAGATTTTTTGGACTCAAACATCACATTCATTATTCTGTAGAGAAAAGCCTGATTGAGAGGTCAATGCAGTATATCAAAGACAGGACAAAAAGTTTCGATGATTACTTTCCTTGTAGGCTAAAGAATTGCAAGTTAAAACATGTACGGAATTGGCTGCGGCCCTTTGTTGACTACCATAACAGAGAAATAAAACATGTTAAGTGAATAGATTCGATTAGGAACAGTTTCTGCAAATAAAGAACATGATTTCAGATTTATATGGAGATATTCTGGAAAAAGAATTCAAATTTACAGATTCCCCAGATAAGAATATTATGGAAATAAGATTTAGTATCAATGAATATTATTCAAAAGATAATATCAATTAAGGACCGTTTGATAGGTTAAAAGGGAATATCTCAAACTTATATCTGGCATTTTTTTTACAAAACAATTAGAATCAATTATCAAAGATGACAGAGAATTTGACAAAAAACTAACGAAATTAGATAAGGGAATCAAACATTGTTACTCAAAGGAACACTTAATAGATTCTCATTATAGAATACTAAAAGATGAAATATGTTAAAAGATGAACCTGAAGAATTAAAATAAAATACCTCTCCTTTAATCAAGCTTTTCGATGACTATGAGGGATGAAAGAATCGAGTCCAATTCTATTTTCAACGCAGTTAACCCATATACCATACAAAACTTAATCCCGTTGAACCAAATATTTGTTTTACTAATATTGAGTGATAATAATGAGTCAAATTTGTCTCCCATACTGAATGGTAAAGCAAAATTTCATTTATAGTCTCTAATCACTACTCTCAAAAATCTTATGAATGACAATAAACTGTTAATTGCGAAACCAGTATGCAACAACCATCTTAGAAACAAGGCATATACTCTACTTTTCAACCCATCCTTTAGAAATATTTTATTAAATGAACAATAAAATGTGTATCAATGGGACAATTGTATCAAAAAGGAATCCTTTGATCGGTTATCGTCTTGGCTAATAAATTGTCCATTGATGGTTCCATGCTGTAAAATCAAATTTGTGATTCCATAGGGTTTTGAAAAATTGCCTTCTGACTCACTGTTCAATTGATATTGGCTTTTGCCTCCTAGGCCGTTTGTAATGTAAGTTATACCTTCATTATCAATTCTTTGATAATTATGATTGTGTCCTGACAATACTAGCTTAACATCATTATTCTTAAACAATTCGTGATAAAGGGTAAAAACCCCTTTAAGAGGTTTATGACAATATGTACAATCTTGTGAAATAAAAGGAGCATGGCTAATCACAATTTTATACGTTGCATTCGAATTTTCCAAAGCGCTTTTGATAAAACTATACTGTGGAGAATTTTCTAGCAGTGATTGTCTATAATTTTGTGTAAGCCCTGTATAATTCATGACTATAATAGTGATCTGGCCATTGTCGAGATTCCTTTGATAAAATCCTTCTTTAGGGATATCATAAACTTTCAAGTATTTCTGTTTTGTAGCGGCATCTACATCTTGATTAGATATATCATGGTTGCCCAGAGCCACGATTACTTTTGATTGATTTGCAATGGAGTTTGTCATATTAACAATGCATCCTATGCTGTCATTGTCTACTTCATCATCGAACACGTTTACATATGTCAAATCGCCCAAAAGTAAAGTCAAATTTGGCTTCTGGTTTGATATAGTAGTGAATGTTTTGGTGGCATTTTCGTCACATCCTATATCACCAACTGCTGCTATGGTGTAGTTGCTCGATGATGATTGACCAAATGAATCTAAATTAACATCACTTACTATAAATGACGCAATTATCAAACTAATCGACACTAGGAAAATTAGATAAAATGAATCTCCTATTTTAGCCGTATCCATATCTACTCTCCATACCTTGGGTATATATAATAGTTATTGCAGGAAAAATGACAGAACAGGATATTGCCAATAAAAAACAAAAATTAAAATAATTATTGACTAATTTAGATGAATGAAACCTGATAAATAATGAATAGAAAAAAATATAAAGATTCATCGCGAGCCCATAAGTCAAAAGTTTGGTTTAAATGAATCCATTTATTGGATCCGATATCGGTATGAAGCCCCTCGGGCCCATTAATTAGATGGGCTCACATACTTGAGCAGTGTATTATTATACGATCCAATACAATTAAGAAATATGACAGACACGGCCAGGAGGTTTGTATATAGATTTGCCTTCTAACCTTTCAACTACAGTAAACAAAATTCTTCAATTGACAAACCAAAAAAATGCTGAATTAATTTGTCAATTCCACGAGTTTATGAAAGAAAATGCTTTGTTGCCTAATTATGAAAATCGTTTCTGATAGGCTCTTTTTATTACACTATATCGCGAAATCCGTTAATCGTCAACAATATCTTTGACCTAGAATGTCAGATGATGAAGGGAAAATTGAGT